>NZ_JBEAAL010000020.1:0-151888 GCF_040066075.1 Neorhizobium phenanthreniclasticum
ACATCGTCACCGTCGCCATCGCGCGCGAACTCGCTGCTTTCGTCTGGGCGATTGCGACAACAGTTCCCATTCCCCCCACAAAGGCAGCCTGACGAAGGGGGCGCCAAGTACAAAGGAGAGTTTAATTACATCACGCTGCTTATTGCTGGGCGTGGCGGCCGGTCAGGGCAACCCTCGTTGTGATTCTGCGAGCCTGAAACGGCAACACGCGCCACGTGAGACAGAGGAAGGCCCGAGACGAACCACGGTCCTGCGGTATTCAACCCGCGCATCAGAGTCTGATCAACCGTCGTCTCAATGCCGCCGCGTCCTGCAATAGGCAGCATATTTGTCCCTCGTCGACGCTGAAAAAGCGACGCGAAAAACCCATGCCCAAGCTCTTGAAAACGGACATGAGAATCATGATAGTCAGCTTTCGGCATAAAGGACTCGAAGCCTTCTACCATTCGGGTACGACGAAGGGCATTCAGGCGGCCCATGCCGCCAAGTTAGGACGTATCCTGGGCTTGCTCGATGCCGCTGCTGGTCCGGCAGACCTGAATCTGCCCGGCTTCAAGCTTCACCCGCTTAAGGGAGACCTGAAAGGACAATGGTCCATTTGGGTCAATGGAAATTGGCGAGTGACGTTTCGATTTGTTGGCATCGACATCGAACTGGTCGACTATCAGGATTATCACTGAAGGAGCTTGTGATGATGAAATTTCCGCCGCACCCTGGCGAACTGCTCCGTGAGGATGTCCTTTTGCCGCTTGATCTGTCGGTGACGGAAGCGGCCAAGCGCCTCGGCATGTCCCGGGTCGCTCTGTCGCGAGTGCTCCACGGTCGGGCTGCTGTCAGTCCCGATCTCGCCGTGCGTCTGGAGCGGGCTGGTGTCAGCACCGCTCGGGCGTGGTTGTCCATGCAGGCCAATTATGATCTGGCGCAGGCACTGATGCGAGAGCAGCCGCCGGTCAGGCCGATCGGCGACGAGGCCGCCTGATCCCAACAAAACACTGCTTGCAAAGCGCAAAATTCGATGGCTTGCTCGCTTTCTCATCGAGAGGATTTTTTGCATGTCGCTTGAACACTGGCTCGCCTTCGTCGCCGCTTCGTCTGTCCTGCTCGCCATCCCTGGCCCGACGATCCTGCTTGTCATTTCCTATGCGCTCAGCCACGGACGCAATGTCGCCTCGGCGACTGTGGCAGGGGTCGCGCTTGGCGATTTCACCGCGATGACGGCCTCGATGCTCGGCCTCGGTGCGCTGCTTGCGACGTCTGCGGCGCTCTTCACGGTGCTGAAATGGGCGGGGGCCGCTTATCTCATCTATCTCGGCATCAAGCTCTGGCGTGCTCCGGTCTCCGAACGTGCGGCCGATATAGAAGAGGCTGAGGCGCCATCGGCAAAACCTTTCCGCATCTTCCTGCATGCCTATGCGGTGACGGCGCTGAACCCGAAGAGCATCGTCTTCTTCGTGGCTTTCCTGCCGCAGTTCCTGGATCTGACCCAGCCGCTCTTTATGCAGATGGCGATTTTCGAGGTCACGTTCCTGACGCTCGCGACGCTCAACGCCACCCTTTACGGCCTGCTGGCCGCCCTGGCGCGCAATCAGATCCGCAAGCCGAAGATCCAGAGGATCGTCAACCGCACAGGCGGATCGCTGATGATCGGCGCAGGCCTCCTGTCGATCGGCTTCAAGCGCGCCGCCGCCTGAGGAATCTGGGAGGAGTATCTGATGCTGACCGGACGTTGCCATTGCGGCGGGACCGTTTTCGAAATCGACGGCGAGCTGCCGCAGGCGCTCACCCGCTGCACTTGTTCCCTTTGCTCCAGGCGCGGCACGCTTTACGCCTATTACGAGCCGAAGCAGGTTCGCGTGAAGGCGGATTCCGCAAGCGACAGCGTCTACCGCTGGAATACGAAGCTGGTGGCGCACCATTTCTGCGGCATCTGTGGCTGCACGACCTATAGCGACAGCCCGGATTTCCAGATGGACGGCACCTGGGACGGCAAGACGCGCCGCTTCGGGGTGAACGCGCGTCTGTTCGACGATTTCGACGCCGAGGAATGGCCGCATACGGTCATCGACGGCAAGAATCTCTGGTAGGAGGGAGAGATGGGTGAAGTGACCTTGCTCGCGTTCGCGATCGTCGCCGTCATTGGGATCGCAACGCCCGGACCGACCGTGCTGCTGGCGCTGACCAACGGCTCGCGCTACGGTCTCGGCCGCGCGGTTCCCGGCATGGCGGGTGCCATGCTCTCGGATTTCGTGCTGATCGGTGCGGTAGCGCTCGGTCTCGGCGCGCTGCTTGCCGCCTCGGAATTCTGGTTCACCATCGTCAAATGGCTGGGAGCGGCCTATCTCACCTTCCTCGGTATCATGCTTTTGCGGTCGAAGGGGTCGCTTGACGTTACGGAAGGTATTGCAGCGTCAGGCTCGGGGTCTGCAAGGTCGATTTTCCTGAAAAGCTTTCTCGTCGCTGTCACCAATCCCAAGGGGTATCTCTTTTTCTCGGCCTTCCTGCCGCAGTTCATTACATCGGATGCACCGCAGGTTCCGCAATATGCCATTCTCGCCATCGTTTTTGCTCTGATCGACTTTATGGTCATGTTCGCCTATGCGCTGCTCGGGTCACGGGCCGTGCATCTGCTGAAGCGGAAAGGTGCGCTCTGGCTGGACCGTGCCTGCGGCGGCGCACTTCTGGCGCTTGCCGGTTCGCTTGCGTTCTACCGTCGAGCCGCATCCTGAGGGAGAATATGATGGTAAGCCCGACCAAATCCGTCCGGCCTTTCCTGATGTTCCAGGGCAATAAATGCGAGGAAGCAATCACTTTCTACACCTCGGTTCTGCCGGAAAGCCGGGTAGTCGACATCAAGCATTACGGACCAGGCGAGATGGGAGCGGAAGGCAGCGTGTTTCGCGCCACCTTCGAGCTTGCCGGCCAGAAAGTCGATTGCATCGACAGTCCGGTCAGGCACGCCTTCGATTTCACGCCGTCCTTTTCGTTCTTCGTGGAATGTGGGACGGAGGAGGAGCTTGAGCGACTGGCTGGAGCTCTGGGGGAAGGCGGGTCCTTTCTGATGCCGATCGACAATTACGGCTTCAGTAAGAAGTTCTGCTGGCTGAATGACCGCTTCGGCGTTTCCTGGCAGATCAATGTCGAGTAGCTGCAAAGCCCTGTGCATTTTCGCTCTTGCCCGGCGAAACGAATCCCGATCTCTGTTAAGGTTCAAGAGTCGCGGTCCAGTGAGGAGCCGCGAAGACGCGGCATAAGAGGAAAGTGCATTGCAAGTCGGCATCGATATGGGAATTGTGTCCGGGGGCGATCCGGCCAAGCTCGATATCGAGGAGCTTCTGGCCACCCGCCTGCTCGTGCAAGGCAATTCCGGCTCAGGTAAGTCGCATCTCCTGCGGCGCCTGCTCGAACAATCCGCCCAATGGGTGCAGCAGGTGGTGATCGATCCGGAAGGCGACTTCGTCACTCTTTCCGACAGGTTCGGCCACGTCGTGGTCGATGGAGAACGCACCGAAGCCGAACTTGCCGGCATTGCCAACCGCATCCGCCAGCACCGGGTCTCCTGCGTGCTGACGCTCGAAGGCCTCGACCTCGAGGAGCAGATGCGGGCGGCCGCCGCTTTCCTGAACGGCATGTTCGATGCCGACCGGGAATTCTGGTATCCGGTGCTCGTCGTGGTGGACGAGGCGCAGATGTTTGCGCCTTCCGTCGGCGGCGATGTCTCCGAAGATGCTCGAAAACTCTCCCTCGGTGCGATGACCAACCTCATGTGCCGCGGCCGCAAGCGGGGGCTCGCCGGTGTCATCGCCACCCAGCGCCTTGCGAAGCTTGCCAAGAATGTTGCAGCGGAAGCTTCGAACTTCCTGATGGGCCGCACCTTCCTCGATATCGACATGGCGCGCGCCGCCGACCTTCTGGGCATGGACCGCCGCCAGGCGGAAATGTTCCGGGATTTGAAGCGCGGCAATTTCGTCGCCCTCGGCCCGGCGCTCTCGCGGCGGCCGCTGCCGATCGTGATCGGCGCGGTCGAAACGTCGGCCCGCTCGTCGAGCCCGAAGCTGATGCCGCTGCCGGACGCGCCGCAGGACGTCGAGGATCTGATCTTCACGCCCGACCCGGAAGAATTCACCCGGCCGATCGTGGTGCGCCGGGCAACGCCTGCGCCGCGCCCGACGACGGATATCCTTGCCGAACTTTCCCGCTCCATGCCGGCCGCTTCGTCCGCGCCGCAGGAGCCGCGCGCCCCCCAGCAGGAGATATCGCCGGAGGAGCGCGAGGAACGGCTTTCCGCCGTGCTCTCGGAAATCCTCGACGATCCGCAATCGGGTTACCGGACCGATTCGGTGCTCTACCAGGATTTCCTGGTGCGCGCCCGCATGCGGCGTCTGCCAGGGCCACCGCTGTCGCTTTCGGAATTCCGCCGCCGTGCGGCGATCGCCCGCTCGGGCGTCGATGCCGAGACCGCCGCGGGCGAGGCCTGGGCCACGGCGGTGTCCCTGTCTGCCGGTGTTTCCGACGACCTGCAGGGCGTATTCCTGATGATGGCGAAGGCGGCGATTACGGGCGAGCCATGCCCGTCGGATGCCCGGATCGCACGGGCCTACGGCACCCATTCGGCCCGCCGTGCGCGGCGTCTGCTCGGTTACTTCGAGGAGCAGGGTCTGATCGTCGTCCACACGGATTTTTCGGGAAAACGCGTCGTCGCCTTCCCGGATCTGCAGGCGGAAACTGCACCCGGCAACGCCGATGCGGCGGACGAGGGCGAAGCGAGAGCCGCAGCCGAATAGATCTTACTGAATGTGGAAATGCGCTTCCACGGCAGCGGCGATGAAGGCTCGGCGCGCTTCCGTAGGATCGGATTTTCCCTTCAGGGCATCGTCGCATGCCTGTTCGGCCCGATGATGCTGGCTGCCGTGATAGGCCGGCCAGAAGCGGTCGAGCACGGTCTTTGCCTGTCGCACCGTCTTGACAGCGCGGATGATGCCGGTTTCGGGATCCTCGACTCTCAACGGGCTGGTCCAGTTTGTGCGTCTCATGACACATTACCTCCCTCAAATATGAGATGGGTTGGATATTCGAAGAGTCAAACCGACCTTGGAAACAGCCTTGCCGAGAGGTTAAGGAACCGCTGCTGTTGACATTTCCATGACATCCGCCTAAAGACCCCGCCAGCACCGGGTGGCAACGCCCGGTGTTTCATTTGACATGTCCCGTGGTTGTCTCCGATCGCTTTCGTGAGAAACCTGTCAGAGCTTCTCGATCGAGGCTCAGAGGAGGGCGTGTTTCCTTGATCCGGTTTGGCAACAAACCGGTGTAACCTGTTGAGAAGGAAATGCGATGAGCAAGCGCGAATCGTCCAAGTACAAAATTGACCGCCGTATGGGCGAAAATATCTGGGGCCGTCCGAAGTCCCCGGTCAACCGCCGCGAATACGGCCCGGGCCAGCACGGCCAGCGCCGCAAGGGCAAGCTTTCCGACTTCGGCGTGCAACTGCGCGCCAAGCAGAAGCTGAAGGGCTATTACGGCGACATCCGCGAGAAGCAGTTCCGCGCGACCTATGATGAAGCCAACCGCCGCAAGGGCGACACGTCCGAGAACCTGATCGGCCTTCTGGAATCGCGCCTCGACGCCATCGTCTACCGCGCCAAGTTCGTGCCGACGGTTTTCGCGGCTCGCCAGTTCGTCAACCACGGCCATGTGACCGTCAACGGCGTTCGCGTCAACATCGGCTCCTACCGTTGCAAGGCCGGTGACGTGATCGAAGTCCGCCAGAAGTCGAAGCAGCTCGTTTCGGTTCTGGAAGCGGTAAGCCTCGCTGAACGCGACGTTCCGGACTATATCGAAGCCGATCACAACAAGATGGTGGCAACCTTCGTCCGCGTTCCGAGCCTTTCCGACGTGCCGTATCCGGTCATCATGGAACCGCATCTGGTCGTCGAATTCTATTCGCGTTGATCCTGACGAAAATGGCCCCGAAAGGGGCCATTTTCATATCGACGCTCCGGAAAAGCCGCTTCATTTCGAGGCGGCTTTTTTCTTTTCGGTCGTTGCGGTTTCGGCCCCCGTCACGGTGGTTGCCGTGTCGAGCGGCTGGGCGGTTGCGATCGGTGCTTCCTTCGGCAGTTCGCCCATGCGGTTCCAGGCGTCGAGGCCGGCGATCTTGTAGGCTTCGGCGAGTGTGGGATAGTTGAACGTGTTCTCGACGAAATATTCCACCGTGCCTTTGAGGTTCAGTACGGCCTGGCCGATATGGACGAGCTCGGTGGCGCCTTCGCCGACGATATGCACGCCCAGCAGGCGGCGGGTCTTCAGCGAGAAGATGAGCTTCAGAAGTCCGGTGTCGAGGCCCATGATATGGCCGCGCGAGGTTTCGCGGAAACGGGCGATGCCGCATTCATAAGGGATGCCACGCTCCTTCATCTCCTCTTCGGTCAAGCCGCAGGTGGAGATTTCCGGCACCGCATAGATGCCGTAGGGGAAATATTTCTGCGGCTCCTTGGCGATCGCGCCGACGGCGACACGGGCGGCGATGCGGCCCTGTTCCATCGAGGTCGAGGCAAGGCTCGGGAAGCCGACGACATCGCCGGCCGCATAGATGCCGGGAACGTTGGTTTCAAAAGTCTCGGGGTTCACTCTCAAACGTCCGCGGCTGTCGGCTTCCAGGCCGGCGGCGGCGAGATTCAGTGTGTCGGTGGCGCCCATGCGGCCTGCGGCGAAAAGCACCATGTCGGTGACGATGCGGCGGCCGCTGTCGACCGTCACCGAGACCTTGCCGTCGGGCAGGCGCTCCACCTTCTCGGCTTTCTGGCCGAGCAGGAGCTTCATGTTGCGGTCGCGGAGCTGATAGGTGAAGTCCTCGACGATCTCCTTGTCGATGAAGTCGAGCATGGTCGATTTGGGATCGATGACCGTGACGGCGGTATCGAGTGCGCTGAAGATCGTCGCATATTCAATGCCGATGACGCCTGCGCCGATCACCACCATGGACCGCGGGAGTTCTTCGATTTCCAGCAACTCGTCGCTGTCTAGGACCGTCTTGCCGTCGAAGGGTATGTAGTCGGGCCGGAAGGGCCGCGTGCCGACGGCCAGCAGGATCGACTTGCCGGTGACGTGCATGACGTCGCCGTCGTCCTTGACGATGGCCAATGTCTCGTTCGTCGCGAAACTGGCCTTGCCGCGAATGTGCTGGACCCGGTTGCGCGCGAACTGATGCTCCAGGACCTCGACCTCGTGATCGAGCGTGATCAGGAGGCGGCGGCGCAGGTCCTCCGCGCTGATTTCCTCCTTGACGCGATAGGCGCGTCCGTAGAAGCCGCGCTCGCGCCAGCCGGACAGGTTGAGAGCTGTTTCGCGAAGCGTCTTCGACGGAATGGTGCCGGTATGGACGGAGACGCCGCCAACCCGGCGGCCTTGCTCGATGACAAGCACCTTCCTGTCGAGTTTGGCTGCCTGGATGGCCGCCCGGCGGCCTGCCGGACCGCTGCCGACGACGATGAGGTCGTATTGGTTCATGGATTACTCCGCTTCGAAACTCCGGCTGCCGCACTGCGGCAGCGCTCACGATTCCGTTTGTAACCACCTATTCTAAAGTTTTGATTGCGGCGCGTCCAAGCCTCGACTCCGACCTTTCTGCACAAATTTTGTGCACTGCAAAAATTGATGAAAAAGTGTCTTGACTGGGCACGCGAAATGCCATCCACTTGAACCAATCAAGAATTGGTACAAAAATGGTTCAGGGGAAAACGAGCGAGGCTCACGACAATTCGAACTATGCGCTTGATCGCCTGAGGGAGCTTATGGCTGCCGGGGAATTCGGTGCCGAGGGACGTTTGCCGACCGAGCGGGCATTGGCCGAGATGCTTGGGATCAGCCGCCGCGCGGTACGCCGGGCGCTCGAAGTGCTGGAAGCTGAGGGGTTGATCTGGCGCCGCCAGGGCTCGGGAACGTTCATCGGCGAACGGCCCGCCCGCTGGAGCGAACATCTCGGCGATCTCGTCGCCGGCACCGATTTCATGGAAATCATGGAAGTCCGGTTGAGGATCGAGCCGCAGCTTGCCCAGCTTGCTGCCATGCGCGCCAAGCCTCGCGACGTGGAGAAGATGCGCGATCTTGCCCGCAAGATCGCCGAGAGCACTGACGCGGATTCGAAGGAACTTTGGGACGGCGCGTTTCACCGCCAGATCGCGCAGGCGGCCGGCAACCAGCTCTTCCTGTCGATTTTCGACCTCATCAACCGTGTTCGCCAGGACGAGGCCTGGCAGGCGATCCGGGAGCGGGCGCGTGCCAGCAACCGCCGACAGGGCGCCATCCATATCCAGCATGCCAGCATCATCGATGCGATCGAGGCACGGGACCCGGCGCGAGCCGGGGAGGCGATGCGCGAACATCTTCTCGGGCTCCAGGAGGTGCTGATCCGTGCGACCTCCGTCGATCACGGGGGCGCGGAGACTGCCCCGGAGGATTTGAAGACAAGGAACGCGACTGCATGAGAAGCCGGCAGCCAAGCCGGACAGCAGAAAAACAGGAACCAGAGAACCAAAAGAGAGGAATGACCATATGAAACGACTTGCCAAGCTGACGACAGCGTTGCTTGCTGGCGCGCTGTTTGCCCTTCCGGCCATGTCCGCCGAACTCCGTATCGGTCTGCAGGACGATGCGGATGTTCTCGACCCGGCCCAGTCCCGCACCTTCGTGGGCCGCATCGTCTACACCGCCATGTGCGACAAGCTGGTCGATGTCTCCCCGGATCTGAAAATCGTTCCGCAGCTTGCGACCGAATGGAATTGGTCCGCCGACGGCAAGGAACTGACGATGAAGATCCGCGAGGGCGTCAAGTTCCATGACGAAACGCCGCTCGACGCGGCCGCCGTGGTCGCCACGATCGAACGCAACATGACGCTGCCCGAATCCCGACGCAAGAGCGAGCTCTCCTCGGTGGAAAAGGTCGAGGCGACCGGCCCGCTGGAAGTCAAGTTTACGCTGAAGGCTCCGGACGTGACGCTGCTCGCCCAGCTTTCCGACCGCGCCGGCATGATCGTTTCGCCGACGGCGGCCAAGGAACTCGGCGCCAACTTCGGTTCCAAGCCTGCCTGCGCCGGCCCGTTCAAATTCGTCGAGCGCGTCCAGCAGGACCGCATCGTGCTCGAAAAGTTCGCCGATTACTGGGACAAGGACAAGGTCTTCATCGACAAGGTCACCTACCTTCCGATTCCGGATACGACCGTCCGCCTCGCCAACCTGCGTTCCGGCGACCTCGATTTCATCGAGCGTCTGGCGCCGACGGATGTTGCGTCCGTCAAGGGGGATTCCGGCCTGAAATATGATGCCGTCGTCAACATCGGCTACATGGCGCTTTATGCGAACATCGGCAACGGCCCGCGCGCCGACAATCCGTTCGGCAAGGACAAGCGCCTGCGCCAGGCCTTCTCGCTGGCGATTGATCGCGATGCCCTGACCCAGATCGTCTATGAAGGCACGGCCGTCGGCGGCAACCAGCCTTTCCCGCCGAACAGCCCGTGGTTCAACAAAGCGATTCCGGTCCCGGCGCGCGATGTCGAAAAGGCCAAGGCCTTGATCAAGGAAGCCGGCTTCGACCGTGTGCCGATCGAGATGCAGATTCCGAACAACCCGGTCGCCCAGCAGATGATGCAGATCGTCCAGTCGATGGTGGCGGAAGCCGGTTTCGACGTCAGCCTGAAGTCGACGGAATTTGCGACCCTGCTCGACGAGCAGACCCGTGGCAACTACCAGCTCAGCCGCTCCGACTGGTCCGGCCGCGTCGATCCCGACGGCAACGTCCATCAGTTCGTCACCTGCAAGGGCGGCATCAACGATACCAAATACTGCAACCCGGAAGTCGACAAACTGCTCAACGAGGCGCGTGCTTCGACCGACGATGCGATCCGCAAGGAGAAATACGACGCGGCGACCGCCATCCTGAACGACGAACTGCCGGTCATCTATCTCGGCCACCAGTCATGGATCTGGGCTTACAAGAACAGCGTCAGCGGCTTTGTGCCGAGCCCCGACGGGATGATCCGCCTGCAAGGCGTCAAGAAGGAAGGCTGATCTGCCGGTGCCGCGCGGGAATTCCCGTGCGGCATCTTTCCCTCGCACCTTTGAACCGCATACTTCAACAAGGGACGGCATCATGCCTGTCTATATTGGAAAGCGTCTGCTGGTCGCCATCCCGACCCTGCTGATCATCTCCGTCTTCGTCTTTTCGCTGCAGAAGCTCTTACCCGGCGATCCGATTCTCGCCATGGCCGGGGAGGAGCGTGATCCGGCGGTGATCGAATTCCTGCGCGAGAAATACCATCTGAACGATCCCGTGCCGGTGCAATATGTCCGCTGGCTCGGCGGCATCGTGCAGGGCGATTTCGGGATTTCACTGAGGACCAATCAACCGGTGCTCGAACTCATCCTGCAGAAGTTGCCGGTGACCATTCAGCTTGCTGTCATGTCGATGATCATCGCCTTCGTGATCGGCATACCGACCGGCATCCTGGCCGCCGTCAAGAAGAATACGGCCCTCGACTATATCGCGAACATCTTCGCGCTTTCCGGGCTGTCGATCCCGAATTTCTGGCTCGGAATCATGCTGATCCTGCTGATTTCGGTCAATCTCGGCTGGTTGCCGGCCTCCGGCTACGAGTCGATTTTTGTCGACCCCGTGCGCTCCCTGCAGACCATGATCATGCCGGCCTTTGTGCTCGGCACCGCGCTCGCAGCCCAGCTCATGCGCCACACGCGCTCAGCCATGGTGGGCGTCATGAGCGCGGATTATATCCGCACCGCCCGCGCCAAGGGGCTTTCGCCCCGCGAGGTCGTCCTGAGCCACAGTTTCCGCAACGCGCTGCTTCCCGTCGTCACGCTCTCGGCGCTGCTTTTCGGCGAGCTGCTTGCTGGCGCGGTCCTGACAGAACAGATCTTCACCATTCCGGGTTTCGGCAAGCTGATCGTCGATGCCGTCTTCAACCGCGACTATGCGGTGGTGCAGGGCGTCGTGCTGTGCACGGCCGTTGGCTTCATCCTCATGAATCTCATCGCGGACGTTCTCTACGTTCTGCTCAATCCGCGTCTGAGGGCAACCCTATGACCACGATCGATCAAGTGCCGTCCATAACGGTGGCAAAGCGCGGGGAAAGCCGCGCCTGGCGCAAGATGAAGCGAAACAGAAGCGCACTCGTCGGCGCGGCAATCGTTCTTTTCTTCGCCATTCTGGCGGTCGCCGCGCCGATCCTGCCGATCATCGATCCGATCGCCACGAGCTGGTCGGCGATCCGCAAGGCGCCGTCCGCGGCGTACTGGCTCGGCACCGACGATCTTGGCCGCGATATTCTCTCCCGGATGATCTGGGGTGCGCAGGCATCGCTGATGGCCGGCGTCGTCTCGGTGGCGATCGCCGTCGTGATCGGCGTGCCCTTCGGCCTCGTTTCCGGTTATTTCGGCGGCTGGGTGGATATGGTGATCTCGCGCATCACCGAGGCGCTGCTCGCCATGCCGTTCCTGATCATGGCGATCGCGCTCGCCGCCTTCCTGGGGCCGAGCCTGATGAATGCGATGATCGCCATCGGGCTTTCGGCGATGCCGATCTTCGTGCGGCTGACGCGCGGCCAGGTTCTCGCGGTAAAGACGGAAGACTATGTCGAAGGCGCGCGTGCCGTCGGCCTGAACCATGTGGAGATCATGGTTCGTTACATCCTGCCGAACGTCTTCGCACCGATCATCGTGCAGGCGACGCTGACGGTGGCGACCGCCATCATCGCCGAGGCGAGCCTGTCCTTCCTCGGCCTCGGCCAGCAGCCGCCGGCGCCCTCCTGGGGTTCGATGCTGAACGTCGCCAAGAATTTTCTCACCCAGGCGCCGTGGATGGCGATGTGGCCGGGCGCGGCGATCTTCCTGGTGGTGATCGGCTTCAATCTGCTCGGCGACGGCCTGCGCGACGCGCTCGACCCGCGCGAATCCTGATTTGAAAGGAATATCGATATTATGACTGAATTCACCACAAGGCCCGAGATTCTCGGCACGTTCGGCGTCGTCACCTCCACCCACTGGATTGCATCCGCCGTCGGCATGGCGATCCTGGAAAAGGGCGGCAATGCCTTCGATGCGGCGGTTGCGACCGGCTTCGTGCTGCAGATCGTCGAGCCGCATCTCTGCGGTCCGGGCGGTGACATGCCGGCCGTCTTCTACTCGAAAAAGAAGGACAAGGTCGAAGTCATCTGCGCGCAAGGGCCGGCGCCGGCCGGCGCGACGATCGAGCATTACACGTCGGAAGGCCTGACGCTGATCCCCGGCGACGGGCTGCTCGCGACCGTCATTCCGGGTGCCTTCGACGGCTGGATGCTGATGCTGCGCGACTACGGCACGATGAGCATTCGCGAAGTGCTGGAGCCGGCGATCTACTACGCCGAAAACGGCCATCCGGTGCTTGCCCGTGTTTCCGCCACCATCAAGGGGCTTGCCGGCTTCTTCGAGAAGGAATGGCCGACCTCCTACGCGACCTGGTTGCCGGGCGGCGCCGCACCCGAGCCGCAGGCGAATTTCAGGAACCCGGTTCTCGCCGAAACCTGGAAGCGGATCATTGCCGAGGCCGAGGCGAAGACCGGCCGCGAAAACCAGATCGAGGCTGCCCGCGACGCTTTCTACCGTGGCTTCGTGGCAGAGGCGATCGACAAATATGTCAGCACCACCGCAGTGATGGATGCGAGCGGCGCCAGGCATAAGGGCGTTCTGACTGCCGATGACATGGCGAACTGGGAGGCGGCCATCGAGGCACCGCAGACCTACGATTACCACGACTGGACGGTCGCCAAGACGCCGGCGTGGGGTCAGGGGCCAGTGCTGCTTCAGTCCCTGGCGCTGCTGAAGGGGTTCGACCTGTCGACGATGGACCCCGCCGGCCCGGACTTCGTGCATGTCGTCGTCGAAGCCATGAAACTCGCCTATGCCGACCGCGAGGTCTATTACGGCGATCCGGAATTCGCGCAGATCCCGACCGAATACCTGTTGTCGGAAGGCTACAACGCCGAGCGCCGCAAGCTGATCACCAAGGAAGCCTCGCTTGAACTCCGCCCCGGCCGCGTGCCGGGTTACGACAACCAGTTCGACCTGACGATGGCGATGCTGGCGCAAGTAAGCGGCAAGGGGGCGGTCTACGAGCCGACCATGTCGCACCTCACCGAGAAGCGCGGCGACACGGTGCATATCGACGTCATCGATCGATGGGGCAACATGGTCTCGACCACGCCGTCCGGTGGCTGGCTGCAGTCTTCGCCGATCGTGCCCGGCCTTGGTTTCGCACTGAATTCGCGTGCCCAGATGTTCTGGTTGAAGCCCGGCCTGCCGACCTCGCTCGCACCGGGAAAACGGCCGCGCACCACGCTGACGCCATCGCTTGCGCTGCACCAGGGCCGGCCGACGCTGGTTTTCGGCACGCCCGGCGGAGACCAGCAGGACCAGTGGCAACTGCCTTTCTTCCTGCGGTACGTCCACTACAAGAAGAACCTCCAGGCGGCGATCGACATGCCGCTCTTCCATACGACGCATTTCCCGGGCTCCTTCTATCCGCGCACCAGTGAGTCCGGGAACATCATGGTGGAAAGCAATATCGGCGCCGAGGTCCTGGACGAACTGCGCCGCCGCGGTCATCAGGTGACGGTGGCCGATCCCTGGAGCGTCGGCCGCCTGACCGCCGCCCGCCGCGATGCGGACGGCCTGATGCGGGCGGCGGCGACGCCGCGCCTGATGCAGGCCTATGCGGTGGGGAGGTAGTCCATGACCTGGTCGATCGTCGCGCGCGACCCGCAAACGGGTCATCTGGGGATTGCCGTCGCGAGCCGCTTCTTCGCCGTCGGCGCCGCCGTGCCGCATATCAGGGGCGGGGTGGGCGCGGTCGCCACCCAGGCCTTCGTCAGTCCGCTCTACGGTACGGACGGGCTGAAGCTGCTCGAAGAGGGAAAGTTGCCGGAAGAGATCATCGGGACGCTGACGGCCCGCGACGACGGGCGGCGGCAGCGCCAGTTCCACCTGATCGACGCGAGCGGCCGCAACGCCGCCTATACCGGCGAGAACTGCGTCGACTGGGCCGGCCATCTGGTGGACGACAATGTGTCCGTCGCCGGCAACATGCTGGCCGGGCCTGAGGTGATCGCCGAGACGTTGCGCGTCTATAAGGAGAGGGCGGCGGCCGGCGCGCCGCTTGCCGAACGGCTGCTCGATGCCATGGATGCGGGCGAGGCGGCCGGCGGTGACAAGCGGGGCAAGCAATCCGCCGCCATGGTTATCTATCGCGACCAGGATTATCCGTGGCTGCGCATCCACGCCGACGATCATACCGATCCGCTGCGTGAACTGCGGCGCCTCTACGCGGTGGCGCAGGAGCGTTACCTGCATGTCGCCGAGACCATGCCGACCCGCGAGAACCCGCACGGCATGATCGACCGCCGGGTGATCGACGAGAAGATCGCAGCACTTGAAGCCGCCCGCGAGGCGGAAGGCCGCCCCTCCGCCTCCTTTGCCACGCCCTGGAAGCCCCAATGAGCGAAACACCCGTCCTTTCCGTCAAGAACCTCACGACCTCCTTCCTGGTCGACGGCGAATGGAAGAGCGTCGTGCGCGACGTCTCCTTCGACGTCGGTCCCGGCGAAACGGTGGCGATCGTCGGGGAATCCGGCTCCGGCAAGAGCGTCACCTCGCTTTCGATCATGCGGCTGCTCGCGCCGGGGTCGAGCCGCATCGAGGGAAAGATCCTGCTGGCCGGCAAGAACCTGCTGGCGCTCTCCGAAAAGGAGATGCGCGGCGTGCGCGGCAACGACGCCTCGATGATCTTCCAGGAGCCGATGACCTCGCTCAACCCGATCTTCACCATCGGTCGGCAGATCTCGGAAGTGCTGACCCGCCACAAGGGCCTGTCGAAACAGGAGGCGCGCGCCGAGACGGTGCGGCTTCTGGAAAAGGTGCGCATTCCGAACGCCTCGGCGCGCTTCGACGATTACCCGCACCAGTTCTCGGGCGGCATGCGCCAGCGGGTGATGATCGCCATGGCGCTCGCCTCCAGGCCGAAACTGCTCATCGCCGACGAACCGACAACGGCGCTTGATGTCACCATTCAGGGACAGATCCTCGATCTGATCAAGGTGCTGCAGGAAGAAGAGGGCATGTCCGTCCTCTTCATCACGCACGATATGGGCGTCGTCGCCGAGATCGCCGACCGCACCATCGTCATGTACCGGGGCGAGGCGGTGGAGAGCGGCCCGACGGAGGAAATCTTCCACCGCGGCAAGCACCCCTATACGCGCGCACTTCTCTCCGCTGTGCCGCGGCTCGGCTCGATGCGGAACCGCAAATGGCCGACCCGTTTCCCGGTTGTCGATGTTTCGACCGGCGAAGCGGCCGAACCCGCCGAGGTCGCGGGTACCGTCGATACGCGCAAGACGCCGGTCCTCGCCGTCAGGAACCTTGTAACCCGCTTTCCGATCCGCTCCGGCCTCTTTGCGCGCCAGACCGGTGCGGTGCATGCGGTCGAGAACATTTCCTTCGATCTCTTTCAGGGTGAGACGTTGTCACTGGTTGGTGAATCCGGCTGCGGCAAGTCGACGACCGGTCGATCCATCATGCGGCTGATCGAGCCGACCAGCGGTGACGTGGCGCTCGACGGTTACGACGTGCTGCATCTCGACCAGGTCGGCCTGCGCAACATGCGCAAGACGATCCAGATGATCTTCCAGGACCCGTTTTCATCGCTCAACCCCCGCATGACGGTAGGCCAGGCGATCGCCGAGCCGTTCATCAAGCACAGGCTCGGGACGGTGAAGCAGGCGAGGGAGAAGACCGCCGACCTCTTGCGCAAGGTGGGGCTTTCACCCGACATGGCGAGCCGCTATCCGCACGAATTCTCCGGCGGCCAGCGGCAGCGCATCGCGATCGCCCGGGTGCTGTCGCTCGATCCGAAGGTGATCGTGGCGGACGAAAGCGTCTCGGCGCTCGACGTGTCGATCAAGGCGCAGGTCTGCAACCTTTTGCTCGACCTGCAGCAGAGCCTGAACCTCGCCTTCCTGTTCATTTCCCACGACATGGCGGTGGTCGAGCGTGTAAGCCACCGGGTGGCGGTGATGTATCTCGGCGAGATCGTCGAGATCGGACCGCGGGCTGCCGTCTTCGAGAACCCGCAGCATCCCTATACGAAGAAACTGATGGCTGCCGTTCCGGTGCCGGACCCGGCGCGGCGCGGCATCCGCAGGGGCATTTCCAACGACGAACTGAAGAGCCCCGTGCGCCCGATGGATTACCGGCCGCCGAAGCGGGAATATCGTGAGGTTTCCGAAGGCCACCTGGTGCAGGTGGCCTAACGTCCGGGAAATCAGATCAGCCTGAGGCCTTTCAGGCTGACATGCCCGTCCTTGCCGATGATGATGTGGTCGTGCACGGTGATGCCGAGCGGTTTGGCGGTGTCGATGATCGTCTTCGTCATATCGATATCGGCGCGCGAGGGCGTCGGGTCGCCGCTTGGATGGTTGTGGACCAGAATAATGGCGGTGGCGGAAAGCTCCAGCGCGCGGCGCACCACTTCGCGCGGATAGACCGGCGTGTGGTCGACCGTGCCGTGACCCTGCACCTCGTCGGCGATCAGCGCATTGCGCTTGTCGAGAAAGAGGATGCGGAACTGCTCGCGGGATTCGTAGGCCATGGCGGCATGGCAATAATCGATGACCGATGACCAGGAGGAGAGCACCTGCTTGCCGCGCAACTCGCTTTTCAGCATCCGCTGGCCGACAGTCGCGACGAGCTTGAGGTCCAGTGCTACGGCCTCACCGACGCCCTTGACCTCCTGCAGCAGCGCCGGCGGCGCACCGAAGACCCCGGCCAGCGTCCCGAAACGATCGATCAGGGCCTTGGCGATCGGCTTGGTGTCGCGCTGCGGGATCAGCCGGAAGAGCAGCAGTTCGAGGACTTCGTAATCGGCGAGTGCTGTGTCGCCATGGTCGCGGTATTTGGTGCGCAGCCGCTCGCGATGGCCATAGTAATGGGCGCTCGGCTCTTCCTTGTCCAGAGCCGTCGATTTCCTGATGGCTTTCGGCTTGGAAAGCTGTTCGGCGAAAAAGCCGCGCTCGTCCTCGATGAAGGACGCCTGATCGTCCGGCGGAGAGGCCGAGCGGTTCGCCATGGCTACCTCGAAAGCGGCGGCAGGCCCGGCCGGTCGAGACCCGCGGGCGACAGCGTAAAGACCTCGCAGCCTGTGGCCGTCACGCCGACGGCATGCTCGTATTGCGCCGAAAGCGAGCGGTCGCGGGTAACCGCCGTCCAGCCGTCGGAAAGCACTTTCACATGCGGTTTGCCGAGATTGATCATCGGCTCGATCGTGAAGATCATGCCTTCCTTCATTTCCGGGCCTTCATCGGCGCGGCCGTAATGCAGGATGTTTGGCGAGTCATGGAAAAGCCGTCCGACGCCATGGCCGCAGAAATCGCGCACCACCGAGCAGCGTTCGCCTTCCGCATAGGTCTGGATCGCTTCACCGATCGCGCCGGTGCGCGCGCCTGGGCGGACGGCCGCGATGCCGCGCATCAGGCATTCATAGGTGACTTCGAGCAGGCGCTCGGCGGCGCGCTTGATCTGTCCGACAGGATACATGCGGCTCGAATCCCCGTGCCAGCCATCCAGGATATAGGTGACGTCGATATTGACGATGTCGCCTTCGCGCAGCGGCTTGTCATCCGGCATGCCGTGGCAGACGACGTGGTTGATCGAGGTGCAGACCGAATATTTGTAGCCGCGATAATTCAGCGTGGCAGGCAGGGCACCATGATCCATGCCGAACTCAAAGACGAAGCGGTCGATTGCACTGGTGGTGACGCCGGGCTTGACGATCGACGCGAGTTCGTCAAGGCAGCGTGCCGTGAGCAGGCAGGCCTTGCGCATGCCGGCAAAGTCTTCCGGAGTATAGAGACGGATCGCGCCCGTGTTCTTAAGAGGGGCGGAAACCGCCTCGATGTAGTTGACCATGGTTCTTCTCTCGCAATTCCTCCGTTCATAAAGCAGCAGGGCAGGGTTCGTCCATCGGGTTCAGCGAATCGTGAGCGGTTTGTTGGCGGCGATGTGGATTGATCGCACTGAAAGAGCCTTTTAAAGTGCTGTTTAGCGCTCTATATAAGGAGCGGATTGATATACGAAAGAGAGAGCCATGGTTAGCGTTGTCCTTGCCGAAGTGACAGCCAGCATTTCGGAACTGAAGCGCAATCCAATGGGAACCGTCGCCGCAGGCGAGGGAGCCCCGGTCGCCATCCTGAACCGCAACGAGCCGGCCTTTTATTGCATTCCCGCCAAGGCTTACGAAGTCATGATGGATAGGCTCGAAGACCTTGAACTCAATGCGCTGGCGGACAGCCGGGCAGGGGAAGCCGTCGTCAAGGTGACGCTGGATGAGCTATGAGCTCGCCTTTCTCGACGTTGCTTTGAAGGAGTGGCGAAAGCTCGACGCCAATATCCGCGATCAATTCAGGAAGAAGCTTGCCGAGCGGCTTGAAAATCCGCGCGTGCCCTCCGCCCAGCTTTACGGCGCCAAGGACCGCTACAAGGTCAAGCTCAGAAGCGCCGGTTATCGTCTCGTCTACGAGGTCCGCGATGCGCAACTGATCGTGCTAGTGATCGCAGTTGGCCGGCGTGACCGGAATGCCGTCTACAAGGCGGCCGAGAAGCGTTAACCGAGACCGTCGACCGGAATCAGTCCCGAAGGGACGATCTCTTCGGGCGAAACGCGGCAGCGGACGGCATAGGCTTCGACGCCGCGGGATTTTGCCCGCTCGAAGGCCAGGGCATAGAGCGGGTCGAGGTCGGCGCAGATCGAAAAGCGCGTGCAATCGTGCCGCTGGATCAGGTAGATCATCACCGCCCGGTGACCGGCTTCCGCCATGTCGCCCAGTTCCTCCAGATGCTTGGCGCCGCGCTTGGTCACGGTATCGGGGAATTCGGCCAATCCGGTTTCCCGCATGAAATGGACGTTCTTCACTTCGACATAGGCATCCGGCAGGCCATCCCCGGAGAGCAGGAAATCGATGCGCGAATTGCGGCCATAGCGCTGTTCGCGCAAAATCGCCCCGTAGCTGGCGAGGCTCGGGATAAGACCGGCGCGGATTGCCTCCTCTGCAAGCCGGTTCGGCAGGCCGGTATTGATGCCGACCGTTTCGCCATCCACCTCGACCATCTCGAACATGTGCCGGTATTTGCGGGTCGGGCTGTCATGCAGCGACACCCAGATACGTGAACCCGGAGCCGTCAGCCCACGCATCGAGCCGGTATTGGGGCAGGAACCGGTAAACGGCGTGCCGTCCTCTGCGACCGCATCGAAGAGGAAGCGCTTGTAGCGCTGCAAAAGGGTCGCGGGGACGAGCGGCGGATCGAAACGCATGGGGAAGGGCGGTCAGATGCGGGCAAGCACATAGGTGCCGGGCGCGTCGGCAATCGCGTTGAGCGCCGAGCCGCCGGGCTTGCGGGCCGGGACTTGGGCGTCGTCCTTCGCCTCGATCCACTGATGCCAGTGCGGCCACCAGGAACCCTTGCTCTCCTCAGCCTTGGCAAACCAATCCTCGAAATCTCCCTTCACCTTGCCGCCCGTCCAGTATTGGTACTTCTGTTTGTCGGGCGGATTGACGACGCCGGCGATATGGCCGGAGCCGGTCAGCACGAAATCGACAGGTCCGCCGAACAGCGAAGAGCCGAGAAAGACGGATTTCGGCGGCGCGATATGATCCTCGCGGGTTGCGAGATTGTAGACCGGGATCTTGATGTCCTTGAGGGAAACCAACTTGCCGCCGAGCTTCATCTCACCCTTGCTCAGATTGTTGCTGAGATAGCAGTTGCGCAGGTAATAGGCATGGTTGGCGGCTGCCATCCTGGTCGAATCGGAATTCCAGTAGAGCAGATCGAAGGGCGGTGGCTCCTGGCCCCTGAGGTAGTTGTTGACGACATAGGGCCAGATGAGTTCGGAAGCGCGCAGCATGTTGAAGGCGGTTGCCATCTTCGAACCTTCGAGAAAGCCGGCCGCATCCATCTGCTTTTCGATCGCAGCGATCTGTTCCTCGTCGACGAAAACCTTCAGATCGCCCGCATGGGTGAAATCCACCTGCGTCGTGAGGAAGGTCGCGGAAGCGATCCGGCGGTTCTTCTGCTTTGCGTGATAGGCAAGCGTGGCGGCGAGCAGCGTACCGCCGACGCAATAGCCGACCGCGTTCACCTGTTTCTCGCCGGTCGCCTTTTCGATCGTTGTGAGCGCGAAATCGATCCCCTCGCGCATGTAGGATTCCCAATCCTTCCTGGCGTGCCGCTTGTCCGGGTTGACCCAGGAGATGACGAAGACAGTGTGGCCCTGGTCGACGCACCACTTGATGAAGCTCTTCTGCGGGTTGAGATCGAGAATGTAGAACTTGTTGATCCAGGGCGGCACGATCATCAGCGGCCGTTTCAGCACGGTCTCGGTCGAAGGATCGTATTGCAGGATTTCGCAGATATCGCTTTGGGCGATGACCTTGCCCGGCGTGAGCGCCAGATTGTGGCCGATGGCGAACTTGGTCGCGTCCGTATGGCGCAGCCTCAGTTCCCCGCCGCCGGCGGCGATGTCTTCGGCGAGCATCTTCATGCCGGCTACGAGGTTGGCGCCGCTGGTTGCGATCGTCTCGCGATAGATTTCCGGGTTGGTGAGCGCGAAATTGACCGGCGAAAGAGCCGCCGTGATCTGCTTCACGTAGAAAGCGGCCTTATGTCTGGTGTGTTCGTCCAACCCCTCGGCGTCACTCACCAGCTTTTCTGCCCAGGAGGCGGTGACCAGATAGACCTGCTTCAAAAACGCGAAGAACGGGTTCTTCACCCAGTCGGGATCGGCAAAACGCTTGTCGTTGGGCAACATTTCCGGCGCGAGTTCGACCGGCTGGCCGGAGAACCGGCTCAAGCTGCGCATCCAGATGCCCATGTAGCTCGAGAAAAGCAGCGTCTGCGCTTCCAGCGTCCGCTTCGGATCGGAGATCCAGTATTCCGTCACTTTCGAGAGCGTCTTCACGAGATCGGTCATCGGGTCGGCGGCCGAATCGACGATCTCGCCACTCTCACGGGGCTTGAGCCATTCCGATGCCGCCTTGCCGAGATTCTCCAGCGCCCGAGCGACGTTCATCGCAAGCGCGTGCGGGTCCTTGACCATATAGGCCTCGACCGATTTGGGATCGAAGCCCGGAAATTCCTGTCCCGTGCCGCCCTTATCCTCGGTCTTTTCCGTCACGCACGGCCTCCCAGCGAATTCTCGTTTGTTTTCGTTTGTACATTGTGCCCGAAAGCGAATACAAGTGCCAGCGATCGGCGCGTTCAGGTAGATATATTGCCGGCACGGAAACTGGGTTACGGAAATGGAAAAACTGAGGCATGGAATCGTCGGCATACCGCTATGGGTGGGTCTTGGCGCACTGCCTCTTTTGACCGGCTGCAACAGCCAGAGCTTCGCGCTCGACGACGGCATTCCCAACACGCCGCCGCCCGCCGTCGTCGCCCAGTCCAGCACCTCGCCGGCGCCCGGTCCGCTTGTCAAGAAAAACACCGGCACCTATCCCACCTTCGCCCCGACTCTGACGGCTGCCGCAGAGCAGATCGAAGATGACGATTACCATAAGAGCGAGCCGCGGCTTGCCGCACTGGCCCGCGCCCGCAGGACCGGCTCGATCTCGGAAGCCGAGTATCAGCGACGCGTCGCCGAATATCGCAAGCTCGCTGCCGAGCACGGCAACGACGCCTTGGCCAACATCGCCAAATAGCGCTTGCGTTTCGGCCCGTTTGGCCGCAAATCACAAATCGTCTAGGATGCGCCACGAAGCAGCGCAATGAGGCCTGCTTTCCGCATCTATTTTTTCGAGGGAGCCATGGAAGAGTTTCATAAAGTCCGGCGTCTGCCGCCCTACGTTTTCGAACAGGTCAACCGTTTGAAGGCGAGCGCGCGAGCGGGTGGCGCCGACATTATCGATCTCGGCATGGGCAATCCCGATCTTCCAACGCCGAAAGCGATCGTCGACAAGCTATGCGAAGTGGTGCAGGACCCGCGCACGCACCGCTATTCGTCTTCCAAGGGTATTCCAGGCCTGCGCCGCGCCCAGGCCGCCTATTACGCCCGCCGGTTCGGCGTCAAGCTGAACCCTGAGACCCAGGTCGTCGCGACGCTGGGCTCCAAGGAAGGCTTTGCCAATATGGCGCAGGCGATCACCGCGCCAGGCGACGTGATCCTCTGCCCGAACCCGACCTATCCGATCCATGCCTTTGGCTTCCTGATGGCGGGCGGCGTGATCCGCTCCATGTCGGTCGAGCCGGACGACAGTTTCTTCCCGCCGCTCGAACGCGCCGTGAAGCATTCGATCCCGAAACCGCTGGCGCTGATTCTCAACTATCCGTCCAACCCGACGGCACATGTGGCGTCGCTCGATTTCTACAAGGAAGTGGTGAGCTTCGCGAAGAAGCACGACATCATCGTGCTGTCGGATCTGGCCTATTCGGAAATCTACTTCGAAGGCGAGCCGCCGCCGTCCGTGCTGCAGGTGCCGGGCGCGATGGATATCGCCGTCGAATTCACCTCCATGTCGAAGACCTTCTCCATGCCCGGCTGGCGCATGGGTTTTGCCGTCGGCAACGAGCGCCTGATCTCCGCATTGACGCGGGTGAAATCCTATCTCGACTACGGCGCCTTCACGCCGATCCAGGTGGCCGCTACCCACGCGCTGAACGGCGACGGTTCCGACATTGCGGAGGTCCGCAACATCTACAAGCGCCGCCGCGACGTGATGGTCGAGAGCTTCGGCAAGGCCGGTTTCGAAGTGCCGCCGCCGGCTGCGACCATGTTCGCATGGGCGAAGATCCCGGAAAAATTCCGCCACCTCGGTTCGCTGGAGTTTTCGAAGCTTCTTGTCGAGAAAGCGGATGTCGCGGTCGCGCCGGGCGTCGGTTTCGGCGAAATGGGCGACGACTACGTCCGTCTGGCGCTCGTCGAGAACGAGCATCGTATCCGCCAGGCTGCGCGCAACATCAAGAAGTTCCTGTCGACGGCGGATGACACGATGCACAACGTCATCTCGCTCAATACGCGCCGCTGATCGGATTTCTTTAGCATGAGGCGGGTCCCCGTGGTCCGCCTCCTCCTCCCCAGGAACCAGGAAGAATAGCATGTCAGATGCCCTCAAAGTCGGGATTGCGGGTCTCGGCACCGTTGGTGCCTCGCTCGTCCGGATCATCCAGAATCGCGCGAACGAACTCGCCGTCACGTGCGGCCGTGCGATCGAGATCACGGCCGTGACGGCCCGCGACCGCAATCGCGACCGGGGCATCGACATTTCCGGCATCGCCTGGTTCGATACACCGGAGAAACTGGCAGCAGAAGCCGATATCGACGTTTTCGTGGAACTGATGGGCGGCGCCAATGGACCGGCCGCGGACTCCGTCCGGGCGGCGCTGGAGCGAGGTCTCCATGTGGTGACCGCCAACAAGGCGCTGCTCGCCGCCTCCGGCGTGGAACTCGCGAAGATCGCCGAGGAAAAGGGCGCGCTCCTCAATTTCGAGGCGGCGGTCGCCGGCGGCATTCCGGTCATCAAGGCGCTGCGCGAATCCCTGACGGGCAATACCGTCTCGCGCGTCTACGGCATCATGAACGGCACCTGCAACTACATCCTGACCCGGATGGAGAAGGAGGGCCTGTCCTTTGCCGACTGCCTCAGGGAAGCACAGCGTCTGGGCTACGCCGAAGCCGATCCGGCCTTCGACATCGAGGGCAACGACACGGCCCACAAGCTTGCCATCCTCACGACGCTGGCCTTCGGCTCCGAGATCGCTGCGGACGAGATTTATCTCGAAGGCATCACCAATATCTCGATCGAGGACATCCGTGCCGCGTCCGATCTCGGTTATCGCATCAAGCTGCTCGGCGTTGCGCAAAAGACCGAGAGCGGTATCGAGCAGCGGGTGCACCCGACCATGGTGCCGCACGACACGGTGATTGCGCAGGTTGACGGCGTCACCAATGCGGTCGCGATCGAATCCGATATCCTTGGCGAGTTGCTGATGGTTGGCCCCGGTGCCGGCGGCAATGCGACGGCATCCGCCGTATTGGGTGATATCGCCGATATCGCCAAGAGCCGTCCGGGAGAGCAACGCGTGCCGGTGCTGGGGACGCCGGCGGCATCGCTCGCTCCTTACAAGCGCGCGCGCATGCGCAGCCACGAGGGCGGCTATTTCATCCGCCTGACGGTGGCCGACCGCACCGGCGTCTTCGCCTCGATCGCGACGCGCATGGCGGAAAACGCCATCTCGCTCGAATCGATCGTGCAGCGCGCAACACCGGAGGCCGGCGACGACAGCCCCAAGACGATCATCCTCGTCACCCATGCGACGACCGAGGCTTCGATCCGCAAGGCGGTTGATGCGATCAAGACGGAAAGCTATCTCGTCGGGGAGCCTCAGGTGATCCGCATCGAGCGGCCTAAAGCCTTCTAGGACTTCAGGAAAATGGCCGGCTTCCTTGCCGGCCATTTTATTCGCGGAAGGGACGGTATGCTCCTGAAACAGCCGTCAAAAAAGCAGGCCTTATGAAGATTTCAAGACTAGCCGGGCGAGGTTCCCGGGCGTAGATTGTCAGGTGTAATCACCATCGCGAGGAGGCGCTTGCGTGATCACCATGAACACTGGGAAAAAGGCCTACCGGCTGGGAATTGGTGGAGCCGTCGACAAGTCGATGGGTTCGCGGACCTTGCATCTGGTCCATGCAAACGATCAAGCGAGTGACGATTTCGAAGGGCGCGGGAATTGGAGCTTCATGCTCGTCTTCTTTGCGGCCCTGATAGGCTTGGCCGCGTGTGCGATAATCTGGTTTTCGCTCTGAGAGCTCACAATAAATTCAGGAGAGGACGCAATCCACACGATGGTTCGGTGGGGTGGATTACTGTTTCTCCTTGAATGCGCTAAAAGCGATCGATGACCAGACTTATCTCCGCGCTTTCGTCGGCGGCGGAAACGGTTGATCCCGTCCCGCGCGCATTCCTGGGTGTTGAACGCTCTGCAAGCGATCAGCGCTGGGTATCGCGTCTCGACCAGGCGGCGCAAAACAGGGCGCTCGCGATTGCCCAGATCCATGGCATCCCCGATCTTGTCGCCCGCGTTCTGGCAGGGCGCGGTGTTACGCTCGACGATGCTCCGGCCTTCCTCGATCCGACCATCCGTTCGCTGATGCCGGAGCCCTTCACCCTGACAGATTGCGAAAAGGCGGTGAACCGTCTGGCCGATGCCATCGCAAGGCGCGAGAAGGTAGCGATCTTCGGTGATTACGACGTCGATGGCGCCGCCTCTTCCGCGCTCCTCTATCGCTTCCTCCGGCATTTCGGCGTCGACGCGGAAATCTACATCCCGGACCGCATCTTCGAGGGCTACGGCCCCAATCCGACGGCGATCCGCCAGTTGATCGCCAACGGTGCAGGACTCATCGTCACCGTCGATTGCGGCTCCACCAGCCATGATGCGCTCGCTGCCGCCCGCGACGAAGGCTGCGACGTCGTGGTCATCGACCACCACCAGCTCGGCCACGAACTGCCCCCATGCCTGGCGCTCGTTAATCCCAACCGCGAGGATGATCTTTCCGGCCAGGGCCACCTCTGCGCCGCCGGTGTGGTTTTCATGGTGCTCGTAGCCGCCGCGCGCCTTCTGCGTGAGCGTGGCGATCCGCGCGCAAAGTCGCTCGACCTGCTCGCCTGGCTGGACATCGTGGCGCTCGCGACCGTCTGCGACGTGGTGCCGCTCAAGGGCCTCAATCGCGCCTATGTGGTCAAGGGGCTGCTTGCCGCGCGCCATATGGGCAATGCAGGCCTCGCAGCACTTTTTCGCAAGGCTGGGCTTGGCGGGCCGGTGACGCCCTATCACATGGGTTTCCTCGTCGGTCCGCGTATCAATGCCGGTGGCCGCATCGGCGATGCGGCGCTGGGCAGTCGTCTGCTGACGCTGGACGACGCGGTCGAGGCCGAAGAGATCGCCGGTCGGCTGGATGAGCTCAACCGCGAGCGGCAGGCGATGGAGGCGGCCATGCTCGCTGAAGCGGAAGCCGAAGTGCTTGCCGAATACGGAACGGGCGAGGGCGCGTCAGTGCTGGTGACGGCAAGCGAGAAAGGGCACCCCGGCATCGTCGGACTGATTGCCGCGCGGCTGAAGGAGAAGTTCAGGCGTCCGGCCTTTGCGATCGCTTTCGATCCGTCCGGCAAGGGGATGGGATCCGGCCGCTCGATCAACGGTTTTGACATGGGTCGTATGGTTCGGGCCGCCGTCGACGCTGGCCTGCTCGTCAAGGGCGGTGGCCATGCCATGGCGGCGGGCCTGACGGTCGATCGGGCCAATCTCGGGCGTCTGCGCGCCTTCTTCGAGGAAATGGCGGGCGAAAGCGTGCCGGGCCTCGTCGCCAACCATGTGCTGAAGATCGATGGCGCTCTGTCGGCTTCCGGTGCGACGCTGGAGCTTTTCGATATGCTCGAACAGGCTGGCCCCTACGGCTCCGGCCATGCCCAGCCGGTCTTTGCGATCCCCGCCCATCGGCTGAAGGATGCGCGGTTGGTCGGCACGGCGCATATCAAGGTGACGCTGGAGGCGGTGGACGGCTCGCGGATTGAAGGAATCGCTTTCCGCGCCGCCGAGACGCCGCTCGGAAACATGCTGCTCAATTCGCGAGGAAGCCAGATCCACGCCGCCGGTTGCCTGAGCGCCGACCACTGGCAGGGCAACCGCCGGATCCAACTCCGCCTGCTCGACGCGGCAAAAGCGGTATAAACGCGATCAGTTCATTTTGAAGAGGGAAGTGGTACGCCCAACGGGACTCGAACCCGTGTTACCGCCGTGAGAGGGCGGCGTCCTGACCGCTAGACGATGGGCGCCTGCTACTGAAGATCAGCACCATACTATGAAAAAGATGGAATGCAAAAAAATGCCGGATGGCACGCCCTAGGGGAGTCGAACCCCTCTTTCCAGAATGAAAATCTGGCGTCCTAACCGATAGACGAAGGGCGCGTGCGGTGAGCGCCCTTATAGTGAGGGTGCTGACTTCCCGCAAGCGCAAAATTGCACTTTTTCCACTTGGCGGACGCAAAAAAATAGCGCGCGCAAATGCCGCTGGAGATCAGCAGATAGAGAAGCAAAAACAAAAACTTGGGAGAAGGGAGTGGCACGCCCTAGGGGAGTCGAACCCCTCTTTCCAGAATGAAAATCTGGCGTCCTAACCGATAGACGAAGGGCGCGTGCGGTGAGCGATCTTATAGAGAGGTGATTTCTTTCCCGCAAGCGCCAAAACCATCTTTTTTGCAAAAAAATGACAGGTGTCGTGCGGTCGAATTTACGGACAAAAATAGCGTCGAATCAGCAAGTTAACGGATTGCCCTGCGGATCGGTGCCGCATGTCGCGGCAGGGATGGCCTGCTGAAGACCGAAGAGGCTTGCGGTTGTGGCGTTGAAATTACGCCTTGGCAGTTCGGCCGGAACCGGACCGCTGGCGGACGGGGAGGTGGAAGGCGCGGAAGCGGGCGGATTGGACGAGAAGATCGTGCTGCTGCCGGCACGGATGGCTGTCGGCTGGGTCGCGAGGCCGGCGATAGAGGAGGGCTGCGGAGCGGCGGGAGCGACCGGAAAACCGCTCTCGTTCGGCGACGCGGTGGACGCGGGAGGAGTTTGCGCTTGGGCTTGTTGCTTTCCAGAGGCTTTGGAGATCACCGGATCGACATAGCGGTTCGAAGCGGTGGTGCCGCCTTTGGCGAGAATCCCCTTGGCGCTTGACGGTTTTGTCGTCTCAGGCTGCGATATGCCTGCTTCGGCGGTTTCCTTCGTCGTGGTGCAGCCGCTCAGCAACAAGGCGGAAACGGACGCAGCAGCCAGCGCCATGCGGATGCTCGAAGAAGAGAAAGGCATTTTTGGCAAGGGAAGCCCCGTCAGCTCGCGTCGAATCGTGATTTGGAGCATCTCCCGGAAGTGCCGGGCAGACAAGCCGTGTGAGGCCGGCACGTGAGTGCCGGGTCAGCTTGAGGCAAGGTTGGATGAGGGCTGGCGCGGCGATTTGAAGAGCGCCGCGCCAGAGGGTATTACCATGTGCCGATATTTGGCATCGACGCCCAGGGCTCGGCGACCGGCAGGTTCTCGCCCTTCTGGAGGAGTTCGATGGAAATGCCGTCGGGAGACTTGACGAAGGCCATGCGGCCCTCGCGCGGCGGGCGGTTGATAGTGATGCCGTTGTCCTGCAGATGCTTGCAGAAGTCGTAGATGTTGTCGACTTCATAGGCGAGGTGACCGAAATTGCGCCCGCCCGTATAGTCTTCGGTGTCCCAGTTATAGGTAAGCTCGATGCAAGGCGCGAGATTTTTCTCCGCAGCCTGGAGGTCGTCGGACGCGGCGAGGAAAACCAAAGTGAAACGGCCTTTTTCGTTTTCGCTGCGCCGAATCTCCTTCAACCCGAAAACAGTTGTATAGAAATGAAGCGAAGCATCCAGGTCTTTCACCCGGACCATGGTATGAAGATAACGCATTATGATGTCTCCCTCCGATGAATGCCGTACGGATATGGCGCAGACGTCAGCCTGGAGCAAGCCACCCTGAATAGAGATGAAGGTGGATAAAGCCAAGACGGGGACTTGCGCTGGACGGTTAGCGGGATGTTAATCTATCCTTCGGGAATCAGTTAAACCGTCACGTCGTAACGCGTAATCGAGGGGCCGACAGGATATGGCAGACAGGATGTCATCGAAGGGCGTTGCCGGTTTCGAGGAGCTCTCGGGTGAGCCGGTTGAGCTGATCGAGATCACCGGCGTCGTAAAGTGGTTCGACGTGGCCAAGGGATTCGGCTTCATCGTTCCCGATAACGGCATGCAGGATGTTCTCCTGCACGTGACCTGCCTCAGGCGCGACGGTTACCAGACGATCCTTGAGGGGACCCGCATCGTGGCGATGATCCAGAAGCGGGATCGTGGCTACCAGGCCTTCCGTATCCTCTCGATGGATCAGTCGACCGCCGTGCATCCCTCGCAGCTTCCGCCGGTTCGCACGCACGTACAAGTGACTGCTACCAGCGGGCTCGAACGCGCCTTGGTTAAATGGTTCAACCGCACCAAGGGTTTCGGCTTCCTGACGCGCGGCGAGGGGACAGAAGATATTTTCGTGCATATGGAGACGCTACGGCGCTTCGGCCTCACCGAATTGCGCCCCGGCCAGGTGGTCCTGGTCCGCTACGGGCCTGGCGACAAAGGCCTGATGGCCGCCGAAATTCATCCCGACAATCCCAATCCTGTGAGTCGGTCACACTGATGCGTATTTCGTTGAAAGTTATCAAAAGCGCCCTTGCGGCGCTTTTTCTGCTCCTGGCGGGGGCGGCGATTGCGCAGGAGATGACGTTCCCGCGCGACGAGCTTTCGATCAGGACGGCGGGTGGCACTCACAGGCTTTCGATCGAGTTGGCGGTCACCGACGCGCAGCGGCAACATGGCCTGATGTATCGCAAGGAAATGGCGCCGGATCACGGCATGCTGTTCGACTTTGGCCAGGCTCGGCGGGTTTCCATGTGGATGGAGAACACCGTTCTCGCCCTCGACATGCTGTTCATCCAGGGGGACGGCACGATTTCCCATATCAAGGAGAACGCCGTGCCCTTCTCGCGGGATATCATCGATTCGCAGGGACCGGTGAAATTCGTGCTGGAGATCAACGCCGGCCGGGCGAAGGCGCTTGGCATAAAGGTGGGCGACAAGGCGGTCGGCAAGCGCATCGGCAATCAGTGGTGATCCCCACTTAACTTTTCCTTTGATGGGCTAAGGTCCTATTTTGATGTTGCGACACAAAAAGGAACCGTGTATCTCGCAGTCAACGTAGGAACGGAGTGTAGCGCAGTCTGGTAGCGCATCTGGTTTGGGACCAGAGGGTCGGGAGTTCGAATCTCTCCACTCCGACCACGCTTTCAGGCGAGGCTTGCGCCGGTCCAGTCCATGGAGCGTCACAGGAATGCCCGCGAAGATCTATCGTCCCGCAAAAACCGCTATGCAGTCCGGCAAGGCCAAGACCCATCTCTGGGTCCTGGAGTTCGATCAGGAACAGCCGCGCCGCATTGATCCGATTCTCGGTTATACGTCTTCCGGCGATATGAAACAGCAGTTGCGGTTAACTTTTGAGACCCTGGAACAGGCGGAAGCCTATGCCAAGCGTGAAGGTATCGAATACCGGGTGATCCAGCCGAAGGACCCGGCCCGCCAGGTCGTTTCGTACACCGACAATTTTCGCTTCAACCGCGTCCAACCCTGGACACACTGATTTCGCGGTCCGGCCACAGGCATTGTGATGCCGGACGCTGTCGGGATCGGCCCCTTAGCTCAACTGGATAGAGCAGCTGCCTTCTAAGCAGCAGGTCGCAGGTTCGAGTCCTGCAGGGGTCGCCAAACTACCCTCTAAAATGTTGAATTTGTTAAAGGTGCGACCAGTCGGGGATATAGGTGCGACCTACATTCTGTTCGACAGGCGTTCCGAAGCGCCTCTGGCCAGCTTCTTTTTATCGGCTTCCTTCGTGTAGACCTCAGCCATAGCCAGCCTCGACCAACCAAACATTGCCATCAGTTCATGAGCCGTCGCGCCTTCATCGGCGGCTATGGTGGCGCCTGCCTTCCTAAGCCCATGCGCTCTGCATTCGTCCGGCAGCCCTGCCGCCTTGCATTGCTTCGCGAACCAGTTCCCGAACGATGCTGCCGAGCTGAATGGTTTTCCCTTTTCCGTCGTCAGAAATGCAAGGTCGCCGGTTGGCGTGGCTTCGATCGATTCCCTGAGTTGCTTGAAGACCGGCAGATAAACCCATGCGCCTGTCTTGCCGGTCCTCAAGGAGATGAGCTCGTCTTTCATATGTTGGCGTCCGACAACAACCGCATCGGATCTCCGCAGGCCAAGGAAGAGGAGGATGTCGATGGCCAAGCGCGGCTTGGTGCCGAGTTTGTGGTGGGCGCGGAATTTTTCGACCTGATCGACGGTCCAGGTGTGAAAGCCATCTGACTTCACACTGACCTTGGAAACCCCGGCAACGGGGTTTGTCTCGAGGTGTTCAGCCTCGACCGCCCATTTGAACAGGTGGCTAAACGTCTTGAGGAGATTGTTAGCCGCATTCGGAGTAGCTGCGCGCTTGTCCATCGCCTTCTTGATATGCGCCTTTGTGATCTTCCCGAACTGGCCATCCGCGTTCTTTGGGTCCGCCAGCAACTGTTTCAGGATGTTGTCTCGGGCGCGTCGTGTTGCTGGCGCCAGGGCTGCAAAGGCGGCGCTCCGCTTGTATTGTCCGACGAGCGATTTGAAGGAACCGGTCTTCGATTTTGGTTCTTCCGGCGCTGAAATAGTCGATCCCGTGAGCGCCTTCTCGTAAGCCGCGTTGAATTCGGCGCTGCCGTATTCGTCAGGCAGCCGAATGCGCTTTCCGTTCCGTTTGAAATACCAAACGAGCCGGCCGTGGCGGCTCTTCTCACGAGAAAGGAACGGTTTGCGGGGCATGTCTTCCATTAGAAATCGAAGTCCACTTCTTTCTCAACAGGCCTCTGGCTGTGGATTGTGGGGATATCGGGGGCAACACGGATAATTTTTCCGTCAACCTCGATTTCGACGCGGACGCCGTCACGCTTGGCAATCGCTGCCATGCGTTTCAGGTCGGCGGATTTTACCAGAGCCGGCGTCGTCATTCCGACTGCTCCTCTCGGAGTGCGCCGCGGGTGGCAGTACGGAAACTTGATTGACTAGCTTCGACCGCACCGTTAGCCACGGCATTGTGAATCGACGCAGACAAAGGTGCCGTATGTCCAACCGGAGACGTAGCTTCTTCGACTTCATCTACGAGGCAAATATGATCACGGGGACCGTCCGCGCGATCCTGTTTATCTTGGCTTTCACCGCTATCGGAGGCAGTGCCGTCTATTTCATTAAGCAGTGGTAGATTGCCCACCAAATGCGACTGGGGTGCGGGAGTGGCTTCGAAGATGCGGCGCAAGCCATCTATCTCGTCGGATAGCGGATCGCCCTCCCAACCCGGGGGCATGTTCGAACGGAATTCTTTGTCGGCCTCTAAGACAGAGGCAACGGCCAGGCGCAACATATCGGTCATGGCTTCGCCTCGTATAGCTGGCGCGGCGGGAGAGCCTGGCGCTCGTGCTTCGGTTTTGAGGATTTGGGGAAGGGCGCACCGCGGAGCTTTTTAGCGGGTGCAGTTTTAAAGCCGAGGTGGTTCGCCTCATTGCGTTTAGCCTTGGCGATTTTCCCTTTGTCGTCGGCCGTCTTGGGCTTATGGCAGCAGTCGAGACCCAAGAGCTTGCCGTCGTCGGCCGTGAGCTTCGCGTTCTTATCGACCTGCAGTGCGTCAGCAACTGTGTGGTCAATCTCGTAGGCTTTCTTCCCCAGAATGAGCCCGCACCCCTCGCAGGTGATTTCACCACTCGCGAGCATGGCGCGTTTGACGATCTGGGCTTTGACTGTCTTCGTGAATTCGCGGCGGCTCATCCCTGCCCCCCGATCATCCTGGCGATGTCCTTCAGTTGCCGCTTTATGGATTCGACTGTGACGCGGCCGGGACCGGCTACAGGATCTGCGACGGGTGCCGCTAGCCGATCATCGTTCGCGCCGAGAAGCTCGACGCCCCATTTCAGAGCGAAGTCCTTCCGGCGAGCTTCGAAAACGGGTGTAAATGGATCGGGGACGCCTCGGGTATGGGCTTTGACTTTGGTAACGGTCATAGCGGCTGCCCCCTCGTGTCGGCGACAAGGCCAGAGTTGATCATGCCATCGGCGGCCGCGCGAAGATCGATGCGACTAAGCCCAGTGGCCTTTGCCGCCTGTCCTTCGGTTAAGGTGCCCTCGACATGGAGCCGCACGAGCCATTGGCGCATTCGGATGCAGTCCTGGCACGGCGGGGAATTTCGGCTGTATGATCCACTATGGCCGTGAGTGCCGTATTTCTTCCGGCGCGTTTCCCATGCCTGCTTTCGGATTTCGGAAATGGAGGTCATGACGCACCTGCCTTTGCCCTGGCGATCATGCGCTCAAGCGGTGAAAGGTGGTTTTCGATGGACTTCGGCTTCAGCGGCGGCAGACCGTGCTTTTCCAGGTAGGCCCGGGAGTGCTTGGCCCAAACCTTACGGCCCCAACTCGTCGAGGCGAATTCCCACGGGCGAGCGGCGCGCAGAGCTTTCTTGCGGGCGGCGAGGTCGGCGTCGGCCGGAAGGTTTCGGTGAACCTCGCCGATGACGTGAGAGGCGGTTTTCTGCCAGTCGATCATGCCGCCAACTCCTTCGCGCTGTCGACGAAGTGCTCGCGGTATGTCCGGTCAACGACTGCTTGGAACTGCCCGACGACATCGTCTGCGCGCTCGGCATCAACGAGGTAGGCGGCGAAACTCGCGTGCATCTGGATCATGTAGGCGGCCATGCCGATAAGCATGTGGTCGGCATTTGCATTCGGGCGCTTGATCTCGGAGTTGATGAACTCGACGAGGCCGGCGTGAACGTTGGAGACCGACATCCGGGCAATAAGGCTAGTGATAGGGTCGTCGCAGGTCAGCGCATCCACTTCGGACATGCTTCCAGGCAAAAGGCGTACGTCTTCGCTCATGCCGATCTCCTCCGATCCTCCCGCTCCGGCATCACATCTTCCGGCGTCACTCCGAATTCCGATGCAATGAAGTGGATCGCGTTGTTGAGGAAGCCTTCGAAGGTAGGCTCGTCCATGCTCTCGAAAGCGATCGACGAGGGAACCTTCACAATGAAGCCGCCCATGATCACGTCATCGGTATAGCCGGTGCGGAGCTTCACCATCTGGTGCAGCGCCTTCGGGTGCGGCGCGCATTCGGTCGCCTTCACGACTTCCCGCAGGAATTTGAAGTAGAAGCGGAGGCGGCTGGGCACGCGACCGGTCCGAAGGTCAGCCTGGATGCGCTGGCCGACCGAGAACTCTCGGATCATTTCGCGATCCATCTCCATTTCGCCGATGAGGCGGTCACCATCGCGGACGAGATAAAAGGGCGGGTGCTCGGGGGCTTTCTTGATCACTGGTCAGCCTCCGTTGATCGGCTCAAGCTGGGCAAGCCGACGGTCGCGGATCGCGTATGCGGTGTCGATCATGTCGGCATGGCCGGCGCTTTCCAGCGTGGCCGGTGCGTCGAAGTCGTTCCAGATTTCCGCCGCGTCCTCGGCAGTCTTGGCGCCGGCGAGCGCAGTTTCGATTTCCTCAAGAAATGCGCCGAGGTCGAACTCGTTCTGCTCGGCGGTTTCTTCCTTCGCCGGTTCAGCGTCTATGGTCTTAGCGGACGGAGGGGCGGGCGGCTTTGGCGGCGCAGGAGGTTTCGACGGACCAGTTTTGATTTCTGCCGGCGGCGTGACATCGCGCATTTCTTCGATGTCGGCGATCTCGCGAGCTTCATACTCGTCGCGGATACCGCCGAGCACGTCGCCGAATAATTCGCGAAGGCAATAGCCGGCCGCGCGCCAACCAAACATCCGCTTGTAGAAGCGATACCAAGGCGCGTCGTTCGGCTGGTCTTTCTTGAAGACCTTTTGACCATTCTCCCAAACATACTTGTCGACGGTGGGGCTGTCCTGATATAGGCCGGCTCGCTTCGCGTCCTCGACAGTGAAGATGACTGTTTTCTTCTCTCCGGTGTCGGTGCGTTCTGCTTCGCAGAAGCCAAAGGTGCGCTGGTCCTCGGAAAGCGCCTTAAAAGCTTCCTCGGTGCAGCCAGGAAATTCCTTTTCGTCCTCAGCAGACGGTAATACGCCAGCAGCGCGAAGGAGCCGGCGGTTATCTTTGGCGTAACCGAAATTGAGAAGCTTGGCCTTGCCTGACTGACGAACCACGTTGATCAGGCCGTCACCGTAAAGCGCCGGCTTGCCGTTGATGACGGTGAAGCTGCGCAGGCTGACCATTGGCTTGAGGCCGAGCTCGGCGCCTGACATTATGCAGACTGCTACGGCGCTCGCGGCATCATCGCCAGTCTTTTTCCCGACCAGGGATGCAGGCGCAAGGCCTGCCGCAACGACAGCGCGGGCGATGCGGAAGGTTTCTTCAAACGACTGTGGGACGATAGCCATAACCTGGCCGCCGCCGGCGAGTGCTGGAACGTGAGCGTTCATGGATTTCTCCTATCGATCGACGTCATCGAAGATCGACCGAGTGCCCTTTTCATCGAGCATCGTTCGGTCTTCCGAGAACATGCGCTGTGCGTTGGGGTACTTGGCTTGCTTCTCTTCTTCCGTGCGCAGGTCTTCGACCGGACGGAGGGCGGCGACCGAAGCCATTTCGGATTCGGTCTTAATCGCCATAATCTCGACCTTCGCTTCGCCTCGTCTGGTCGGAACGTAAATGCGCTGTCCGACTTCGACCGGGAAATCGACGAAGTAATCGTAGGTCTTGTCGGCCTTCTCCCAGGCAAACTTGACGGCGACGATCGTGCGGGGTGCTGCTTCGGTCATCAGGCAGCCCTCTGCTCTTCGAAGCGTTCGACGCCTTCCACTTCGACACCAGCCCGGACGGCGCGGTTCGCAAGCGTTTCGACAAGCGCTTTCATTTCGGGATGGTCGCTTAGGGCCCTGAGTGCCCTGTCGTAATCGACGATCCGGGCGGACACAAAGGTGCGCAGCGCAACACGGGCGCCGGTACGGCCGGCGGTTGCGTTGCGCATCTGTGCATCGCGTTCCGCCTGGGCGGCTTCTTCCTGTTTCCGTTTTGCTTCGTCTGCCGCTGCGTCGTCATTTGCGACGGCGGCGAGACGGGCTGCCTCTTCTGCCTCACGGCGCTTGCGGTCGGCCTCTTCCTGCGCCTTTCGCTGGCGTTCCGCTTCAATCCGCTGCTGCTCGCGCAGATAGTCGTCCATATGGCGCTTGAGCCGTTTGCTCAGGGCGTCCGGCTCTTCCTTTAGCTCGCGCCATTTGTTGTCGACTGCACGGCCGGCGTCGAGGTGCGGCTGCTTCTCGACCTTGTGCAGGTCGGTCGCCTTCTTCGCGATGGTGGAAAGCCGCTTGGACCAGATCGCCGCGCGGTCGGCGTCGGCTTGCGTCTTGATCGGCTGTTTCAAGAACGCTTCGGCCTGTTCCTTCTCGGCCGCGAACTCGACCTGTAGAGCGTCGAAAGGATCGTCGGGCAGATTGTGCCCGATGGCCGGAGCCTCCGGCTCGTCATCCCAGCCCGCGCCTTCAATGGCCTTGTTATAGGCTTCGTAGGTGATCGGGTTGCGGCAGCACCAAGTCCAGATGTCGGAAGCGTCAACCTTGCGCTCGCCGCGCAGGGCATGCCATTCGCCGTCCTCGAACCAGATCGCGACGGGTTCCCACGGCTTATCCTTGAAGCGGGTGCGGTAATATCCCTGCTGCGGGTGGCCGTCGTGGATCGGCCCGATCCGGCCGGCAAGCGCTTCTTGCCACCAATGCCAAGCATTCTCGGTCATGTCCGGTTCTCCAGTTGCTGCTGCCGGTCCATGTCCCGGAGCTCGTTGATGGTGATGAGGATCGCCGCCGACACCGCGGCCCAAGCGAGGAAGGCGAGGGCTATGCGGGAGCATGGCGAAAAAGGCGGCTCGGTTCGTTTCTGAAACCTGCCAAGATCGACAGCGCGGGACCGGCATTCGCAGGAACCGCAGGAGCAACCTTCAAAGGCTCGGATCGAATAGGAGCTGGTCATTCTGCGGCCACCAGCAGCGGCGGCGTGATGCGCTCGACCTGATACCCGAGCTCGGTGGCAAGGCTTTCGAATTGCAGCCGCGCCGCCTGCACATGATAATTCACGTCCCACTGGTGCTGCGGATCGTGCTTTCCAGCAAAGGCGCGGGCACATGCCAGTTCCTGGCCGATGCGCTCGGCGTATTGCATACCGACTGACATCTGCATGTTGTTCATGGCGGCTTACTCCGCTGCGATCTTGAAGTGGTGGGGGATGGGGAACGGAAAGCAGTCGAACACGCCCTTCCATTCCAGTGCCTTGCGTTCTTCGGCGGTGCGGCCGACGAGCTGGCTATTGAAGACGTCGGGCATCAGAGGCTCGACGAGCGGGCCGGTCGCGCCGAGGGTACCGGCCTTCACCTGCAGTTCGTAGACGTCCCTGATCTGGCGCAGATAGTTCCGGCCGGTGATGATCTCGCCCTTGCGATGTTTACGGCGCGCGCGCTCGACTGCTTCCGACAGATCCTGCACGGCGAGGCGGAGCGCGTCGGTCGTGCGGTTCATTTGCTCGATGTGCTGCATTGCCGGTCCTCATCTTGTCGCCGTCCCGTCGGAGCTTCTCTTGCGAGGTGTTCGGGGCGGCTGGTGAAGAGAATGTACGCAAATCATACATTGCCGTCAAGTGTGAATGTATGAAAAACTTACATACAGCGCCGAATGAAGAATCTTTAACGCTCAAGCCGAATCACTCTCGACTTCTCGTCCCGGTTCTGTTTTCGTTAGAACGAAAGGAGAACAAAGATGGGGCTGGAGTTAGCGAGATCACAGTCGCCTGTGCGGCTGCACATTCGTTGCGAGAACTGCTTGCGTGAAAGTTCAAAGCTCTTGGAGCCGCCGCCGGGTGCCGAGTTACCGGACGATCCGTGCGCGTTGGCGGAGGAGGGCTACCTCGACAACCTGCCGTTCTTTTGCGGCCACTGTGAAAGCGTCATCGGCCGCCTTTTCGCGATCAGCGGAGGAAAGCGTTATGGATAGGGAAGTGCTGGAATTCATCATCGTGCCGCCTTTCGACCGGCGGCACGAAATCACCAATTCAAAAGAGAGGATGGAGCATTATCTCGGCAATCGGTTCCCCGGGTACAGCTTCAAGCTGGTGGCCTTTGCAACAGTCGGTGACGAAGACGATTTCCGAGTCCTGCCGGTAATGAACTTCATCGACGGGGAGGGGGTAAGCCGGATGTGTTCGGAACCGAAGCGCTGGATGATGGTGGAGATCGCGCAAGCTTGCCATGAGTTCGATGCGAATGGTCGTCGTTCTTGTGCCGCATAGCCGAGAGCCGGACCCCCTGAACACGTGCGCATAAGCGATTGTAGCGCCAAGCCCGAAGTGAATGACGCATGCAGCATGAGGAAATGTCCTATCCTCAAGGCTACAGTTAGTCGGGATGACCGCCATCCGCACCTGCATCTCCGCCGCCTGTCGGGCTCAGCATAGGGCAGGGCGAAACGGACCGGAGCCTCGTGTCCTTGAGGTAGAACGTCTTGATAGCTATTAGTGTGTCTTCAGGATGGGGTTGGGGATAATGATCGAGGACAGCGTGAGTGGCGACGCCGGTCGCTTAGCGTGGATTTTTAATCCGGACGAAACAGATCGGCTTCGGAAACAATTCTTTTCCAATCAGAAGCTTGTTCATTACACGACGGCGGAGAATGCCATCAACATACTTCGTGGAGAGGTTTGGCTTCGGAACGCACGGGTGATGAATGATAAAGCGGAGATACATCATGGGTTCTCCCTTATCCAGAAATCCATCTCATCACCAACGGACACGTCTATCGAGCCCGCGCTCACTGCAGTTGCCGTTGCAGTTGACCAAGCACACCCAGGTCTGTCTCAAGAAGTATTTTCTGACTTTAAGCAAAGGGAGCTTATGCTCCTGCATCGCACGTATGTGACTTGTCTCTCCGTCCACCATTCCGATGAGGTGCACGGACGCTTATCAATGTGGAGGGCATACACGGGGACATATGCGGGAGTGGCACTGGTGGTAAATCCGGAGCCATTCACAAATCTGGTAGAGAATCCAAGTTTTTTTAGCACTCCAGTAAGTTATGATACTGAAGATGAGCTCAGGGCGAAACTCGCGAAAGTGGCCGAGGGAATCCGACGAGATGTCGATTTCATAAAGGGCCAGCCGCGCCAACTTATCGGATGGTACTTAGGTGCCGCGCTGAGGAAAATTGCTACCGCCTCGAAGCATCATGGCTTTAGAGAGGAAGAAGAATGGCGGGTGATGCACACCGATGATGTAGATCCCTTGGACGGGTTGCGCCAGGAGGTAGCAGTAATCCGTGGTATCCCTCAACTGGTGACAAAGCTTTCGTTGAAAACGGACGGACCATTCGCGTCGCAAGGGATTACGATACCCAATCTGCTGGAGAGGGTTATCATCGGACCGACAAACTATCCCTTTATTGTCGCTGATGCGATTGTAAAAGCGATGGAGGAAGCAGGGGTGCAGAATATCAAGGAAAAAATCACGATATCTGAAATACCCCTGCGGATGGAGTGAGAGCAGAAATTAGCGTGATTTCATCCTCGTCGAACATCGGGATCGACCTCGACATGGTCAGGAAATCGATTGCCGGATCGCGGGCCAGGCTGTCTCGCGCTAGGCCGATCTCATCCCGGCCGTCGCGGATCGTCTGTTAGGCACGGTCCAGCAGCCGGCGCTTCTCGAAGCTGCCAGCCGATCAACTTCATTCGCCGCGCGCACAAGTTCCGCAACGGAGTCCGTGATGGAACTCACTGCACTGTCACCTCATCGGGCCAATAGTCGCCTGAGTTCAGCACGTCCAGGTAGATATCCGCTTCGTCGAGCTTCAGCTTTGCGTATGGCTTGCCGTTGACGAAGACGGTCCGGCCGGTTTCGGTGACGAATATCTCCCAGGTGTCGTACCCGTCCTTCCGCATATCGTAGCGTGCTGGGTGATCACCGGCCATTTCATAGCCCCGGCATCGTGTTCATCACCATCCTGACGACGGCGATCACCTCGACTGAAACGCCGTCGTCAGTATCGAACTGCCGATGCACGATGATCGGCTTGTGCTTCGGGTTGCTCGATCGAGGATGAAACTCCGTCCGATCCTCGTAGATCTCGATCTGCTTAACCGACCATTCCCGCATGTGGCCGCCGTCGCGGGTGCGCTGGACAACAACCACCATTCCATCCCGTAGCACGACACGGCCGGCGATATCCTCATAGGCCGTGGCGACAACGGTATCGCCTGGCAGGATCGGGCGGGGCTTCAGCTCGTTCATGCTGTCGCCTTCCACGTCGAATATCAGCTGCCGGGCGCTCGGGAAATTCTCATCCCGCGGAACGGTGATCTCTTCCGGCTCCGACTGGTCGAACTCGTCGACTTCACGAAATAGGCCGGCCGCGACGATCCCGGCCTTTCGTGCCGGTACCCATTTCGATGAAGAAGGCTTGATCTCACCACCTGGCGGGTCAACGCCAAGATAAGCGGCGATCTTCGGTATTTCGTTGACCTTGAGCTTCCGCTTGCCTTTCAAAAGCTGGGTGATCTGCGGATGCGCGATCCCGAGGTGGGCGGCAAGGCCTACCTGAGTTTTGCCCGGCTGTTTCAGGGCTTCCCGGATCCAATCCAGATACATGTCGGTCGGTGCGTCAGTCATTGTACAATTTTCGCACAAGCCTGAAAAACATGCATTTAGGAAAATCGTACATTCGGTATTGCCTAAACTGTATGAATAACGTACATTTCTGGTATGAGATGCGAACCGGCAAACACGATCATCAAGAAGTTCAAGGGCTTGAAGCCTCTCGCTGAGGTGACCAACGTCCAACCGCACACCGTCATGCGCTGGCGCATGCCGAAAGAGAAAGGCGGGACCGGCGGCGTCGTGCCCCACTGGCATGTCCCGGCCATTCTTGAAGCTGCTCGCGAACGCGGTCTCGACATCCGCCCATCTGATTTTGCACCGGTGCTGGAGACTGCAGCATGACCAACGCACACGGCGTCGCCCGCGACCAACTCCGCGCCTTCATTGAGCGGATCGAGCGCCTCGAAGAAGAAAAGAAGACCGTCGCCGACGACATCAAGGATGTCTACGGCGAAGCCAAAGCCATGGGCTACGACACGAAGATCATGAAAAAGGTCATCGCGCTCCGGAAGAAGGATGAGCAGGAGCGCACGGAAGAGGAGATGATCCTCGATTCCTACCTCGCCGCACTTGGCATGATCCCTCAGTTCGAGATGTTCGAACCGGACGAGGTAAAACCGGCATCCCGAGAGGAACGCCGTCGCCAGCGCATGTCGGAAGACATGGACGACCACAAAGCTCTCATCGACGAGATGGCCGACGCTGGCCTGATCTCCGAGGATGCTCGTGCAGAGAACAAAGCCCTTGCGGATGCCGTCGCCACGAAATTTGGCAACGGTCCTGCAAAGGCTCTCCAATCCCCGCGCAAGGCGGCGGAGGCGGTATCCGAGAGGACCCGCACCAATCCCGTGGCGAACGTCGAGGAGGAATTTGCGGACAAGGGTGCCGCATCTTCTGACGATCCGGCTAGTAGGGCCTTTGAGGAGAGCGAGCGTCAGCGCGCCTCGATGGTCGGCTTTGCTGACGATTGCCGAACCGGAGGCAAGGAGCAGTCGGATGCGTCTGCTGCACCGGTAGGGGATGCCGCCGCGAATGCACATGGCATCCCCGACACCTTTTCCGAAAGCGACACCGTTGCGGCTGTAGCGACGGTTCTCCCCAGCGCCGAGCGCGTAACTCCCCATAGGTCGGGCAGCGCCGCCGCCAACGCAGGAGGCGATTATGTAACCGCGCACCAATCCTCCGCTGCAACGGCCGGTGCGATCGTCAGGAAGGCACCGGCCACCTTCAACCTCAGACCTCATTGCCAGCACCGCGACTTGTGCCGCTCGGGAACGATCGACCACTGCCATTCTTGCAAGGTCGCGATGCGGGAAAGGGAGATGGCATGAGCACGATCATCACCCACGACGGCACCTGCATCATCGTCGATCCCGAACTCGGGGCGGTATCCGGCCGGAACCGGGAAGAGACCGAAGCCGAAATCCGTCGGCGCAAGGCTTTGCGGCAGCGGTCTGACGGCGGCCTCAACATTTTCACCAAGCATACGGAAATCCAAACGGGGTCAGCGGCATGACACAGTTTCTCTCAGGAGCACTGGCCGGGGTTCTCGTCGGCGGCTTCGCCGGCTGCATCTCTGCCGCCTTGCTCATCGGGTGGAAATCCGAGCGCCAATTTCGGGAAAAAGCCAAGTCGTTCGGCATGAGCGGCGAATGAATTGACGGGGTGGGGATCGATCACAACCCCGTCAAGGCTGCCGGTCCGTCTCCTCCTCCTCCCGTGGACCGGCAGCCAAAACCTTCAACCGGACAGCATCATTCGCCAGTCGCAAGACGACGGCTTGAGTGACCGATCCGAGACTTTCGAAAGGGGCTGGCGGCGACGAGGGATCGCCACCAGCAGCAGGGCGCGGCGGATTTGCCCTGCGGAATGGAATTACGGACTGCCCAGACGGCGGGCCGGCGACGAAGGGCGAAAGCCCGGCAAGGCGTTCCCCTTCGTCGTGATCATCATCTCTCCGGTGCATCAGGCGTCTCCTTCGAACGAGGACGAACATGGCACAGGAGATTTCGGAAATGTCCGAAAAGGCTTCGGAGAAATCAGAAATGAGTACCGTTGAGTTTTGTCAGAAGGCTTTGAGGGAGGAAATTGCGCCTCCCAGCGTCGGCGCGAAGCTGGAGCGTATCCGGCATGCGTCTCGCGCGCTCGGCTGGTCCTACAGCAGGACGAAAGATGCCTGGTACGCCAACCCCAAGATGTCAATCAAGCCCGAAGAACTGTTCCGTGTCGAGGCGGTCAGCGGGCTTTCCTATGCACGGCAGGAGATGCGGAAAAATGACCAAGCAATTGAAAGAGCCAACGCTCTCCTTGGCGGGGAAGATGCGCGTTTCCTTGGCGAGATCGTTGCTGCGTTGTTCGCGCGCCTTGGCCTACGCAATCGCGCCGGAACTGAAGGCTGAGGAAGAGTGATGCCGCGCAAGATGCTTGTTGCTGACCTTCTGTGTGGTGCCGGCGGTTCGTCCACCGGTGCGCAGCGCGCGCTCAAAGAACTCGGTCTGGAAATGGAACTGGTATGTGTGAATCACTGGCCGACGGCCATCGAGACGCACCAGAAGAACCACCCGGAGGCGAGGCACTATGTGCAGGACATCTCGACCGTCCGGCCGCACATCCTCGTGCCGGAGGGATATCTTGACCTGCTGATGGCATCCCCGACCTGCACGCACCATTCCGTGGCGCGTGGCGGCAAGCCGACCAGCGATCAGCAGCGGTCCGATCCTTGGCACATCGTCACCTGGCTTACCGAGTTGCGGGTCAAGCGGATCATCATCGAAAACGTCTGGGAGTTCATCGGCTGGGGACCGGTCAACGTGAAGACCGGCCGGCCGGTCCCCTCGAGGAAGGGCGAGTATTTCCATGCCTGGACCGAAACCCTGCGGCGTCTCGGATTTGAACTCGAATGGCGCAAGCTGAACGCGGCCGACTATGGCGATGCGACAACCCGCCAGCGATTCATTCTTATGGGCCGGTCAGATGGCCGTAAGATCCACTGGCCCATGCCGACGCATAAGAAGCGGGACGAAGTGACCGCCGACCTGTTCGGTACCGCAAAGCCCTGGCGTCCGGCGCGGGAGATCATTGATTGGAACATCAAGGGCCGCTCGATCTTCAATCGCAAGAAGCCCTTGGCGCCGAAGACGCTTGCCCGAATTTATGCCGGTGCTGTCAAGTTCGGTTGGCCGGAACCGTATCTCGTCATCCTACGGAACCACATGTCTGCCCAGGGCATGGACCAGCCGTTGCCGACCATAGCCGCGAATGGTTTGCACATCGGCCTTGCCGAGCCCGTGATCGTGTCTCCTCGCCATGGCAAGGACGGTGCTGGCCCACGTCCTCGTGGCGTTGGTCAACCGCTTCCGACGATCACGGCAGGCGGCAGTCAGATGGCTGTTGCCGAGCCGATCATCATGAACGGCCGGAAAGGGAACAAGGCCGAGGGCGTTTCAGAGGGCCTCATCCCGACACTCGACACGAAGGGCGGCGTCTGGCTGGCCGAGCCCATGGTCCTCTCGCAGCACAACAGCGGAGCGCCGCGCTCGACCAAGGAACCATTGCCGACGATCACGACCGGCGGCGCCGCGAATGTTGCCCGACCGGGATGCGCGCGCCCGATGCTGATTGAGCCATTCGTTCTTTCGCAAGCCTCTGGCGGGTCGCCGCGCGCTGTGAGCGAACCGATCCCGACACAGACCACTGGAGGCAATGGCGCTGCGCACGCGCTTATCTCGCCCTACTACGGCTCCGGCTCCGGCGAGACCTGCAACCACGTCGACGATAGCCTTCCGACGATTACCGCCAAGGCAAGATTCGGCATGGTCGTACCAGTCACCAACTCCAACGGCGGGGCCCAGGCGCGCAACATCGATGTTGATCCGCTTCCGACCATGACCACGGCCAAGGGAGGTGAGTTTGCAACAGTGCTGCCGATCACCCATGCAGGGGGGTGGAATAGGGTCAGTGGTGTTCATGAGCCAATTCCGACGGTGACAGGCGCCAACCGTGGGGAGTTGGCGATGATCGAAGCATCTCCAGAGTACGACATACTTTTCCGGATGCTCGAACCGCACGAGCTCGCCGCCGCCATGGGCTTCAACACCGACGAGATAAGATACGAGTTCGCGGGCACCAAGACCGAGCAGATCAAGCAGATCGGCAATGCCGTCTCCGTCGCGAAGATGAAGGCTTGCGTGGGCGCGATCATGGCCGATGCCGCGCCGAAGAAGAAGGTGTTTTCCGAGCAGGGTTATCTGGAGGCGGCCGAATGACCGACCCCTCTGAAATGATCGCATGGCTCGATCGCCGCATCGCGAGCGCGATGACCTGGCTCGAAGATCACGGTCCTGGCTCCAAACGCCCGCGTCCTGAAAACGAGATCGCCATCAAGGAATACGACATTGCCCGGTTCGAGGAGATCAAGGGCGCGTACCTCAAGGCGCTCGCCAAGAGGGAGCAGGCCGCATGACACGCAAGCCGGCCCACGTCACAGCCAGCAGCCCCCGCGAGATCGATCCGAGCGATTGGCGGGCGATGCCGCAATTAATGTCGGGTGCTTTCGACAGCCCGTTCCACGGCGGGTCTTGCCTCGTCGGCCGGCAATCTGCCCTCCCGCGCAGCCAGGCACTTTCTCCAAGCCTTACGAAAGCTATCCCTGTCTCGGTTCGAGGCCTGCGAGAGCCATGTCATCGCTTCCTCTGGCGACCCAATTGTAATTCGAAGGCCGTCATCGTCGAACACAACCGGCTTTTCCCATCGATTTACGAGCACGTTGGTACCTCCGTCAAAAACAGCCCCGGGAAACAAACTGCGGAGAGGCCAAGGGGGTTCCGGAATTGGGGCCGGATCGATCCTGAGGCGTCAAGCGCCACGGCCTATTCCTGGGTTGTCTGGATCAAGGGCGAGGCTGACACCCGGCAGCGCTGGATTGCCCCATGCCGAAAAAGACTCGAGCGTCCCGATGACTATGCAGCCTATCGCGAGGTGGCAGCATGACGCTACTCCTTGATCTCAATCGCGGCTTCGTGCGCTGCGGCAATGAAAGCCAGACGAGCGGCTTCCGCCGACTTCTTGCCCTTCATGGCTTGCTCAAGGGCCAGCAGGGCCTTGTCGAGAGCATCGCCATCCTCAAGCGGCCAGTCCTCGATCAGGGCCCACGACGCTTCCCGGATCGTGCTTATGGTGCTGAACTTGCCAGGCCCTTCCAGCGCGAGCGTGACGCCCTTGTTCCAGTCTTTGCTCAACGCGTGGCCTCCAGATTCCGACTCGGTAGTCTCTTAGCTCCGATCTCCTCCTTTGGCGAGGTGATGGCATGAACGGCAGCAGCGTCAACTCTGGCGAACAGAGAGGCCGCAATTGCAGCCTCTCCTTCTTCCCGGAACGATCAAGCAGAGACCCGACCGCCACCCGTCGTTCCGCCGATCATCCAGGGCTGGACCGCCGGCGCCTTCACGAGAATTCCCTTCTTCTTTCCGAAGGCCCGCATTGCATCGCGCGCCACGTTAAGCGGCTTGTGCCCGTCGTGAGCCAGGAAGCAGGTCTTAAGGGTGACCTCATGGATGAGGTCCCTGTCGCGTTCGGGCCAATCCTCAAGAAAATCGATGGCATCATCGAGGGTGGTTATCTCGCGGACAAGGCCCTTCTTCTCTTTGAGATAAACCGGTCGGTCGAACATCTTTTCGATCATTTCTACCTCACTGAAAACGTTGGTGATCAACAAGGAAAGCGCTGTGGCTCAGCGCCGACAATCGATTTGTGGTGCCACGTTTTCCGGTTCAAGAGCCGAGTGGCTGTTGTTGCGATTTCTTTCGAACGGAAGGCGATCGCATGACCTTCTCCGAAGCCTACGCCCTCCATGGCCCCGACACGATCGCCATCAGCGAAGCCCTCGGCATTCGGGAACACGAGGCCGATCGCCTCATCAACGAGCGGATGGACCGGAAATACGCCGACAAGGTCGAGAACCTGCGTCGTAGTGCCGAACCGCGCGAGATCCGCGCGAGGAGGCCTGCATGAGCGAGCGGCCATTCATGCAGCTCTACGTGTCCGATTTTATCGGTGACACTCTGCATTTGAGCACCGAGCAGATCGGCGCCTACATGCTGCTGCTGATGGCAATGTGGAACGCCGGCGGAAAGCTGCCTGGCGACGAGGCCAAACTTGCTCGCGTAGCACGGATGTCGGTTAAGAAGTGGAAGGCGATCGCCGGCGACCTCATGCCGTTCTTCGAGATTGACGGCGATGCTATTCGGCATAATCGTCTGACGAAAGAGCTCCAAAAAAGCGAGAGTAAATCTCAATCGAGAGCCGCCGCCGGGGCAGAGGGTGGACGCGCTAAGGCGTTGAAAGATAAAGAGGCGAGGTTGGCAAATGCTATGCCGACGCCACAGCATCTTCCAGATACCATAACCAGAATATCTTCCTCACTTCGTTCGGAAGACGCGCGCGCGGTCGAGTTCGAAAAATTCTGGGAAGTCTACCCCAACAAGGTGGGCAGGCCGGCAGCGGAGAAGGCGTTTTGCCAAGCTCGAAAGCGCGCCAGCCTTGAGGATATCATGGCGGGCGTCGCTGCCTATGCTTGCAAAACGGACGATCGCCAGTGGTGCAATCCGGTCAAATGGCTCTCCGAGGACCGCTGGAACGACAGGCCGGCCAAGCCTCCAGACAAGCCGCCTCCCAAGCCGAACGGCCTAACCCACCTACAGAGTTTCCAATCCCGAGAAGACTACATCCGCGCCGAGCTGGCGCGTTCCGAAAGGAGCTTCAAATGATTGCGTTATCGCACGAAACCGAGATCATCGGACTGACAAGACGGCAGCTTCAGGTCATCGACGGCCTATCGACAGGCAAACCTGCCAAGGCGGTCGCCGGCGAGCTCAAGCTCACGATCAACCAGGTCACAAACGACATTCAGCGAGCCATTCATGTGCTGGACGCCGGAAACACCGCCGGCCTTGTCGCGACTGCGCTACGGAAGGGTTGGATCGAATGACTCGGCTTGCTCGTGTAGATTTCGACGCCGTCGCACCGCTTCTTCCAAGCGACAAAGTAGCTGGTCGAGTAGCGGCGAGGGGAGAGCACTTCGATTGGAAACCGGACCTTCCGACCACGGTACATTCATCAGTTCCTCTCGCCACTCGCAGGCCGACGGCTCACGAGCTTTGCCAGCCGCATTACACCGACCTGACCGGCAAGAGGATAGGGCGGCTGACGGTGATGGGTGTCGCGGCCGAGATCACCGGAAACGGACAAAAATGGGTCGTCCGCTGCGTTTGCGGTGCATACGAAACCAGGAAGGCTAGATCGATCAAGTCTTGGTTGGTTGGCGAGTGGAAGGGTGACCACGAGCCGATGTGTGATTGCTGCGGCTATACGCGACGATTGCAGATGGGAAAGTTCAACAAAAAGAAGGCCGCCGCGGCTGCCGAAGCGATCATGGAGGCGGCGCGATGAGCGAGGTAGCCGAGAAGGTCACGGCGTCGGCGGTGAAGCAGGCGATAGCTTCCACATTCGCCGCGCCGGCCTATCAGACATTTTTTGAAGTCTCGAACGCGACCGGTTACGGGATCAAGAGCTATGCCGACGCGGTCAGCATGGGAGTGTGGCCGTCGACCGGGCATGAAATCCACGGCTTTGAGGTTAAGGTTAGCCGATCGGATTTCCTCAATGAGATGAAGAACCCAGCGAAGGCGATGCCGATCATGCAGTATTGCCATCGGTGGTCGCTCGTGTGCCCCGCGAACATGGTGAAGCTGGACGAGGTCCCTTCGACGTGGGGTGTTTACTGGTTCAAGGACGGCGCGATCAAGAAGGCTCGTCAGTCGCCGATCCTGCAGGCCAAGCCTCTAACTGCGGAGTTTGTCGCCTCGCTTGTCCGGCGAGCGGGTGACATCGACCGAGCCGCAGTGGCTAAGGCTGTCAACGACGCCAGAGAGCAGTGGGAGAAGCACCGCAATGCCGACATCGAGAATGAGGTCATCAGGCGTGTTGGTTCCCGCGACAAGGCCCTCAAACTGCTCGAGGCGATGGAATCGGCCTACGGACAAATCGGCTCGTATGAAATCGACCGGCTTTGCAAGGCTGTCGCCGTGGCCGCGAAGATGGGCCTTCACGAATCCTGGAACGGACCTGCATCGATCCTCAGCTACATGGAGGACTATGCGGGCAATCTCAGAAGAATGCTTTCCGAAGCCGGAGCGGAACTGCCGCGTCCGGTCAAGAAGCGCTGAATTTCGATAACCGAGCGGCGGCTCTAACACGAGGGAATGAAGATGGCGGAAATGAATGTGCTGGCGAAGGCCGCGAAGACGAGAGCGTTTAAAAAGGCAATGCGGCTGGGCAGGGAAAAGATGGCGTCAATCGAACGGTGCGACTGGTATGCGGTTCGCACCGCACCCGGCTCGCAGAAGCCGCAACGGGAATATGCCGTCGAAACCACATCGCCCGGGAAGGACGGCAAGCCACGAGGGAAGGGGTACCGGATCGTTCCAAGCCTCAACCCGAATATGTCAGCGATAGAGCGCTCCCTTGCGGATGCCGGTTTTGAATTCTGGATGCCGGCCGAAAAGCGGTTGGTGCGCGATCGCCGGCACACCGATTTGTGGAAGGTTCGCCGGTTCGCTCTCATGGTCGGGTATGTGTTCGTCAGAGACCCTGCCGACTTCGGAAAGCTCGCGTCTGTTCCAGGCGTCTCTGGCGTCGTCAGCGACGGCTACGGCAGGCCACTGGCTATAGATTTCCTTGATGTACTTGCCGTCAGGGCGGCGGAAGCTGAAGCCGATGTGGAGTTCGATCGGCGTTCTCGGATGGCGCGGCAGAACCTCCGGAAAAACGCCAAAACGGACCCGAGGCTCAAGAAGTTGGTGGAAAAGCTAGATATCGCGGGAAATCTCACCGTCCCTCTTGCGGCCGCTTGAAAACGGGTGCGATGTGCTATAGTTTCCTGCAACTGATTTGGCGCGGCGGGGATACGTCCCGGCGCCTCCCTGCCAGCCTCGTTAACTGGCGCATAGGGGAAATGCGCCTTATATTCTGGGGGTATTATGTCCCCCGCAGCGCCGAGGCTCTTGGGGTGCCGGTGATTTCGCGGCGGCTGTCGCTCTTCTCGCCGGATCCTGGGTAGCACTTGAGGCCGGCGCTTGTGGGTGCCATTCAACAGGCAGTTTTGCTGGTTCTGGGTTGGGCGCTAACTTGGGTTTTCTCGGGATTCAGGACGTTGGCCTGAATTGGAGCATGTTGCCGATTCGACCACGGTCCCGCCTTCATGTCGAGGTGGCCTGCGGCGTTGCGCCTTCTGCCCCTTCATGAGATGATCTCGCCGTAATCGTCAGTGCATGCATTTTCGTACACTCACCACCTGTCAGGGTCGCGGGAGAATCCGATGCGCATCATTACGTGCACGATCAAGAATACAGGGAATGGCGATCTGTCATGGGTAGCGGATCATCTCGATCACGGAGTCTGGTCCGACGGAAAAGCCCCTACGGAACGAGCGAACGTGATTGCTCCTGGCCGTGAGGGCATGTTTGAGTCTCGGGATGGCGGCGACATTCCCATCATCGGAAGCATCGCGACAGGTACCGAAGGTTGGGTGCTGTACCGCACATTCTGGTCGGAGTTCGTCGGGAGCAATTCCGAGGTCTTCATCCGCATATCCTGGAATATTCCGTTCTTGATGTTCGATCAGCCGACGGACGCCTTCGACGTCCAGGTCAGCCGCTACGATCCACGCCAGACAATGGGTGCCGCAGAATTCAACGAGCGGGACCCGACGAAACCGCCTCCGCCTAAGCCAGGTGTCTTCGTAGCCGGACCGGGCGGCGGAGACTTCCTCTCCGATACGGTTCCGTGGGTACTGGTCCCGGCTCTCTGGCCGATGGTACTCACCGGGTCCAAGCTAGGGATCAACACTACTATCACCGTTCCTTACAGTGCTCCTCCCACGGCCACGACGATTCCGATCGGCACCCCCCGAACCGGAAAGAAGACGCTCAAGCCCATGGTCAACTCGACCCCAGATTCGTGGGAAGGAAGCTGGTCCGCGGAAGGCGTATCGGCACGGATCGGGAAGATGGCCGGAGGCTCCTTGCGGGTGACGGTTGACGAGCCAATGGGCCACTTCGAGTACGAAGGAATACGCATCAATCGTATCCTGTTGAGGAAGATGCTGACGGAGCCGGGAGGAACCATAAGCGCCGCTGGCGGTACCCGACAAGCGAGGCGTCGGGAAGAGGGCGCAGGAGCGGCCCGGCAGCGTATCTCTCGCATAGCGATATTGAACGACAGGTTTTCGTTCAGGCGGGCTGCGGAGGACGGCTCACTGACAGTCGTGTCACCGAAGAAGATGATCTCCGCGGCGTCGCGCTTCGTTCTGGAGGCAGAGGAAGGCGTTGGTTTGGCCGAGGCACGGACGAAGCCAGTCGCTACCCGCGTCTTCGACAACATAGTGTCCTCTTCCGTAGAAAGCCTGACCAGGCTTGCCGACGGCCGCCATCAGCTTGACGGGGATTACCTCTCCCTCCCGCACGACGCCACGCTCGAGATATACTTGGTGCGCCAGGCGGGGCAGGATGTCGACGTGAGGTTGAGGTATCGCCGGCCTGGCCTGATCGCGTCCGCGATCGCCGGAGGCAACATTGACAAGATCCTGGAATACCATCCCGACGTGCATTGAGGCTCGCTGGCGACGGGATCATCTGGCGATTAAAGCGCGCCGGCGCTCTCTTCTCCGTTGCGCCGGGGAGCCCGATGCTACGGGCTCTGATCGAAGGTTGGATGGACGAAGCCGGGAATTCGGGTCGGGCGGTTATGGCTGGGCGACGGCCATGCCCCTGAACCGTCTGATTACCCTCCAGCCGCGGTTCTTGCTCATTGGGAGGTTCCCGCAGAACGGGGATTGAGCGGATCATGCCACTCCAATATCGCGCTCTGCATCGCATATACGTTAAACGGCAAGCCAAGGGTTGTTCGTTCTCAAGACCCGAAAGGGGTCTATACCAGGGGAAGCCGACGCGCCCCGAACTTATGGAGCGCTGGATACGCAACCAGCGCCGTCGGCCAATCTGGGTGGATAGCCCGGCATCAGTTCACCAGCGCCGGCACACACCCCGGCTTACCTCCATACCGTCTCCGGCAATCTGGGTGCGAGGGACAACGATAGCCAGCAGGCATTGACGCCTCTACGACGTTGCGAGGGTCACAAGCCTGATAGCGAGGCGCGGAACGGGTTAACTGACCGGTCTACGGCGTGGAGTGGGGAAGCCCCAGCCTCGAAGTTTCAGCCCAGTCAGAAATGGTTGGGCTTTATCGTTTCACGCGACATTCTGCGGCAGGCGATCCTCAACCCATCCAATATAGGTCTCGCGAACGCCAAACATCCTTAAGTTTCGCCTCGATCTCGTCGACCGTGCGATGGGTAAAGTGGGCGCTGAGTGTCATCGCGATTGCCTTTATGTCGGCATGCGAGAATTTGTTCTCCTCCGCTCTATCGGCAAATGCGTTTATCTCGCGCATCAGTAAATCGTCTTCAGTTTCCATTTCTTCCCCCAAGGTTAACCCATGCCAATTCTGATCGGCCGCTATCACATTTGCAGACTGCGCGGCCAATGAAGCGGTGTTTGATCGTTGCCGTGTACTGATACCCGCTTATCCGCATGCAGCAGGACGAATTGTCGAGCCTCGACGATGGTCTTTGGGTAGGGGGTGCCGATCCGGTAGTATGGGAAACCCTGACGGATAAGGTAGCTAGCTACTTCCCACGCCTTTCGATCAGAGGAGACCGGTGCTTTGAAATCGGAGCCCGTTCGATAGGTTGTCCCGCCACAGCGAGGGCAAATCTTCTGCGCGGTGTCAGCAGGTCGCTTGAACACGCGGCAGCAGTCGAGGCACGCAAATTTCGTTAATGGTGTTCGCATTTTCTGCCTCGTATGGATGTCGATGCCAGTCCTGAAAAGTGCCCGACATGAGAAGTTCGCTCGCAACCTTTGATAAGGCAAGACCGAATCGTGCGCCCACTCCCGCCGGAAGACATGATTGAGGACACCGGCATCCGCTTCGAGCCCGCTCCCGATCTGGTAGAGTGGGCCCGGTCCACCTTCATCGATGAGGCGGCCGACCTCGCAAACGAAGATCATGCTCATCTCCGCGTCGCCTCGATCGGCGCACTATGGACGAATGTCCCCAATGGGAGACATGGCCGCCGGATCGTAGGCCAATGCGAAATGGGGTTGCCGCCGGCCGGCAAATGGTCACGCGCCCGGATCGAGCTGCAGATGCAGCAATGGTTCGGCGACGTGCCGCACTTCTTGCTCACGTTCGATGCTCACTATGCCGCGACCTGTTCGGACGTAGAGTTCTGCGCCTTGGTGGAACACGAGTTATATCACTGCGGCCAGGAGCGCGATGCATTCGGCGCCCCGAAGTTCCGCAAGATGACAGGATTGCCAGCGTTCACCTTGAGGGGGCATGACGTGGAAGAGTTCGTCGGCGTCGTCCGTCGTTACGGTGCAGATGCCGCCAATGTCCGTGCCCTCGTCGACGCTGCAAACCGGCCACCGGAGATATCCCGGGCCAACATCGGCCATGTCTGCGGGACGTGCCAGCTGCGTGTCGCGTGACCTATTCGCCTTTGCGAACCCGTTCGCGATAGCGCTCACGGTCTTCCTCAGTAGGGCCACTCGAGAGGTCCTGCCCGAGGTCGACACGCTGCGCGATCGGAAGCCATGGCCGCCCGGGGTTTTCTTTGGTCCACAGTTGTTTGGCGCGTCGTTCAATCTCTGCGTCTTCCAAGGGTGCCTCCTATATGCGGGCCTTGATGGAGCCTTTACAGTTCAATGGCCAATCCGAAGTACTCCGACCAGGTAAAGACCTACGTAGTGCAAGCTCTCGCTTGTTTCGACAGTCCAGCCGTCGTAGCGAGGGCAGTCAAGGCTGAGTTTGATATCGTCATCAGCCCGCAAGCCGTAGAAGCCTACGATCCGACGAAGCGGGCAGGGCAAAAGCTTTCCCAGCGCTTCCGTTTGTTATTCGAGGAAACTCGTAAGACCTTCCTCGAAGACACTGCATCCATTGCCATAAGTCACCGGGCGGTGAGGCTTCGCGCTCTCCAGCGCATGGCCGACAAAGCAGAGACCCAGGGCAACATGGTGCTGGCCTCTTCGCTGCTGAAGCAAGCGGCTGAAGAAGTCGGCAACGCCTATACCAACAAGCGGGAAATCTCCGGCCCAGGCGGCGGAGCAATCAAGACCGAAACCCGGACATGGCGGGAGGTCCTAAGGGAAGAGGGTAAGGAGTGAATGCCCACGTCCCGCTAACCAACCCCGCGCTGTTCGAGTTCTGGGAAAAAGTCTTCCTGGGGAATGCGGACATCGCCGTCCTTCATGGTGGCCGGTCCAGCTCGAAGACGCGCGACACGGCGTGCCAACTGGTTCGCCTGATCGATCACCTGTCCGTCAAGATGCGCGTGCTGTGCATCCGACGGTTCCAGAACCGCATTCAGGAATCGGTCTACACCGAACTGAAGTGGGCTATCGAGCATCTCGGGCTCAAAGCTGCGTTCGACGTCCAGAAGACGACGATCATTCACATCGCGTCCGGGTCGGAATTCATCTTCTACGGGATCGAGCGGAACCTTGAGGAAATCAAGGGGACGTCCGATATCGACATCCTCTGGGTGGAAGAGGCGGAAAAGCTTACCGAGGAGCAGTGGTCCGTCATCGCGCCGACCATCCGCAAAGAAGACAGCCTCGCGATCCTGCTGTTCAACCCGAAGTTCGTCACGGACTATGTCTGGAAGAACTTCGTCGTCAACACGCCGCCTCACTGCGTCGTGCACCAGATCAACTATACGGAGAACCCGTTCCTTTCGGAAAAGGCAAAGCGGGACATCGCCGCGATGCAGGAGCGCGACCCGGAGATGTTCGAACACATCTATGGTGGCGTTCCTCTCGGCGACAGCGAGCTCTCAATTTTCAAGCGCCGCTGGCTCGATGCCTGTGTCGATGCCCATCTCGTCCTCAAGATCGCGCTGACAGGCCGCAACATAATCGGCTTCGACCCCGCCGATGATGGAGAGGACAAGAGCGCCACGGCTGACAAGATCGAGGGCATCTTTACGGATGCCGAGGATTGGTCATCCGGAAAGGACGAACTGGTCCAGAATGCCAAGCGGGTCTGGGCCAAGGCAAAGCACGCTGGTGCTACGGTCTCATACGACACGATCGGCGTAGGCGCTTTCGTCGGCGGCTACATCGACGAACAGAACCAGTCGAACGGCGCGAATGTGAAGCATTTCGCATTTCATGCCGGCGGCGCGGTCATGGATCCGGACAAGCCGAGCGATCCGCAGAATGGCAACAGCCCGCTCAACAAGGACGAGTACCTGAACCTGAAGGCGCAAGCGTGGGCGAACACCGCTCGCAGGGCGATGCTGACGTTCAATGCGGTAACCCGCGGCCATTCGATCAAGCCGGAAGACATTCTCTCGTTCTCGTCGGCGATGGGGAAAGAAAAGCTCGATGCGCTCTTCACCGAGCTTTGCGTGCCGTGGTGGGTTGAGACAGAGGGCAAGAAGCGCGTCGTGCCAAAGCTCAAGCTCAAGAAGGACTTGGGCGTGAAATCTCACAATCTGGCTGATGCTGTGATCGCTGCCGACAACGTGAATATCGGGTTCAACTACGGAATGCTGGATGTCGTTTGATGCTGCTGTTTGACCGTCTACAGAACCTCGTCAGCGGCCTTGGAACGGCAAAGGATAAGAAGGTCGGAACCGTCTTCGCCTTCGCGCCAGTCGATCCGCAACAGCTCAACGCAATGCATCGATCGGACTGGATGGCCCGCAAGGTTGTGGACATCATCCCCGATGACATGACCCGCGAGTGGCGCGAGTGGAAGGCTGACGAGGCGGTTGTCGAGGCGATCGAGAAGGTCGAGCGCGCGCCGCAGATCAATATTCAGGCCAAGGTCAACGAGGCGATGCAGCTTGCCCGCCTCCGCGGTGGCGCGGTCCTCGTCCTGGGCGTCAAAAGCGGCAGCCCCGATCAGGAGCTTGTTCTTGAGCGCGTCGGCAAGGATGCCTTGAAATATGCGCATGTGCTCGGCCGGGATCAGGTGAGTTACACGGACATCATCCGGGATGTGACGTCACCCTATTACGGCGAGCCCACGATGTGGCGCGTCAACGGCTCGAACGGGCAGCAGGTGGATATCCACCCCTCGCGCGTGATCCGGTTCGTTGGCGCGCCGATCCTCGACAAGACACAGGCCGAAACGGAAGTCTGGGGCGATAGCATCCTGCAGATCGTCTATGACGCCTTGCAGAACGCCGCATCTTCTCAGGAGCACACGGCATCGCTTATCCCGGAAGCGAAGACGGATGTGATCTACATCCCTCGGCTCTCGGAATACCTGCAGAATGCCACCACGACGAAGAAGCTCACCGAGCGCTTCACCTATGCGAACACCCTCAAGAGCATGTTCAATATGCTCCTGTTGGAAGGGAACGGGACAGACGGCGAGAAGTGGGAGCAGAAGACCATCAATCTCGCGCAGTTCCCGGAGCTGTTGCGAGAATACCTTCAGGTGGCGGCCGGAGCCGCTGATATCCCGCTGGTGCGGTTCCTTCAAGATGCGCCGTCCGGCCTCGGATCGAACGGCGAGGTCACGCTCAAGAACTACTACGACAAAATCAGCGCCGACCAGCGGAACAAGCTGTCCCCGGCGCTGTGGCGGTTCGATGAGATCTGCATCCGTTCGGCGACTGGCCAGCGCGATCCGGCCGTCTACTATGAATGGGCACCGCTCTATACCCAGACGGAGAAAGAGCGGGCGGAGGTCTTCAAGATCAATACCGAAGCAGCCCGGGCAATCGTGGGCACGGTTGCCGGCCAGGAACTAATCACCCGGGAGGCGGTTTCGAAGGCGCTTATCTCTCGGATCGAGGAAGACGGCAACTTGCCGGGCCTCGCCGTCGCGGTGGAAGAGTATGGGCTGATCGAAGAGCAAGAGCCAACCATAGAGGAAGAGGCGGCCGCGCTCGCTTTGGAAACCGCTCGGCGCGAACAGCGGGCCGGTGGCCGCAGACAGCAACAGGATGCCGCGCCACGGACGCTCTATGTGCGCCGTGATGTGCTGAACCGTGCCGAGATCGTCCGGTGGGCTAAAGAGCAGGGTTTCACGGACATCGTCCCTGACCTGCACGTAACAATCGCGCACAGCCGTCAGCCGATCGATTGGTTCGCAGTCGGGACAAGCTGGGCAGATCGCTTGGAGATCGGCGCCGGCGGACCGCGCCAGGTAGATGCTCTCGGCCAGAACGGCGAGTACAAGGCGCTGCTGATCACAGCGCCGGAACTGGTGTGGCGTCACCGCGAGATCATTGAGAACGGCGCGTCGTGGGATTGGCCGGAATACCAACCACACATTTCGATCCAGATCGGCGGCGATATCGATCTGTCCCAGGTCGAACCGTATCGGGGCAAAATCATCCTTGGGCCGGAAATCTTCGAGCAACTGAGAGAAGACTGAGACGACATCAATCCACCACGGAACAAAGGGTATCGGCGGTGGTTACGCTTCATTGGCGAAGGAGGATGATGCCATGAAACGGACTATTTCGATCTCGGCTGCAATCGCCCTGGCAGCATTTAGCTACACACCGAGCCTTGCAAAGTGCCACGATGTGACCGGATCCGTGAACAAAGATTCACAGACCGGGATCGCCAAGGATGGCACCCATGTTCCGCTGGAGGGAAATTCAGGCTCTCAGACCAAGACAGAGACCTCAACCGGAACGACGACAACCAGTGCGGACGCCCTTCCGAAGACGCCACAAAAAGATGGTGCGAATATGCCAATGGGCGAAAGCAGAAACCTCGCCACGTCTGGTCAGGATGTCGCCGCACAGCAGAAGGGCGACGAAACTGCTGCCGCTCAGGATAAGTGCGACTAACCTCGACACTCATCCCGCAACCTGAAGTTCACCAAAGCCGCCTCTGGGCGGCTTCTTTTTTGAGACCTGCCCATGCAGCTTTTCGACACTGTGACCCTGGACGGCCTCCGCCGGACCCAGGATGGATACCTCGTTGCCGACGCTCGCGTGGCCCGAACCGGCATCCAGCTTTACACCGGTCCGGAGGTTGACCCCGAGAACAAGCACGGCCTCCGCGATAAGGCGGTCGTCCGCGTCTACCGGCCGGAAGAAGAGGTCTTCGCCAAGGACGCGATGCACTCCTACGCCTACCGGCCGGTGACCGACGATCACCCGAAAGAGAACGTCACGGCGGAAAACTGGAAAGACCATGCCGTCGGCCAGACTGGCGGCGAGGTCGTTCGTGATGGCGAATTCGTCCGCGTGCCTCTGGTGCTGATGGACAAGAGCGCCATCGCCAAGGTTGAGGGCGGCAAGCGCGAGCTCTCCATGGGCTACTCGACCGATCTCAAGTTCCAGGACGGCGTCACGCCCTCAGGCGAGCAATACGACGCCATTCAGACATCCCTTCGCATGAACCACCTGGCGGTCGTCTCCGCTGCCCGGGGCGGTTCTCATCTCAAAATCGGAGACGACGGGAAAGGAACAAGGTCAATGACGACCCGAACCCTCATGGTTGATGGCCTCTCGGTCGAGTTGGCCGACAAGGACGCCCAGATCGTGCAGCGCGCGATGGACGGCCTGAACAAGCAGATTGCTGATCTCCAGACGGCCGCCGGTGAGCATAACAAGGAACTCGCCGCCAAGGATGCCGAACTGGCGAAGAAGGACGCTGAAATCGACGGCCTCAAGGGCAAAATTCTATCCGACGCCGATCTCGACAAGCGCGTCCAGGCTCGCGCCGACCTCATCTCCACCGCCAAGGCAATCGCCAAGGACGTGAAGACAGAAGGCCTGACCGATGCGGCAATCCGCAAGGCGGTCGTGGCCGCCAAACTCGGCGATGCAGCCATTGCCGACAAGGCAGACGCCTACATCGACGCTCGCTTCGACATCCTCGCCGAGGACGCGAAGAAGTCTGTCAACACTGACCCGTTCGCCAACGTCGTCAAGGACGGTCTCATGCCGGCTAACGACGCCGACAAGGCGGTGACCGACGCCTACGCGCAGATGGTCGCCGACATGCAGGCGGGCAAGACTTCCGCAACGGTCAACTAAGGAGGACGCTACGATGGCGACTTACCAGACCACCTACACGAACGCTCCTCCGAAGGGCCTGCACGGCCAGATCGCCTCCGAGGAGAAGTGCAACAAAATCAGCCGCACGGTCGAGGACGCCGCCGGCATTGCCTTCGGCACGCCCGTCCAGCGCGGCGCTGGCGACCACGGCGTTGTTGCCATGGCTGCCGGCGACTTCCTGGGCATCGCCGTGCTCAATCCGGCAGTCCCGCCCAGCACGACCCTGCCGGATGGCTATCCGCAGTATTTCACCGGTGCCTTCATGACGATGGGCCCGATGTACGTCACGGCCGGCGGCGCTGTGACCGATGGCGGGGAGGTTTTCTACGACACCTCCACCAAGCGATACGTCGCCGCGGCAGGCGCGAACATTATCGGCCCGCTGCCGGACACCTTCTTCGAAACCTCCGGAGGCAACGGCGAAATCGTCGAAATCTCCGTTCGTCTCCGTCCGGTGACGCCGGCACCCGCCGCCTAACCGATCGCGAAAGGATCAAGCACCATGAACCAGATCGTCCGTCAGCCTTTCGCCGACGCGCAGGCAGCGTTACCCTTCGTGATCGCGCAGGGGCGCAACATCGAGACCCGCATCTACCAGCGGCGCTATCCGACGTTCAACTACGGCATGCATGTGCCCGTGGTTACGGAAGGCAACGCATGGGCGATCGGCACGACGTTCTTCACCGTCGATACGGCAGGTGAGGCGAAGTTCCTCTCCGGCGCCGGCACCGACATGCCGTTCAACCAGGCAACGAAGGACATGGCCAGCCATGACTTCGCGATGATCGGCTCCGGCTGGGAGTGGAACATCGAAGAGGTCAATCAGGCGGCGCTCTACGGCATCGATCTGAATGGCACCAAGGCCATGTCGGCTGCGGATAAGGTCGAGCGCCTGCTCAACTCGGTTGCCATGGTCGGCACCACCGAGAAGAACTGGACAGGCCTTGTCAACGACGCTGCCGTCTCTCGCGTCGATGTTGCCGCCGATGGCACCAGCTCGTCCACCTTCTGGTCTGCGAAGACCAATGACCAGATCCTCCGGGATATCAACGACCTGATCTCCAGCGTCCGCGAGAATACCTCCGAGGTCGAGTGGGTCGATACCCTGCGCCTGCCTCCGGAAGCGTTCCGGCTCATTGCCACCCGCCGCCTTGGCGCTGGTGACGGCCTCATGACGCTGCTGGAATACATCCGCCGCAACAACGTCTACACGGCGGAAACCGGGCAGCCGCTCGATATCCAGCCGCTCCGCGAGCTCGCGACGGCATCCCAGGACGGCGGCGGTCGCATGATGGTCTACCGGAAGGACGAGGAGGTGTTGAAATTCCACCTCCCCATGCCTCGCCGGGTGCTCCAGCCGCGCCAGAAGTCCATCATGGGCTTCGAAACCGGCATCATCGCGCGTACCGGCGGGACGGAAATCCGTCTTCCGGGCGCGATGGCCTATGGTGACGAGATCACCGACGTTCCGGCTTGAGGAGAACCGTCATGAAGGTGACCAACAACAGCAAGGCCATGCAGGGCGTCCAAACCCTGCATGGCGTCCGTTACGTGAAGCCGGGCGAGACGAAGGAACTGGCGATGACTGCCGCTCAGGTGGATCGCGCCAATCGTCTTGGATTCCTCTCTCTCGAAGGTGACCCGGCGGAAGACCAACGCCCTGTCGTCTCAGGGGCGGTCCCGGATGGCGCCGATGGCGTCTACCTTCCAGCCAGCGAGTTCAACGCGATGCGAGAGGCATTCGAAGAACTCCGCGCGGAAAATACCGAACTGCGCAAGAAGCTGGCGGATGGGTCCAAGGATGAGGACGGCCCGAAAGGTCCGTTCGAGGTCAAGGAGACGTCGCCCGGCTGGTATGGGGCATTCGATGCGAAGGGTGAGCAGGTCGGCAACAAGATGCGCGCCGATGATGCAGAAGCCTTCAAGGCGATGAGCCAGGCAGAGCAGGAACAGCTTCTCGCAAAGTGAGCACCACCCCGGCGGGACACTGCCGGGTCAACCATTCCATCGGAGATAGACATGGCTGGATACGGCGATATTGCAGGCTTCACGGCTTATGCTACGGCGGCCGGCTATGTCTTCCCCGATGGCACGAGCGATGCCCAGAAGACCGCGGCGCTTCAACGTGGTTCTCTGGTGATCGATCGGTACGAGCCGAAGTTCACGGGCATGAGGACCGGCGGATACGCCCAGGAGCGCGCATGGCCGCGCACCGGCGCCACGACCTATTACGGGGAGGCTATCCCGTCGAACGTCATCCCCGATCCGATCGTGAACGCTGCATATGAAGCGGCCTTTCTCGAACTCACGAACCCGGGCAGCCTGTCGCCGGTGGTGACCGGATCCTCGACTGTCAAGCGCGAAAAGGTCGGGCAGCTGGAGGTAGAGTATCAGCAGACCGCAACGGACCTGACGCCTGCCGAATTGGCAGCGCTCGCCACGCCGGTCGTCACGGTGATCGATGGGCTGCTGTGGCCGTTTCTCGTGCCAAGCATACCTTGGGCGCTGGTGGTCTGATGGCGAACGCCCTCTACACCCGCCTGCAGGCCACCGCAGACCGTCTGCTCAAGTCATATGGGCAAACCGGCACCATCAAGCGCACGTCGCCTCCCGACCCGGTTTTTGGCGGCGATCCCATCGTGCTGACCTATCCGGCGAAGCTGGTGCCTATGACCTATGACCAGCGGTACATTGACGGGACGAACATCCTGACCAGCGATCGGCAGATTTACATCAGCAGTGTTGGCCTCGCGATCGTGCCCCAGGTCGGTGACATCGCAACGGCCGGCGGCGTGGACTTCCACATCGTGAACGCAGACCCGAACAACTACGACGGCGTGACGAACGTCGTTTTCATCGTGCAAGGCCGGATGGCATGACCTTTGACGAGCTGTTCGACCAATATGAGCCCAGGCTTGCGGCCGCGTTCCGCGAGAGCATCGAGGCCATTAAGTCGAGCATAGTTTTGGCGCGCGTGGTCGAGCGCCTGGAGCGCGGAGACATTCTCGGCGCTATCGAAGCGATGGAGCTTGATCCGGAGGCATTCTCCGCGTTGGAGATCGCCCTTCAGGAGGCGTTCAATGCGGGCGGCATCAACGTGCTCGAGGAGCTGCCGTCCAAAGGGCCGGACGGCGCTCGGGTGGTCTGGCGCTTCGGCGTCCGCAATCCGGAGGCAGAGCGCATCCTTCGGGAGCTCTCCTCGACGATGGTGACGCACATCACCGAAGACCAGCGGCAGGGCGTGCGCCAGGCTCTCGAAAATGGCCTTGCCAGAGGGCTCAATCCGCGCGCCACCGCACTCGACGTCGTCGGCCGACAGAACCGTGTCACCGGCCGGAGAGAAGGCGGTGTCATCGGCCTGACGCGACATCAGATCGAATACATCGAGCGGGCGAGGGTGAACCTCACCTCCGGCGATCCCAAGCTGATGCGGCAGTACCTCGAGCTGAAGACACGGGACCGGCGCTTTGACCGCACTGTCCTCGCTGCCATTCGGGACGAGCGGCCGGTCCCGCCTGACATGCTGCGGAAGATCATCGCAAGGCTTAACGACCGCAATCTGTTGCTCCGGGGCGAGATGCTGGCGCGAACCGAAACCATGATGGCGCTCGGTTCTGCCCGGGACAATGCCATCCGGCAGCAAATCGACGCCGGCAAGATCGAGGCCCAGGACGTGACGAAGGTCTGGCGCTCGGCAGGAGACAATCGGGTCCGCCATACCCACCGCGTGCTGAACGGCAAGAGCGTCGGAGTTGATGAGGCCTTCCAAAGCCCATCCGGAGCAATGCTAAGCTATCCCGGCGATCCGCAGGCTCCGATCAGTGAGACAAGCGGTTGCCGGTGCCGGCTTCAATACAAGGTTGACTACATCGGCTCTGTCGTCCGCAGGTATCGTGCCGAGGCTGCCTGATGGCCAAGCTATCTTTCTCTGCCCAGGTGGCGGCCTTCGCCGAGAAGGTGCCGGGCGCCGTCGAATCTGTTTTCAAGGAGAGCGTGCAGGAAGTCTCGGAGGAGATGCTGAAGCCGACGCGCGAGGGTGGCCGTATGCGCGTCGATACTGGCTTTCTGAGGGCCTCGGCGCTTGCATCAACCACGGCGATGCCGCGCATTATCGCCGGCTCTGGTCCAGTGGAAGGGCAGGCATACCCGTTCGACTTCGCCCAGATCGAGGCGGTGATCGCAGGATCCGAGATTACGGATACGATCTATGTCGGCTTCACGGCTGGCTACGCGGCACATCGAGAGTTCGGCGCCAATGGCCAACCGCCCGATGCGTTCGTCCGCTCAGCGGCCCAGCAATGGCAGCCTATTGTCAATCGGAAGGCTGCTGATCTGAAGCGTCGCCTTGGGCTGTAGCATCTATCTTCTTGAGCAGCGCGGCTTGGAGTGTCGTGAGAACATGCCGAGCGGTTCGAAGGGCTGTGTCGCCGTGTTTGGTTTCGCCCTCCGTTCCCAACAGGCTGAGAAACGCCTGATGCAGGCGATCGTAAACTTCGCTGTCGGTGAGTGGCGGCTTTTCGGACATAGGTAATCGGTACATGGCGGCGAACACGGACGCAACGATCTTTACTGCGCTCGTCACGCATCTACAGGGGCTTGTCTTCACGCCTGCGCTGCCCATTGCCGGCGCGAACGTGACCTTTCCGCCTGCAGGGCAACCGACGCCGAGCAAGTACCTTCGGCTGGCGTTCCTGCCGAACCGGCCGATCCCGTACCCGATCGGTGACGACCCAGAACCGCGGCAAGGCATCCTTCAGGTGTCGGTCATCTGGCCGAAGGGAAGTGGCATTATCGATCCGCTGAACGTCGCCGGGCAGATCATCGACCACTTCAAGAACCAGACCCTATTCGCCACTGGTGTGAAGATCACGATCAGCAGCGAGCCTTGGGCCGTCGGCCCGCTCATCGAGGACGCATCAGTCCAGATACCCGTCACCATCCCTTACATCGCCTTTCCACAGGAGGCTTGAGCCATGGCGAACAAAAGTACGAAGAAGGGCAGCAAGGTCTACGTCTGCGCCACTGCCCAGAATGAAGATCTCGATCAGGCAGGCTTTGAAGGCCTTCTCTGGGTTCAGGTCGGCAAGGTTGGCAACACCGGTGACTTCGGTGCCGATTCCACCATGAACTCGTACAACACCTTGGACGAGGCCGTGACGCAGAAGCAGAAGGGCACCGCCAATGCCGGCGATCCCCAGATTGAAGTCGCCGACATTGCGGACGATGCCGGCCAGGTGATCCTCCGCACGTTCGGCGATCCGCTGAACCAGAACAACATGGCCATCAAGTTCGAACGGAACGACAAGCCTGAAGCCGGCTGGTCGAATACGATCCTCTACAGCCGCGGCGTCGTTTCGGGCCCGCTGTATCCCGGCGGCGGTTCCGACGACTTCGAACTCGCCCGCTACACGATCGGCCTCAACCAGCTCCCGATCCGCGTCAATCCCGCAGACCTGACCCCGTAAGGTGATCCATGGATATTTCCAAGCTCGTCAACTCCGAAGACCTGTTCGAACTGAAGCTCGTCGATCCGGCGACCGAGGAACCGCTCGGCATAAGCTTCATGATCCGCTCCTCCGAGAGCAACGAGGTCAAGAAGATCGTCCGGCAGCATTCCGACAAGTTCCTCGCCAGCCGGAAGAAGAAGCTGACCACCGACAAGGTCGAGGCTGAATATCTCGATCGCGCCGCCGCTTCCGTCGCCTCCTGGGATTGGGGCGGGCACACGTGGAAGGGCGAGAAGCCCGAACTCACCTTCGAGAAGGCGCGCGAGGTCGTCGAGGAGGCCGGCTGGATCTACGATCAGGTCTCGGCGGCCAGTGAGGACCGCGCAAATTTTACGAAGAGCTCGGAGAAAGGCTCTGCGAAGCCGTAGCCATCACGGCACGGTACGACAGCATCAAGGACAAGGAAGGCGACACCCGGCGCGAGCGGAACGAAGCTTTCGAAGTGGAAAGCCCGGAGGCTGACATTCCGGACGCCGGCGTCTTCCTGTGGGATTGGTTCTGGGAGATCAGGGCAGGACAGGCGTCAGGGTTCAACGGCGCCAACCCTGTCTCCAATGCCGAGCTCCTGGCGTGGATCCAGATCACCGGCAATATCCTTCGGCGGGAGGAAGTTGCGATCATCCGCGACATGGATAGCCGGTATGTGGGCGAGATCGATAAGGAAGCAGAAGCAATAAGGGAGCGGGAATCTGCGGATTAAGAACCTATCGAAGTTCGTCTTTTAAAGAGCCGGCGAGGTCTCCGCACATTTTTTCGTTGAACAAGCTGAACGGTCCCGTTTCCTTCTCTTGCGGCTTTTCGCGAATGAGTTTGGCAATTTCCTCCGCGCGACCATTTGGATCGGCGACATTCGCCTTTGCGAGAAAGCGAGCGAACGCCTCCTTCGCGTCGGCAAATAATTCTGGCCGATCAAGACGCTTGTCGCACCCGTCCGCAAATGCCAGTCTCATGGCTGCCTTTTCAAGGCTTTCTGTCATTTCTGGAGGTACATTGATAGGGTCTGCCATAGCAGGAACCGCTGTCAGCAAGGTTACGGCGAAGAGACATTCCTTCATCGGAATTCTTCCTTCGATCCATCTTCATACAGGACCGCGGAGACGCAAACTGTTGTTGTTACGTCCTGAGGTCTAACCTTGACTAATCGCGCGGCGCTCCAGCTGCCCTTCTCTTCGATATCTCCATTGGCTGGTATCGTGACGTCTGGATCGATGGCAAGCCTGGCGATGTCATCGCCGAACGGGTCGATAAATATCGCAGCCGCCTTGACCATTCGGATTTGCTTGTCTGTCTTGTTGCCGATTTTCAATCGGACACTCACGCTCCCATAGTCACCGGGAGATGCGGACCACTCCTTGAGCGCGAGAATTTCTGAACTCGCGCTGCCGCATTTGTCATCAGCCGCAGCGCTCCCAGCCGCAAGCATAGCGGCAACAATCAGAACATATCGCATTCCCAGTCCCCCACATGATGTCGTGACGATATCGCAGGATTCGACAAAAGGTAAAGCCATGGCAGACATTGCGCAGCTTGGCATCGAGGTGACAAACCGGGGCGTCAAGGAGAATACGGACGGCCTGAATAAGCTTTCTGGCGCCGCAGCTCGGGCAGAAGCCGCAACGGAGGGATTGGCGGGAGCCAATCGTGGCGCGACCGGCGCCGCTGCATCCGCCGCTCAAGCCTATGCTCGCGAAGGGGCCGCCGCTCAGTCAGCATCCCGCCAGATCGAAATGATGAACCGGGCCGCGAACAGCAATATCGCGGGTCGCCGTGGCAACATTGTCAACCTCGCTGCACAGGTTCAGGACTCTATTATCAGCGCACAGGCAGGCATGGCCGCCCTCACCATCGGTTTCCAGCAGGGTACGCAGGCAGCAATGGTGCTCGCCGCGATGGATAAGCCGATCCAGGGACTGACGCAGGCATTTGCGATGGTCCTGTCGCCGGTCTCTCTCGTCACCATTGCGGTTATCACGCTGGGCGCGGCTCTGATCCAGATGGTCAATTGGGGCAAGCTCGCATCCTCCACTCTGCGAGGCGTGGCACAAGTGCTCGATGACATCGCGCCATATGCTGCCACCGCCGCTGCTGCAATCGCGCTGATCTATGCACCGACGATCATTGGCGGCATCATCTCGCTCATCGCCTGGCTTGGCCGTCTGGTTGTTCAACTCGGCGCCGTGGCGAGCGCATTCTTGATCGCGAATCCCGCTGCGCTCTTCATCGCGGGCGTGACCGCAGCCATCGCCGCCGTCGTCATCTTCCGAGACGAACTTACCAGAATGCTTGGTTTTGACGTGGTCGATGCCGCCAAACGGGGCGCAAACCTTGTCATAGGGTCGTTTGTCGCGGCCTTCCATGACCTGCAGTTTGTCTGGAAGCAGTTTCCGAACATTCTGGGCTCGGCAGCCATTGGCGCGGCGAATGCCGCCATTGGGGCTATCCAGAAAATGATCAACGCCGCATCCAGTATGCTTAATAGCCTGATCCAGAGTGTGAACGGAGCGTTGGGTAACCTGCCTGGCGGGTTTCAAATCAGCGAAATCGGCAAGGTCGACTTCGGTGCGATCGACAACCCATATGCGGCCGCACTCTCGTCGGCCGTAGACGACCGCAACAAGATCGTCTCACGGGATCTGAGCACTGATTGGATCGGCCAAATTGGTACCGGTATATCGTCTGCGGCTAGCAAGGGGACAGCTGCACTGAAGGATCTTGCCGGCTGGATGGACAAAGTCGACGAGAAGACGAAGAAGAGGGGCGGCAAGACCGAAGCTGAGAAGTACGACGACATCGTCGACGGCGCGAACCGCCGCATTGCATCCCTTCAGGCGGAGCGGGATGCCCTCGGCCTCACCGAGCAGGCAGCGCTTAAACTGCGGTATGAGCAGGATCTTCTAAATCAAGCGCAGGCGCGAGGAATTGGCTTGACCAGCTCGCAGCGGGTGGAGCTATCGAACCTCGCAGAGCGGATGGCTTCGCTCGAATACGGCACGGAGAAGATCCGTGAGCAGATGGAGTTCGCAAAGGACACCACGCGAGGCTTCCTCGATGACTTCCGCTCCGGGCTTGAGAACGGCGAAAGCGTCTGGAAGTCTTTCGGCAACGCCGCGCTCGGCGTGCTTGATCGGATTACCGACAAGCTGCTGAATGATGTGCTCGACGCCGTTTTCAAGGTGAGCAACGCCAGCAGCGGCGGAGGCGGGTTGTTCGGCATCGTCGGTAATCTGCTCGGCTTTGGCGGAACCAGTTCATCGGCGCCATCTTGGCTCAACAACGGTTTCGACGCATCCCCGATGGCGAAATATGCCTCAGGCACGCCGTCGGCGCGTCCCGGTGTTGCATGGGTCGGTGAGAAAGGCCCTGAACTTGTCCGCTTCAAGGGCGGTGAGGAGGTAGTCCCAAACCATCGCATTTTCCCGGCCGCAAACCGGAATGCCTCCGCGGCCATCGGCTCGCAGGCGAGCTCTCAACCCCGCGAGATCGTCCTTCGCGTGATCGGTGAGGAGGGGCCGATGTTCCGTCCCACGATCCGGTCGGAAAGCCAGGATGTGGCGGTGACTGTTGTGCAGGAGAACAACAAGGCGAGGGAGAACCTCTATCAGAACGGTGAGGCTCAGTATGGCTGATCCTATTCCGCTCCCTACGTTCGGAGGTGGTCGGCGCGACTGGACCGAGTGCAAATTCGATCCGATCCAGCCGCGCGATACCAACCAGATGGAAGGGAGGCGCACCGAGGCGCAGACCTTCGGCACGCCCTATTGGGTGGCTCGCTATGTCGCAAAGCCGCTCCTGCGCACCGAGTATGGCGTTATGGATGCCTTCATGATGCAGGCAGGCGATGACGGCGAAACGTTCCTTGCCTATGACGCCTTCCGCCCGCGCCCGATAGCCCATGACACCGGTCGACCTCTCTCCGGGACGAGAGCCACAGGAGGGGCGTTCAACGGGCAAGCCAACCTTCAGGCGATCGCCAATAGCCGCACGATCGTTGTGTCGGGGCTGCCGGCCGGATTTGTTCTTTCGCCTGGCGATTATGTTGAGGTCCGGAAATCGGCGCTGGTACGATCTCTCCACCGGATCATGGCGGCGGCAACATCGGACGCCGGTGGTGTGGTGACGCTCTCGATCAAGTACGGGCTCGACACTGGGATATTCCACGTCGCCGACACCGTCCATTTCGAAAAGCCGTCGTGCACCATGCAGATCGATCCCGGTAGCTATGACGGGACGAAATCATGGGCGAGCCGATCGCCGTCTTTCACCGCGACTGAGGTGTTCTTCTCATGAGCGTTCTTGATCCTGATGTTGAGGCGCTGGTCGACAGCGGTCGGTTACGCCGCCTCGACCTGATCCGTTTTGACCTGCCGGGAAAGACGGTCGGGTATCACCGCGGAGGAAGGCCGTACACCTACAATGGCTTGACCTATCTTCCGAACCGCTTCCTGCAGTTGGGGAGCATGTCGAGTGCGGTGGGGACGGCGATCACAACGCGCACGATCGTCTTTTCCAACATCCCAGTCGCCAATCCAGACGACGCGGTCGCTCAAATCGAGAGCTACAACTACCAGAACGCTCCCGTCATCGTCTCGCATCTCGCCGGCGATCCTGACTCGGATCAGGTCGTCGGTGTACTTGCTTCCTCGATCTACGAGATCGACCAGGTGCGCTTCAACGAAGGGGCAGTTTCCGGTTCCGAGCGTTCCCTGACGCTGTCGATCGACCTGCAGCCGCCGGGACGATCTGCTCGCGGATCGACGGGCGTCAAGCGCTCCCTGGCCGAGCAGCAGTTCGATAATCTCGCGACCGACACCGGTCTCGAATATGTCGCAACCAATGCCGCGATCCCCGAGGAATGGGGACAGGTCAGCCGATAGGAAGCTTAATTTCTCCTATCGGAAAGCTGGCCTACTGCTCGCTCAAAAGCTCCAAGTAGCTCCAAGGATTGGTCAAGAACGGTACCGAATGTTTCTTCGCCGGCGAACCACCGGTTGATGCGGTTTGCGAATGCAGCGAAATCAGGAATTACGCGGTCTCTCAACTCGTTTCCGACTTCGGGATCATATTGAGTTGCCAAGAGAGTCCATGTGCGTAAGGCGCCGAGGCTCCCGACGATACCGTCTGACAGCGTCTTATATTCCAAGAAGTCATGCAGCGCCAAATTCATCGGAGATTGGCCGTACTGGAATGGCCTCGCAAGCACATCTTGTTGTTGTGACTGCTGCCGCGCGAGAAACCTGATGAGCTGTTGGACGCTCCGGGAGCAGTCCTGGAGGCTATTTCTTAGGTGGTGCCTGATGTTCCCGACATGGTTCTCGCTTGGTCTGATGCGAAGGAAGGGTGTCGCCGCCTGAACCAGAGTTCCGATAGCCGCAACCGCCGCCACGGCCAGTGAGGTCAATTCCCATGGGTCTGGATCAATAGGTTCCAGATCTCTATTCATCTTTCCTCCAAAGGTGCCTCATGAATTTGGATGTTGTTCTGTTCATCGTCATCAGCTTCAACGCACTGATGACGTTCGTAAATCTCTATTTTTCGTTGCGAAACGCTAAGCGCAACAGACGCTAGAGTCGAGTCCATGAACCGTTTCCGTATTGTCGAAGCAACGCTCGCGCGTGAGCTTACGAACCCCTATGCCTATGGCACGCCCGACAAGTCCGACTGCTTCATGATGGGCTGTGCCCTGGTTGATGCACTCGAGGGAACGCAGATCGCCCGCAAGTACGCCGGCGCCTACAAGACTCTTGTGGGTGCGCAACGGGCGCTCCGGAAGCGTGGTTTCAAGAGCCTTATCGACTTCTGGGCCGTGGAATTGGGGCGCCCGTCCGTCGGCGCCGCAGAAGCCCGCTTCGGCGATATCGTCATCCTCCGCCTTGCCGATGGCGCCGAACACGTCGGCGTCTGCCTGGGCACGCGCTTCGTCACCAAGACCGAGAAAGGCCGAGAAGATCACGGCCTTTCCGATGTCGTCGCAGCCTTTCACATTGGGTAAGCTTTAGATGGCGATTTTCACTGCGATCGGCACGGCGATTGCCGGCGCGCTGTTTGCTGGCTCGGCTTTGGCCGCGACCGTCATCAGCGGCGCTCTGGCATTCGGCACCAATCTGGCCATCAGTTATCTGAAACGGCCGAAAAAGCGAAAGTACACCGCCGTCCAAGGGGAAACTCAATACGGAGGCGACGTACCCGTCGGCACGCTATACGGGACCGGTCCCACCAAAGGGCAGCGGCTTTTCTATGCCAAGTATGGCAGCGGCAACAAAGTCAATGTCGAGGTCTTCGCCCTGGCGAATGGCTGGTGCGACGGGCTCGAACCGTACGTCTATTTCTACGGCAAGAAGCTGAGCCTGGTAGAGGCCACAATCCCAGGCAACCATGTCGCGGCGTATCGAGTCCAAGGGTTCGGAACCGACATCCTGATCCTGTTCTTCGACGGCAGACCGGGGCAGGGGGTAGAGACCAATCTCGTTACCAACACTGGATCGCTGGGGCAGACGTGGAAATCCACCAGCGTTCTCGCGGGCATTTGCTACGCCGTCGTCTATCGAACCTATAACGGCGATCTCTTCGCGCAGGGAAAGCCCGAATTCCAGTTCGTGCTGCGCGGCCTGCGGGAATACGATCCCCGCAAGGATTCGACTGTCGCCGGCGGATCGGGACCGCACCGCATAGACGATCCGTCGACCTGGGAACACACACTGAACCCGGCGGTCCATCGGCTGAATTATCAGCTTGGCCTCCGGGCGATGGTATCCGGCCGAACGCTGATCGGGGAAGGTAAAAGCCTCGGGCAACTCGATCTTGCCACCTATTTCGTCGCCATGAACGTGTGCGACACCCTGCGGACGGATGGCAAGAAGACCTATCAGTGCTCGCTCTGGGTGACCGGGGAGGATGATCACACCGAGATCCTGAAGGAGTTCGACGACGCGATGGCCGGCTATGGCCTGAACCGTCGCGGCCTCTCGGGTGTCATCGCAGGCGCTCCGCAAATCCCGGTGCTTGAAATCACGGCCGACGACATCCCGATCGATCGGGCGAAAGACATCCAATATCGGAAATCCGCATTCGACCGGCACAACTACCTGTCCGGCCAATACACCTCCATCGACCTCATGTGGCAGCCGGACAGCCTGAAGCCGATTTATGTCAACGCTGACGTGGCGGCAGACGGTCGAAAGCGGCAGGCATCGAATGATTTCCTTCAGGTCTCCGATCCCGACCTGGCGCAATACCTGCTAACCATTCGCTATCGCCAGAACCGAAAGGGCGGGACCGTAACTCTGCCGGTCAGCCGCCGGGTCGGCCTCAAAGTGCAGGAGGGCGAGTGGGTCGTCTGGCGCGGTCGAGAGTGGATGATATCGGACTGGCTGGCGGACGAACAATTCCGGATCACCCTGAAACTGACCGAGACCGGCGCGGATATCTACGATGACGAGGATATCGAGCCGGGGCCGGTCGTTATCCCGCCAACGCCGCCGATCAACCCATCTCTGCTCTCTACGGTGCAGAATTTCAACGTCGAAGCAGGGCTGATCACTGGCGCAGCCGGCTATCAGATCCCGGTGCTCGAATTCACCTGGACCCCGCCGGGCGATCCCAGCATCACGGCCATTCGGTTCTTCTATCAAGTCGACGGGACGACTGAGCTTTTCGAAGATCAGTCAAGCGATCCGGAGAGCGGGATGTTCCGGACCGACAAGAACGTTGTTTCTGGAAAAGTCTATGTCGCTCGGGCCACGATCACGACCGTTCCGGACCGGTTGAAGACGTTCACCCCTTGGGTTTCGACAGACGATCCGACCGGGAATTTCACATCGCCATACAACGGCGTCACCGGGTTCGATCAGCTCGCCGACGATCTCAAGGATTATCAGGACTGGCTTGGTTCCGGCCGGCGGGAAATCCTCGAAAAGCTCGAGGAGATCAGCCTCATCGTTGCCGATCAGGATCTCGGCAACGCGGTCGAGCGCCAGCAGCTCCGCGAACAGCTGACGGCGACGCGGGAGGACATCACCGCGGAATACATGCGGCAGGTCGAGATCCTGGTGTCGGCTGATACGGCGCTCGCCAGCTCGATCACCAGCCTGACGACAAGCTTCAACGGTTTTCAGTCGAGCGTCACGCAGTCGCTGGCATCTCTGTCGTCTGCCGATCAGGCCCTGGCCCTGAGTGTTGAGGAACTGGAGGCTTCGGTCTTCGATCCGGCGACGGGTTTGCCATCTGTGGCATCGGCGGTCTCTGCCCTGCAGGCACAGGTCAGTACGATCGACGGCGAGCTGACGGCCGTCTCGGATGCGGTGACCGATCTGGAAGCGTCAGTCGGGAATTTCTCGGCGTCGGGCCGCTTCCGGACGACCGTGGAAGCGACGCCCTCCGGCGCGCTGGCGCGGATCGGTCTCAGCGTCGCGGCCACCGATGGCGGGGCAACGTCGGCCGCCGCCATGTACCTCGACGCACTGGCCGGCGGGCTGAGCCGAGTGGCGTTCGAGGCCGATCAGTTCATCGTCGTGGCGGGTGGCAACCTGAACAATCCTTTCGTGGTCGACGGGGCGGCGATCCGCATGAACGTCGCCAATATCGGCACGGTAAATGCCGGCACGATCAACTTCGGCAATGGTCGCGTCATCATCGACGCGAACGGAATCGAGGTCAGCTCATGACCAGGATGAGGATCGGCATCGACTACGAGGGCGTCTCCTGCGTGAAGATCACCAAGGGAACCCTGCCGCCCCGCACGACGCTCGACAGCAATCGGCAGGCGTTCCTCTACAATACCAAGTGGGAAAAGAACGTCCGCGCGCTGGCGCTTGAGCGGGCGCCCTATACAAGCGGCGGCGGGGTCGAGCCGGCCGGCTCGAGTATCAGCAGCTCGAACCACTATTGGTACACGGTGACCGGCAGCGTGGTGACGCACGTCTACAAGCCGTCCCGGTATACCTCGCTCGATTACCTGATGCCGCTCGTCGACGTGAAGCCGGTTTCGTCATCGACGCTGAGATATCTGGAGGCTCAATTCGTCCAGAGCAGCTTCGGTTATCAACAGCGCGGCCAGCGCTGGGAGCTGATCCGCCCCAGCGTCTACAAGGACTATCGGGATATCTCGGTCGCGTACGGGAATGTGCTCGTGCCCTATTGCTGGCTGTTCACCAACGACTATGCCTCGGAGTTCAACGGCCGGCGCTTCTATAGCGTTGTCTGGAACCTGCCCGGCGACGAAACCGAGCTTGTCGATCCGCCGGCCGTGGCGCCGGTTCCGGGGCAAAAGACGATCCAGATCAACGCGAGCCACTGCCGCGCTGCCAAGCCCGGCTATGACGTGCGCACCGCCACCCCGTCGCAGCTCGCCTTCGACAGCTCGAACCGCCCGGTAAAGATCGTCCGTGCGGCCGATATCGCCGTGCCTTCCGGCGCCAGTGAATACGATCTCGGCATGACCTTGCCCGTCAACACGGTCATTGACCTGCACCTCTACAAGGGCGGCACGATCTATTATCCGCTCAACCCGGCCGATACGAGCTTCGGTGTCCAGTATTGGCTCGAAGGCACCAAGATCAAATTCTCGAACGGCAGTGACGCCTGCCGCGCGCGCTTCATGGTGCTCGCCTTCGACGACACGCCGCCGACCGCCGGCAGCAACAAGGTGTTCCGACAGTTCGTGGAGGGTGGCCAGAACGTCATACAGCTTCTGCGGCCCGGCTCGGCCGACCCGGTCGCCTTCGCCGATGTCGTCGTCGACAGCCGCTGGCCGGCCCTGCAGCTTCTGGCGGAGGATTACATCCCGGTCACCGCCAACGGGCATCAGACCTATAGCGTGCCGATCGATGGCGCCGGCATGTTCCTGTTCGTCAAGTTCCGCACTGTCCATGGCGGGGCTGGCAATCCGGCTGTGAACGGCTCCTATGCCAAGGCGGTTCGTCAGCCGCAGGTGGCATTCTATTCGGCCAATGGCGTCAGCGGCTTCAGCGTCAGCGGCATTACCGGCGACAGCGCCTATTGCACTCTGACGGACAGCCAGGTCGTCTTTCATACGCATCGAGGCGCGCCAGTCCGGGCGTATTTCAACGACCTCCAAGCACTCGACAGCAACCAGGTCAGCTACGACTACGACGGCGCGCCCATTCTGGGCATCCGCTACTACGTGTTCGGACTGGCCCAGCCATGAGGATCCCCATGCAAATCAGACCAGATGTCGCGCTCCACGAGCTGCGGTTGATGAACAAGCTGCTGGAGAACAGATGTCTCCAACTGGCCCAACTGCTTGCAGACGTGACGGCCGAACGCGACCAGGCGCTCGCCGATCGTGACGCGATCCGCACCGAGCGCGACGAGCTGCTGATGGAACGCAGCGTCGAGGGGGAACGCCATGGCCCTGCTGAGTGACTACACTGCGGGCACGGTGACCGTCGCGGCCGGCGGCACGGCGGTGACCGGCGTGGGCACGGCCTGGCTGACGGCAGGGTTTCAGGAGGGCGACGAATTCTTTGCGCCCGGCTGGCACGGGATCGTCCAGAGCGTCAATTCCAACACGTCGTTGACGCTCTATCCGATCGGCATCCGAGGCGCCGCGCTCGCAGGTTCCGCCTATCGGCTGCGCTACCAGGGCGACGGCTCGCGGCTGACAGCGCAGGCACGGCAGTTGATCCAACTGCTCGGCGGGGGTGGCAATCTCGAAGCGCTTGGCGGTTTGTCTGGCGCAGCTAACACCTTCCCGATCTTCACCGGTGCCGGCACGATGGATGTGGCGACGCTGACGGCGTTCTTCCGGGGCCTGATGGATGCGGCTGATGGCTCGGACTTATATAGCCAGATGGGTGAAATTTCCAATGGGCAGCTCCCTGATCGACTGCGTAGCATCCCCTCAAGCGGATCTCCGGATGCTGACACCCTAACGAGCAGCGGATTTTACAATGTCACTTCCACGACGGCCAATATTCCAGAGGCCGGACAAGGTGCGCTTATCGTCTGCGGCGTCGCAAGCAGCGTAACGGCTCAGCTCTATATCCGTGCTCAGACCGGTACGCTTTGGGTGAGGCCGCGGGCACTGAGTGCATGGGGCACATGGCGTCGTTTGAGCATGGAACGCGGCAGCAATGCCAACGGGGAGTATGTTCGGTTTGGTGACGGGACGCAGATTTGCACGGGTTTGCTGGATAGCGGCGACATCGACAGTCCTACAGGCAGTTTGTTTGCCAACTCGCCTGGCGTCGTCGCATGGACGTTTCCAGTTGCGTTCGCTGCCGCTCCATCAATTTCCGGCAGTCAAAGTGGATCAAGTACGCGCTGGGTCAATCCAGTCTCTCGGTCAACGACGGTCGGCAATTTTCGCGTTTTGTCGAGCACAACGGGCACGACGATCGGTTTCGGTGTCTCAGCTATTGGCAGGTGGTTCTGATGCATATCTCCTTATCTCCCCAGCGTCGCGATGACACCCTTTCGGTCACCAAGGATGGCGACATCCTCACGATCAACGGCGAAGCCTTCGATTTCTCCGGGCTGCCAGACGGCGCGACGATCCCGGCCGGCGACGTGCCGTGCGACTGGGTCGTCGGGCCGGTGGAGCGGATCGGCGGCGATCTGCGGCTGACGCTGATCCTGCCGCATGGTGCCGATCCTTCCGCCGCCGTCGCCTTTCCCACGCCGCTGATCAACCCGCCCGACGCGCTGCTGGCGATCCCCTTCGATCCGCCGCCGGAACCTATGCCCGAAGTGCAAGACGAGGAGTCCGCCGATGTGGACGGTTGATCCTGCCAAGATCGTCACGGCCGAACAGAAGAGCGAAGCCGCGCGCCAGGCGCTCGGGGACGCGATCAATGCCGAACGTACCCGCCGCATCATCGCCGGAAAGATCATCAACGGCATTCATGTGACCGGCCGCGACGAGGACGCCCGCAACCTCACCAATCTGGCGCTCGGCGCCCAGGTCCGCATTGCCGGCGGCGATACCACGACACTGACGACCTTTCGCGACGGAGACAACATCGATCATGATCTGACGCCGCAGGAGATCATGTCGCTCTGGCAGCAATCCTCCGAATACGTTTCCGCGCTTTACGCGGCGAGCTGGGCGCTCAAGGCGCTCGATCCCATCCCGGCGGACTTCGCCGACGATGGCTACTGGCCGGAATAACAAGAGGCCCGGCAGGCTGCTGAGTGGGTAATGCCGGGCCTCCGGCTGCGGTGGGGCAGGGAAACCGATCAACCGCAGCATAGATGAACGCAGGCGTTAACCGCGCCGTTCCTTCAACAATATCGGAGACATCCATGATCACCGCCGCACAGCTGCGCGCGGCCGCGAAGGCGCGCGTCAATGACAGCAATCTCAACTCGGTCATGATCGCGCTCGATCGGTTCGGTTCCGGCGTCGGGCTCGACCTGCCGCATCGCGAGGTAGCCTATCTATGCCAGCTCATGCACGAGAGCGGGGAGTTTCGCTACGACCGGGAGATCTGGGGGCCGACCGAAGCGCAGAGACGTTATGACACGCGCACCGATCTCGGCAACACACCGGCAAAGGATGGCGACGGCTACAAGAACCGCGGGCGCGGGCCAATCCAGCTCACGGGCGGAACCAACATCCGCGCCTTCCATGCCTGGTGCGTAAAAAAGGGTTTTCAGCCCCCGGACTTCATCGCCAGTCCCGACGTGATCAATACCGATCCGTGGGAGGGCTTGTCCGCGATCTGGTATTGGGACGTCGGCAATCCCGATGGGGCATCACTCAATCGCTATGCCGATCGCGGCGACCTGGAGATGATCACCCGGCGCATCAATGGCGGGCTGAACGGCTATGCCGATCGGCTCGACTATTATACCCGGCTCGGCCTCGTCGTGCTGGGTTACGGCCCGGCCGATGTGCTCGCGTTCCAAAAGGCAGCCAAGGCGGCCGGGAAATACAAGGGCGTTCTCGACGGCGACGACGGGCCGCAGACGCGATCCGCGATCCATCTGATGCTTGTCGACCTGGCTCCGCAGCCGGCCGCCCTTGTGAACATCAAGCCTGCCCCAGTGACCGAGGAAAGGCCGGTTGCCGTGACGCCGCCAAGCCTCGATGCGCCTTGGTGGAAGTCCAAGGAGGTAATCGTACCGGCCGTGACGAGCGGTGGGTTGACGTCGACCTTGGCGGCGATCGGCGGCATTCCATGGCAGAACCTAGCAATGATCCTCGTCGCGCTCGGGCTCGCCGGGATCTTTCTCTACTGGCGGAAGAATGCCGACAGGCAGGCAGTCGCCAAACAGGTCGAGGGGGCGGGTTGATGTTTGGTCTTTTGGATTATCTCAAGCTCGGGGCAGGGGCGCTCGTCGGTGCCGCTCTCATGGCGGCCCCAGCCTATTTCTACGGCAAGGCAGCCGGCAAATCAGAAATCACGGCCTCACTCCAGAGCGACCGGATCACCATCCTCAAAGACGGGACCAAGATCGATGCGGAAGCACTTACTGCTGACGATACCAGCCTTTGCACTCTGCTTGGCGGGTGCGAGCTGCCAGACGACGGCGAATCTCGCTGATCCCTGCGATGTTCTGGTACCGATCGACCCGAAGCCGGCGACGAACAGCTTTCTCATCGCGAATGATCGTGAGACGGCTGTGTCGATCGCTCGTCATCGCGGACGGTTTCAGCAGTATCGTTGCGGAGCGGACTGATGCGCTTCCTGCAAACCGAGCCGTCCAAAATCTTCTGCATCGCGGCCTTCGTTATCATCACCATCGCATCGTGGTTCTGGTAGCCACCGAACAGTCAGGGGAACACACCATCTCCAGTCAGCATGGACACGAGCTGCCGACGGTCCCGAATTCCGGACCGATACAGGTCGACCAGTTCTCGAGCGACGTTGGCGGCGCTAGAGGAGCCTTTGATCAGTCCGCGCTGTTCGCAAATCGCATCGAAGGTTTTTTGAAGCGAATGCAACTCATCGGCCGTCATCGCGGACGCAGTGGGGGCGTGGTTTTGGATCATTCCTCTAAAGATAGGCGGATCGGTTCCAATGGAAAGATGCATTTTGAAACTCCGTGGCCGCGGCGGTCCGACTTATCAATGAAAACCTCGCATACGCATTTGAAAGGGCATAGGGACTGATGGCGGGAAACGACGACATGGCAAACGGTAACGATCATCGCGTTTATACAGACGCAGTCACGGCCCAGCTCGGGGAGCGAGTGACCAACCTCGGCCGCCGGCAGACCGATATGGAATCGGAGATGCGTGCCGGCTTCAAGGCCATGGAAGCCGCAGTCACCTCATTGGCGAATGAGACGAGGGCGTCGATCGCTGCGCTGTCTACGAACCTTGCTGAGCGGAACAAGCCGCAATGGCAGGCGCTTGGCGTGGCGCTGACCTTTGCAGCCATGCTCGGCGGCCTTGCCTACATTCCGATCCGGGAGGCGACCAGCGACCTGAAGGCGAGCGTTTCGGCGCTCGGGAGCAAGGTGGTCACGCGCGATGAGATGGAATGGCGCACCGCGCACGCGGCGGAGGACCGGGCGAGAACCGATGCCGGCGTGAAAGAGCTTCGTGATGCACAGGTGCCGCGCGCCGAACTCGACCGAATCCTGTTTTATCTGGGAGAGCGGATCGACCGTATCGAACGCCAGCGGCTTTCCCAAGCCGGCGAGTAGCAGAGATGGATCGCATTCGAGGAACAATCAGCGCGAGATCGGCGAGAGCGACAGGCCGCCGCCAATCCCGTGTCAGGCTGTGATTGAGATAGGATATTCTTAGTGTGCCGTAGGCTGAGCCGGCTTCGCGTTCAATATTTCCAGGACCTCGAGAGCATCGCTTTCGCGAAGCCTGACCACCGGATGGCGTCCGATCTCGCAGGTTTGGCTTGTGAAGGTATCGAAGATGCTCCAGGTGCCGTTGGGGTCCTTTACACTCTCGTATCTCTGCCCAAATCTATGTTCAAACATGACTATCTCCTTAAAGAATTAGAGTAGGCATCAATCAGACTTCACGGATTAGCCCCGCCCTCGTTATCCCAACGCTCCAATGAACTTTGATTCTTTGGATGTAGGCGGACGGTCGTAACCCGGGTTGTCTTTTTCGCCGGGGCTTCTTGGTGGAGCGGTCCCTGCGTGTCCCGTCTCTCATTCAGAAAGCCAGCAATCGGGACCGTATCCTTTGTGGGTGCAAGACTTGCCATGCGAGATAAAGTGACGCCTGCACCGGTTTGGCCCTGCTGAAAACGATGGATCTGATGCTCCGCGTGGCTCTCTCTGGTCAATTGATCTTCGTTCCGAGCGATTTCGGCCGCGACGCGAAGGCGGGTTCCCCGGAGCATGCGGGCGTGTTGCATTGTTGGTTTCGGGGGGAGGGATTCGGAAGACATGTTGTCCTCCTTTCGTTTTGGGGCGAGGCTATCAAGCCTATATACTGGCAGCGCCCGTTTCATTGCTGCCGACGGACCAACATGCGCTTCGATTAAGTTCTGATCAAGGCCATGGCTAAGAAATAGCCGATGCATGGTTAGTCCCGGTTGAACGGCTTGTGCGGGTAATGCTCGCTGCAATGCCAGGTCGGCTTGTCCGCCTTCGATCGCGCGAAACCATAGCAACCCCACTTGGTGCATCCGGGGTGCTCGCACCAGTGATTATCGTGGATGCCGGCGCCTGGGTTATTCGTGCGGCTATCGGGGCTGATGCTCATAGCAGGCTCGGTTCCTTCTCATCTTCGGGCTTTGCCGGCGGCTCGACGATCACCAGCATATTCCCCGGCAACGGCCGCTGCAGGTGCTTGGCTTCTTCCCACGGTGCGGTAAGCCAAAGATCGACTTCCTCCGGCGTGGTCAGGATCGCCGGCATCGCCTTCTGATGGATCGGAGAAACGATCTCGTTCGGCGACGTGGTCAAGAAGCCGAACAGCTCATATTCCCTCTCGCCGTCGCGAACCTTGCGCACCCCTTTCCAGGGTGTCCAGAAGCCGGCGAAGAACATCAGCGGGCGGTCTGAGCTTCCGGCAAACCATGCGTTCGGCACTCGGCCGCCCTCTACCTTGCGAGCCGGGTCTGGTTCGGCGAAGGATGTGAAGGGCACGACACAGCGGCTCGTCGGGCCAAGCCAGCGCCGCCAATGCGGTGAGCTCACGTTGCGGATGTTCGTCACGCCAGGATCGTAGTTTTTCACGAAAGCCGGCGGCGAGGGCATTCCCCACGTCAGGCTGGCAATCTCCCGGTGCCCATCCTCGCCGACGCGCACGACCGGTGCCTGATATCCCGGGTAGACGTCCAGAGACGGCTGGTTCCAGCCTGCCTTGTCCCGGAAGGCCCTGGTGAACTGCAGGACGGCCTCGCGGCTCGTAGTGACGTTATAGAGATTGCACATATCTCACCTGGGCAGAGAAGAAATCTCGATCACGCTATCGCAACGTTTGCACTCTTTGCAACGCAGCCTTCCGGCCAGATCCTTTAGGCGCGCCTCCCGACCGCATCTCCGTTCCAGCGCTTTGCGGTTCAAGGTTCCATAGCGCCCGCAGCGGCATCGGGCAGTTAGCACTTCCCATTCCTGAAGGTCAGCCAGCCGTTTGCCCACCGCGATTTCGAACTCCTCGCGGCTTACCAGACCCGTACGATCTGCCCACTCATCATGAGTGAAATAATAGTGCAGCGTGCACCGGTTGTAGAAACCGCTCTTGGACCGATCGCACCCCACAGCCTTGGCGAGATCACCCAGCAAACCGGGCATGCTTACGTCGCCGTGCTCTTCGAATAATGCCGTGCCATCGAAACTCCGCAGGATCTCGCATTCCTCGCAGATCACCGTGACTCTACGGCCTTTGTATTCGGCCAGCATCGCCGCCTGCATCTTTTTCTGTCTTGTCATCCTTGGCGTTCGTAGCTCGGCCGCCAGCCGCGCGAGAAACCTTTGCTGCCGGCGAAATCAGATAATTCGAGTTGTTGGCGAAGATGCTGGCGGTCCTTGATCAGGTCGGCGATCGCCGCCTTTGCGTCGCCGTCATGCCAGGCTAGCTCAGCCTCGACCGCCCAGCGGAGTTCATCGTCGATCGTCAGTAGTTGAGCGGGATCGGCTGACATTCAGCAAAATCCTCTATCTGGCCCAGCCCGACGATTTTCAATTGGAAGCGGTATCTGCCTTGCGGCTTCCAGTGCTTACGCTGCCCTTCAGGGTCTCGGCCGAGGGTGAGCTGCTGCGAGTAAAAATCGGTGTACTCGCGATACCAGGCCTCGCAGTCCTTCGCGACTTCGGCATAGGTCGCCTTGCGGCCGCAACCGTCGCAATAGATTGTGTCGCTGGCGCCCGGAAAATTGCTTTCCTTCATCAGACTTCCACCACAGCCGGCACAGATCGCCTCTCCGATATGGCGAATGCCGTCATCATCATCGGTACACATGATTTCTCCTTCGCGCCGAGGCGCGTTCAAATCGTCTGATCATAGGTTGGAGCGCCGCCGCCGTGCGGCTCCAGTGTTCTTATTATGTTCTCATCTGGCAAAGAGTCAACAGTACACCTTTAAGGCTTTGCTGATATAGCCAGATAGTCTCGAAACTGGATAAGGTTGTGGCAGCCTCCACCCTAATCCGTATGGGTTGCCGTCTCTTGGACCAGTCGCTTCGCCAGGAGCTCGCCATACGAAATTAAGCTGACCGACATTCCGAACAGGCCGAACAGCACGATAAAAGAGACAACTCGCCCGGCCCACACAATGGCGACGATGATCGCGGGGCTCCTTTTGCCGATGCTGTCGCTCAGCTGCCGGGTAAGGAACGCTAACCACCCCTTGCCGAACACATCAGCCGTAAGCCAACCCAGCCGTATCACCAAGACGCCTAAGACCAATTGTGTGCATAACAATGCTGCGTATTGCCAGCCGCTGTACTGCTCCATTGAGGTGGCGACGAACGTCGTCAAGAGCACCAGGAAAGCCATCCTGGTCAGCATGCCAACAATGTCAGAGAGGCGCTTAGCTCGCTCGAAAGCTTCTGAGAATTTCTTGTCCAAGGCGGGCCCCACTACCCTATGAGATAGGCCTGTTTAGGCGCCTCATTCGCCGACTTCAACCGCTCTGGACCTACTCCGTATAGAAACGGACGAAAACGGTTTCCTCGAAGATGAAGGACGAGATTGCGCGCAGCTATTTCTTCAGCCAGTTCTCAAGATCGACGGCACCGCACGCCATTCTTTTGTATTGGAAGAGCTCGGTTGCGCTGGTTAGGACAGGACATTTTTCGACGGAAGCAATTGCCGCTACCTGGATTTCGATTCCGCTGTCGTAGGGCCCAACGGCAAAGCCGGAGTTTAGTTTTTCGGCAATACTCCCTGCCTTCGCGGTATAGGCTCTTTTTCTCATCCCTATAGTCGCAGTAGCGGAGACATATGGCTCCAATTCAGAGGCTTCGTTCGGATATAGATCTTTGAATTCTTGCCAAACCATTGCGGGTATCCCAATCACACCCGACGAAATCTGCTCCAGAAGGGACGTTTTCAGATTCCCGGAGGTCTGCATCGCGACCTGGAGCAGGCCATGGGTATCAGCCAGACAAGAGCAAGCCAAAACCGACTCACTCATCATCAAGATCCAGATCTAGAAGTTCGTCAGAGGTCAAAGATTTGGCGTAGTCAAAGTATGCCTTCTGATACGCTGGTTTTAGCCCAGTAGCCCGGTACAGGTTGATTGGATCGATTTTCCCTGTTGCGAGGAGAGGCGAGAACACTTGAGCAAAGTGGAACCCGTACCTTGCCAGCTTCGTTTTTTCCTGCGGAGGGGGGGCGCCATTGCCACCGCCGCCCTTCTCGGAATAGTCGGGATTACCGCCACGACTTTTTACGATGGCGAGCCATGAGGAATGGCTTCCTTCCTCAAAGATGCCAAGCTGTTCTAAGCGGAGAACCGACGCTTCCTGACTAATTTTGAGCCGCCGAGATACCCATGCAACGTCATCGGTATCTGGATGCTTGGAGGGCGTGGCATTCTTCAACAAGGTGTGAATGAAGGCTTTTGGAGCAAGGAACGCGCCAGCGAAGCGATTGCATCGTTTTTCTATGGCATTCTTTCGAATGAAAGGGTCAGAGATGCCGCTTTTGCCCATTAGCACATGGGCAAGCTCATGGATCAACGTGAAAAGCCGCCGCGCGCGAGTCTGGTTCTTCGTGTTGACTACGATTACCGGATGTTCCGGGTGAGCAAGACAAAATCCGCTACCATCTTCCGACGGAAAACTCGCGTGAAGGACGTATATTCCTTTGTCTTCGATCTTCTTCCTACACAGTGTGTAAAAGGCCTTGGCGTCTCTGGCGTCACGCTGATCCTCAATACTTATACCGAAATAGTTACGGGCACTGAATGCAAACGCATCGAGGTCCTGTACGGCGGTTGCCTTAAACTGAGGTAGGTCACGGGCAGGCTCATTCGCCAACTCAATGGCGGTACGTTGGACCCCTTGTGCAAATTGGATAACATCGACAGTCTGACGTGATTTCTGAGTCTCGTTGGGCTCGTCCGATCTAAAATCCGGCAACCCACTATCGAGCTCAGGGAGTCGAGACATAAAGAATGCGAACTTGGGAAGGGACAGCTCACGGGCAATCTTGCCAATTACGCCGAGTCCCGGTTCCGATTTGCCTTCGACCTCGCTACGGAGGTCCGCAACGTCCATTTGCAGCCGCTTCGACAAATCGCGCATGCTCATGGACCTTGTCTTTAGAGCATCGCGGAGTATGGCAGGATTGTATGTCAAGCGTTTTCCCCAGCACACAGGGCTTATTATGAATTTCGGCGATTTCTCAAGTGTTGTTCAACTAGGAGTCGGGCTTCATCTCGGAACCGCGCTGCTACAGATGTATGGCGAGATCGGCCTTCAGCCAATGATCCGGTCGATTGAACGCATGCAGAATGTTGCCGAAGACCCAAACCATCCCCCCAAAGACGAATATCGCGATCAACTTGCTACAATTATTAGCCGATTCGAGGTCTATAAGATCCAAATGTTTACGGACTACAAAAGGTATCTAATAGTCAACTCGGTCGTAGCAGCTATGCTAATTGTGATTCTGGTTTTTATATCATATTGTTACTCGACACCGATCAGCCCCCAGGGGTCCATCGTTTTTGTCGCACTCTCCATTCTTCCTGCTCCTATCACACTATTCTGTCATTGGCACGATGCAACCAACGCTCTCCGCCCGTTACTGGACGCCGCCAAAGCCTTGGAAGCCAAGATGATATGAAGCTAGCCCCGACGAGTCGACCATCTGGAGGATAGATTCGTTTCCGTTGGGCCACGTCTCGACTCTTCACCCGTCCCGAGTTATCCGGTGCTAGTCGCTGCGTCAGGATTTTATCTGAAGTTGATATATTCGCCTTTGAAGCACGAAGCAGCAACTCTCACAGCGTCCAGCTTCGCAACTCGGTTTCATTGAAATTACTATTGCCGCAACGCGACCGCGATCATCCCAGCTTCCGTCGGAGCCCATGCAGCAGCGACCACCTCGGTGTTTGCACCGGCCGCGGGCATAAGATTGTCGACTGCGTCGATGACGGCGGCGAGCACTTCCTTCCTGTCCCATCCGGCCTTGACCGCGCTCTCAATGAAATCCTGCAGTGGCAGCTCGACCGCCATCTGGCAAAACAGGTAACGGTTTTCATCTCGCGTAGAAACGGTTGGGGGAGGGATCTCTTTCATCCTGAGGATGATAGGGCGTCGACATGGATAGGGGAGGTGCGACAGGCGATTTCCAATTCGACAATAATATCAAGGGGGCGGTATTTGGTCCCACCTTCCCGCAACCAATTGAACAATATACCTATTGATACAACTGCAGGGGTCGCCATCTTTCACTGTGTCCATTCCTGAAGGATAGGTATCCTTCGGTGACATTCCCAAGAGTGCCGAACATGCCGAACGTCACGCCGCCGAAGGCGTGTTCAGTTCTGACCCTTCAGTGCCGATTGTCATCGTACTGCCGCGCCACTCGAACGAGCCGCCGATCCAGCTCCTAAGCCAGATCGCGGGCATCATGATGTCGCGCACCATCATTGCGGCGAAGGATGCAAGCGAAACAGGCCAGTTCTTCGCCAGAGCGAGGCCAAATTCCGGGAGATAGGTGGCGAGGAGAACTGCGACTGCGACGGCGGTCGCGCTGACATCGGCTATCTGAGCGGCGGCAATTCCAAAAAGGAGCGGCGGCAGGCTGCCGAGCAGGATTTCGGGTGCAAAATAGGCGGGAAATGTGACACGGCGGAGCCTCGCCCATCGGCTCTGGCGGCCCCAGATTTCGGCGAGGTTGCGTCGACCGAGCGGCTGCTCGAAAGGCGAAGCAACAAGATGGACCTTTCGTCCGATCCCGTGGACCAGCTTCGTGGCGGCAGCATCTTCCGCTATCTCCGCCGCCAGTGCTTCAATGCCGCCCTCGGCATTGAGCATCGGCTTGTACCAAAGCATGCTCTTGCCCTGGGCGAAACCAAACCCGACGGCCTCCCCGGCATATTGCCACCTGGCCTGATGCGTATTGAGAAACACGCATTCGACCTTGGCCCAGAAACCGTCCGGCCGCGAACCGAGAGGTGTCGAACAGACAACGCCGGTGTCTTTTCGCCAGCCGGCCATGAGGTGCTGCACGTAGTCGGGCGGCATGAGTACGTTCGAGTCGGCCAATATGACCCAGTCGTTTGTCGCTGCGCGCCATCCTTTGACACAGTTGTTCAGCTTCGGATTGGCGCTTATGCGGTCGTCGCCGATGAGGATGCGTGCAGGAACCGCGGGATGGGCCGCAATCGCATCCTGAATCTTGGAGACAACCGGATCCCGTTCGTCCGCAACGCAAAAGATCAGCTCATAATGTGGCCAGTCGAGCGCGAAGGCATGCGCGAGCGTCAAGGAGGTAAAATTCTCGATCCCGCAGGCAGGGATGACGATCGATGCGGGAGGTTGTTTGGGAAGGGATGGAGCCGCAGAACCGCTCGGCGAGAGCCGCCGTGCTGCGATGATTATGCTGACGAGATTGACGAGCAGGAAGGCTATCGCAGCGATGGCAAGGTAGTATTCCATTCACGATCACTCCAATGCGGCTTCGTGCAATCACTCGAAGGTAATGTGTAGTGATGTCGATTCGGCGGGCTTTGGCACCGAGGACAGCATTGTCATGCGTCAGTTCGATGACAGTTGATCGTCAACTGGCGCATCGGCCCGAAAATCGAAATCAATTGTCAAAAAAGCACGATTCGCCGGCCAAGGAAGGGGATGCCAGAATTTGTTCCTGGACTGAAAGACGCCATCTCTGGAACTCTGTTGCGGTTCGGACACAAGCACCTACAGCAAGGCCGAGATGCCTGCTGCACTGCCCAAAATCGCATTCTTGCCGCATTATGGCTTCCGATGCGTCGCATTTATTCATATACTGTTCATGTTCGCTTCGAGGCGAAAGTCGAAGCGATGATTCGCACAGCCGATCGGGGTGAAAACTGCCCCTCATATTCGAAATTGCGTGTGGCAGCGATGAAGGCTGCAATCCCAGCGTACCAGATGTTTTATGGGCCTTCGAAGTAGGGATTGTTATTCATGAACGTTAAGACTCTTGCTGCCGGTTTGGCGGCACTGATGAGTGCGGCCTTTTGGGGCACCGGTTCCGCATCTGCGGACGACAAGCCACTGATTTGGAAACCTTCCAAGACGTCCGATACCAGCTATTCGGTCAAGCTGGGCCTGAAGTTGCCGTCGCGGCTTGAGCCGGAGGCTGGCGTCTCGATGAGAGTGAACACCACGAAAAGCGGCGCACCTGTCGATACGCCCATCAAGTTCTGGAGCAATTTCACGGCCGAGAAGATTGAAATGCCTGCCTATCAGATGAACCGCGGCGTCGGCGTCAATCTCGATGGCAGCAGTGGCAGCGCGGCGATCACCATGAATTATTATGAGAAGGAGATCGTAACGCCGACGATCGATATCGAGAGGCGGAGCAGTTACGGCATGCGTTATGACGGCGCGTCCGGCGAATGGTGTGGCCTCGATGCCAGCCAGTCCGTGCGGCTGTCGCACGGGCCAAGTGGTATGGCGGTCATTGGTCGAGCGTCCGGCACCAATGGTTTCAAGGTCGTCGGCGCCGGCATCGGCGTTGAAAAGAATTTCGGCAGGCATATGACGATCAGCGGCGCGCTCGATCGGACGTCGGATGCGCCCGATCCCGTTGCCAGCGTCAACGCCCGCTATTCATTCAAATGGTGAAATAAAAACGGGGCGCTGACCGCCCCGTATTCGTATTGCCAAGGCCGGATGGAATGCTCAGTGCAGGATCTGGCTGAGGAAGAGCTTTGTGCGCTCGTGCTGCGGATTGTCGAAGAACTCCGCCGGAGAGTTCTGTTCGACGATCTGCCCCTGGTCCATGAAGATGACGCGGTTCGCCACCTGGCGCGCGAAGCCCATTTCATGGGTGACGCAGAGCATGGTCATGCCCTCTTCGGCGAGGCCCACCATCGTATCGAGAACTTCCTTGACCATTTCCGGATCGAGCGCCGACGTCGGTTCGTCGAACAGCATGATCTTCGGCTTCATGCAGAGCGAGCGGGCAATCGCCACGCGCTGCTGCTGGCCGCCGGAGAGCTGGCCAGGATATTTGTTGGCCTGTTCCGGGATCTTGACCCGCCGCAGATAATGCATCGCGATCTCTTCGGCTTCCTTCTTCGGCATCTTGCGGACCCAGATCGGCGCGAGCGTGCAGTTTTCAAGGATCGTCAGATGCGGGAAGAGGTTGAAGTGCTGGAATACCATGCCGACTTCGCGGCGCACTTCGTCGATTTTCTTCAGATCGTTGGTAAGTTCGATGCCGTCGACGATGATCGAGCCGGACTGGTGTTCCTCCAGCCGGTTGATGCAGCGGATCATCGTCGACTTGCCGGAGCCGGACGGGCCGGCGATGACGATGCGCTCGCCGCCCATGACCTTGAGATTGATGTCGCGCAGCACGTGGAAGTCGCCGTACCACTTGTTCATCTTGATGATTTCGACGGCGACGTCGGTGGTGGAGACAGTCAGTTTCTTGAGTTGGGCTTCAGCCATTTTTATCCCCTTGTGTTTCCTTCGCGGCGATTACCGCGTGTGGCTCGTATCGAGATGCCGTTCCATGAAGGCGGAATAGCGCGACATGCCGAAACAAAATAGCCAGAAGATGAAGCCTGCGAAAATGAGGCCGGTGATCGGCGTGACCGGCGTGATCCAGGTCGTGTCGGTGAAGTTGAGCCGCACGATGCCGAGCAGGTCGAACATGCCGATGATCGATACGAGCGAAGTATCCTTGAACAGGCCGATGAAGGTGTTGACGATGCCCGGAATGACGAGCTTGATCGCCTGCGGCAGGATGACCAGCCGCATCTTCTGCCAATAGCTCAAGCCCAGCGAATCGGCCCCTTCCGACTGGCCCTTCGGGATCGCCTGCAGGCCGCCGCGGATGACTTCGGCCATATAGGCTGACGCGAAGATCGCCACGCCGACGAGAGCGCGCAGAAAATTGTCGATCGTCCAGCCGGTCGGCAGGAACAGCGGCAGCATCACGTTCGCCATGAAGAGAACGCTGATCAGCGGCACGCCGCGGATGATCTCGATGAAGCCGACGCAGAACATGCGGATCACCGGCATGTTCGAGCGGCGTCCGAGCGCAAGCAGGATGCCGACCGGGAGTGATACCGCGATCCCCACGAAGGAGAGGATAAGGGTCACCATCAGTCCGCCCCAGAGCGGTGTTTCCACCTCCCTGAGGCCGAAGATGTTGCCATGCAGAAGGAAGAAGGCGACGATCGGGAAGACGACGAAGAAGAGCAGGGCATTGAGACCCTTGCGCGGCATTTTCGGAATCAGCATCGGCACGAGCAGCGCCACGAACAGGATCGCGACGAGCATCGGCCGCCAGCGTTCGTCCATCGGGTAACGGCCGAACATGAACTGCTGGAAGCGGTCACCCACGAAGGCCCAGCAGGCGCCTTTCCAGCCGTCCGGCTGGATGCCTCCCTGGACGATCGTCGTGCAGACGCTCCGGTCGGAACCCGACCAGACGGCATCGAAGAACAGCCATTCGAGCATGCCGGGCACGGTCCACAGCAGGAGGGCGGCGGCGATCACCGTCAGCGCGGTATCCTTCGGCGTTGCAAGCAGATTGGTCCTGATCCAGCCTGAGATGGTCTTGGTGCTGAGCGGGGCGGGTTCCGGCCCCAGCATTTCGGCGCGGACGTAGGCGAGGTTTTTCGGATTCATGGCCTTACCTTTCCACCAGCGCCATCTTGGCGTTGAACCAGTTCATGAACATCGAGGTCGCGATACTGATCGCCAGGTAAACGGTCAGCATGATGGAGATCGCTTCCACGGCCTGACCGGTCTGGTTCAGCGTCGTGCTGGTCGTGGAGAAGAGTTCGGGAAAGCCGATCGCAACGCCGAGCGAGGAGTTCTTGGTCAGGTTGAGATATTGGCTTGTAAGCGGCGGAATGATGATGCGCATGGCCTGCGGTACGATCACGAGACGCGTCGTATGCGAGGGCTGCAGGCCAAGCGCGAAAGAGGCCTCGCTTTGACCCTTCGGAACGCCGCGGATGCCGGCGCGGATGACTTCGGCGATGAAGGATGCCGTATAAAGCGATAGCGCGAGATAAAGCGCTACGAATTCCGGCAGAATGCGCGTGCCGCCTGTCAGATTGAAGCGACCGGCAATCGGATAATCGAAGGTCAGCGGCGCACCCGCAGCCAGGAAGGCGAGGACCGGCAGGCCGGCGATCAGCCCGATGCCGGCCCAGACCGTATGGAATTGCTTGCCCGTCGCGATCTGGCGCTGCCTTGCCCATCGGGCAACCACCATGGTGGCGACGATGCCGATGATGATGGCGAGCGGAATCAACCAGGCCCCGTCTCCCCAGATCGGCCGCGGAAAGGCAAGACCACGATTGTTCAGGAAGATGCTGAAGGGAAGGGCGATCGAATCCCGGACCTGGGGCAGGGAGTCCAGCACGCCCTTGTACCAGAAGAAGATGATGAGCAGCACCGGGATGTTGCGGAAGACTTCCACATAGACGGTGCAGAGCCTTGCGATCAGCCAGTTCTTTGAAAGACGGCCGAGACCGATGATGAAGCCGACGATCGTGGCGGTGATGATACCAAAAACGGCGACCAGCACCGTGTTGAGGAAACCGACGAAGATGGCGCGGCCATAGGTGGAGTCACTGGTATAAGGAATGAGAGCCTGGCCGATGTCGAAACCGGCGCGGCCCCTCAGGAAGCCATAGCCCGAGGCGGTGCCGGATCTGGCGAGGTTTTCAGCGGTATTGTCGAAGATCCACCAGCCGGCAACGATGATGATGAGGAGGGTGAGCGCCTGGAAAAAAATACCCCGAAATCTTGGGTCATACGCGTAGGACCTTAAGGTCCGCGCCTCGGAAGGCGCAATTGCAGCGTGATCTGTCATGCTGGCCTTTTCCCCTGGCGACCTCGCTTTGGAGGTCTTTTTCTTTTTATGCGTCTTTTCTTATGTGAAGGACAAGACGGCAAAGCCGTCTTGTCCCTTAGCGTTTGCCGATCAGCGGATCGGCGGAGCGTATTGCAGACCGCCCTTGGTCCAGAGCGCGTTCAGGCCGCGCTCGATTTTCAGCGGCGTGTTCTGGCCGATATTGCGCTCGAAGACATCACCGTAATTGCCGACGCCTTTGACAATATTGTAGGCCCATTCATTGGTCAGGCCGAGGTCGGTGCCGATCTTGGTGTCCTGCTCCACGCCCAGGAAGCGGCGGATGTCCGGGTTGGTCGAATTCTTCATCTCGTCGACATTGGCCTGTGTGATGCCGAATTCCTCGGCCTGCACCAAGGCGTAGCCGGCCCACATGACGATGTCGAACCACTGGTCGTCGCCCTGGCGGACGGCCGGGCCGAGCGGCTCCTTGGAGATGATCTCTGGCAGGACGACATGGTCGTTCGGGTTGGAGAGTCCGAGACGGATTGAATAGAGGCCCGACTGGTCGGTCGTGTAGACGTCGCAGCGGCCGGCCTGGTAGGCGGCATTCACTTCCTCGAGCTTTTCGAAGACGACCGGGTTGTATTGCAGGTTGTTCGCCTTGAAATAGTCGGCAAGGTTAAGTTCCGTCGTGGTGCCGGACTGGACGCAGACGGCGGCGCCGGAAAGCTCGAGGGCCGACTTCACGTTGAGGCTCTTCGGAACCATGAAACCCTGGCCGTCATAATAGTTGACGTAGCGGAAGTTCAGGCCGAGAGCGGTATCGCGGCTGATCGTCCAGGTCGTGTTACGGGCGAGGAGATCGACTTCGCCGGACTGCAGGGCCGTGAAGCGGCTTTGCGCCGTGGTCGGCGTATATTTGACCTTGGTCGCATCGCCGAAGATCGCCGCGGCGACGGCCTTGCAATAATCGACGTCGAAACCGGTCCAGTTGCCGGCCGAATCCGGTGCGGCAAAGCCGGCAAGGCCGGTATTGACGCCGCATTGAACGAAACCCTTGGACTTCACGTTATCCAGCGTGGCAGCCGATGCGGCCGAGGCAAAGCCCAGGACCGCTGCGCCAATAGCGGCCGACAGAAGCGTCTTTTTCATTTTTTCCCAACCTTATCTCTTGGTCTTGTGTGATTTTGTGACACCGCGCCGCTCCCCTGATTCTCTTTGAATACGGCCGGTCGCCCGGCAACCCTCCCGGTGCGGGTGCGTGCTATCTCATTCGCAAAACAACGCAGGGTCAAGTGTCGCCGTTTCGAATTGCGTCGGAAATAAGGTAAATTCCTCGTCACGGCACAGGAAATCATCAGTTACTTAAAGTTTAGGCGGACAGTGATCAAAACTGAAGCGATTCTCACTAGATAGCAGGTTCCCTGATGTTTTTAATCGGCTGCTTCAATCGGGGTTGACCGTATCTTGTTCCAGCGGCAAAACTCCAGTTCATGCCCTGCCAACGAAAGTTTTCCCCGATATGAAGATTAAGAATGAGTCCCTGCTCGCCGATGCTGGTCCGAACACGCGCCTTGCTCATATGGGGCATGATCCGTCCGGCTATAATGGCTTCGTCAATCCTCCGGTCGTCCACGCCTCGACGGTGCTTTTCCCAGACACCGCGACGATGGAGAAGCGGGCTCAGAAATATACCTACGGCACGCGCGCCACGCCGACCACGGATGCGCTCTGCGCCGCTTTCGATGAACTGGAAGGGTCTGCCGGCACCATTCTCGTCCCGTCGGGGCTTGCTGCGATCACGGTTCCGTTTCTCGCCTATCTTTCGGCCGGCGACCACGCGCTGATCGTGGATTCGGTCTACACACCCTGCCGCCATTTCTGCGACACGATGCTGAAGCGGCTCGGCGTCGAGATCGACTATTACGATCCGGAAATCGGAGCCGGGATCGAGGCGCTGATCAAGCCGAACACGAAGCTCGTCCATACCGAAGCGCCGGGCTCCAACACCTTCGAAATGCAGGATATCCGGACGATCGCGGAAGTGGCGCACAGGCACGATTGTGTCGTCACCATGGACAATACCTGGGCGACGCCGCTTTATTTTCGGCCGCTCGATTTCGGCGTCGACGTATCGATCCATGCGACGACGAAATATCCGTCCGGGCACTCGGACATCATCATGGGGTCGGTTTCCGCCAATGCCAGACACTGGCCGCGGCTCGAGGAATCCCGTATCGCGCTCGGCATCTGCGGTGCGCCGGACGATTCCTATCAGATCCTGCGCGGCCTGCGCACGATGTGTATCCGTCTCGAACATCACCAGAAGAGCGCGCTCGATATCGCCAGGTGGCTGGAAACCCGTAACGACGTGGCCCGTGTCCTGCATCCGGCGCTGCCGAGTTTTCCGGGCCATGAAATCTGGAAGCGCGATTTCAAGGGCGCGAGCGGCGTCTTCTCCTTCGTTCTGAAGGCGGATGCCGAAAACGCCAAGGCAAAGGCACACGCCTTCCTGGATGCGCTTTCCTTCTTCGGCCTCGGTTATTCCTGGGGCGGTTACGAGAGCCTTGCCGTGCACGTCAACCTGTCGGATCGCACCATTCGCAAGGCGCCGCCGGAAGGCCCCGTCATTCGCCTGCAGATCGGCCTCGAAGATGTCGCCGATCTCAGGAAGGATCTGGAAGCGGGTTTCGCGGCAGCGGCAGAGGTCTGATTACTCGGCCCTGAAGCCGTAAAGCCAGTCGAGGTCCGCTGCGAGCGATTGCGGCGAGCGAAGCGACAGCACGACGTTGCGGCCGAGCCTGATTGGTCCACGGGCATGATAGGCAAAGCGGTTGAAGAGGCCGCGAGCGCGAACTTTGGCGGCTCGGGCGGTGCGGTCGCTCTCGAACGAGGACAAGGCTTGGGCAAGCGGCAGGGGACCTGCCACCCTATTGGCAAGTACGAAGGCATCTTCGATCGCCATCGCGGCGCCCTGGGCCGCGAACGGCATCATCGCATGGGCTGCATCGCCGATCAGGGCCATGTTCCGGCCGTTCTGCCAGCGTCCAGGGCTGACCTGGTAGAGCGGCCAGAATGTCGGTCTTTCGGTCCTCTCGAGGAGATCGACGATGCGCCGGTCCCAGCGATGGAATTGCGAAAGCAGCATGTGCCGCTGCGCTTCGCTTGCTTCCGCATCCCAGGTCTCGCCGGGACTGATGCCCGAGGCGATGGCGACGATGTTGAAGCCGTCGACCTCTTTCAGCGGATAGGCGACAAGATGGGTCGAAGGACCGAGGAATGCGGTGACCTGATCGGGAACCAGCCATGAAGGCATAGCGCCGTTCGAGATCGTGAAGCGCCACGCGACATTATGCGAAAAGTCAGGCTTCGGAGCGTGCGGAATCTCGGTGCGCAGGTTCGACCAGACGCCGTCGGCGCCGACGATCAGCGGATAGGTCTTGCCGGTGATCCTTGTCAGCGTCTCATGTGCGTTCTCGCGCACGGGCGTGCCGAGATGAACCGTGCAGAGCGGGTTCTGTTTGACGGCCGAAAGCAGCGCATTCTGCAGCGTGGCGCGGTGAAGAACACCATAGGGAGCCCCCCATCGTTCGCGGGCAAAGCGGCCGGCTGGGACATGGGCGATCGGCCGGAGTGAAAGGCCGGAGACGAGAGCGATCCGCTCGGGCTCGGTCCAGACCGCTTCCAACGCAGGAAGCACGCCGAGTTCGGACAGCACGCGGGAAGCGTTCGGTGATATCTGCAGGCCGGCGCCGACCTCGACAAGGGCTGCCGCTTCTTCGAAGATGTCGGCGGCGATTCCGCGGTGCGCGAAGTAAAGCGCAGCCGTCAGCCCGGCCATGCCGGCGCCGATGATCGCTACTCTCTCAATGGACATGGTATCGGCCGGTCAGCGGGAATTCACGCGGCCTGCACGTGGAAGACACAGCCCGGCGGATCGGTCTGCTCGGACTTCAGGGACGGATTGTAACGATAAAGGGTCGAACAATAGGAGCAGACCTTTTCGACGTCGTCTCCCATGTCGATGAATATATGCGGATGATCGAACGGCACGGACGCGCCGGTGCACATGAATTCCTTCACGCCGATCTGGATCATCCGATATCCGCCGTCGTTCTGGAAATGAGGAATGCTGTGCCCGGCCATGATGGTCTCCATGCTTCTGATTTGCGGCGGACATTATCGCCGTGCGTTCAAAATGTGTAGTGGGAAAACCGCCGCGGGCCTCCCGATTTCGTATCGTGCATGGGTTCAAACCGGACGGCGGATCACCTATGGTCCGATAAAAAAGATGCCGCCAAAGGTCGACTGATGAATCTCAATGCTCCCGCCTTCTCTTCATTTTCCCACGATGGTCTGAAGCTTGCTTATTTTGACGAAGGCGATCCTTCCGGCGATCCGGTGTTGCTGATCCACGGCTTTGCCTCGAGTGCGCTCGTCAACTGGGTCCATCCGGGCTGGCTGAAAACGCTGGGCGATGCGGGCTACCGGGTGATCGCGATCGACAATCGCGGCCATGGCGCAAGCGACAAGCCGCTTGATCCGGAGGCCTACCGGCCCTGGGTAATGGCTGAGGATTCGATCGCTCTCCTCGATCATTTGCGCATTCCGGAAGCGCATCTCTTCGGTTATTCCATGGGCGCCCGCATCTCGGTTTTTGCGGCTCTTGCTCATCCTCACCGCGTGCGCTCGCTGGTGCTCGGCGGCCTCGGGATCGGCATGACGGACGGGGTAGGGGATTGGGATCCGATCGCCGACGCGCTGCTTGCGCCGTCCGTCGAGGATGTCACTCATGCGCGCGGAAAGACGTTCCGCGCCTTTGCCGACCAGACGAAGAGCGACAGAGAGGCGCTTGCGGCCTGTATTCGCGGCTCGCGCGATCTTGTTTCCCGCGCCGATATGGGCCGCATCGAGGCGCCGACGCTGATCGGGGTGGGGACGAAGGACGATATCGCCGGCTCACCGCAGGAACTCGCGGCGTTGATGCCGCATGCGATCGCGCTCGATATCCCGGGCCGCGATCATATGCTGGCCGTCGGCGACCGGGTATTCAGGAAGGCGGTTCTGGATTTTTATGCAGAGCTTTCGGCAAGAGAACAGGTTCTCTGATCATAACGATCAACGGAATGCGATTTGCGAGCCGTTGGTCTTCCCGTAAACTTGTTTTATATAAGCTCTCTCACGGCAAACGAGGAGACGGCCATGGGCGCAAGAAATGAAGTCCGCCAGAAGGAGCCGGTCACGTCGGTGGATCCCATCTGGGATACGTTGCGTGAGGAAGCCCATGCGGCAATCCAGCAGGATCCGCTGCTTGCCGCTTTTCTCTATTCCACGGTGCTGAACCATCGGTCGCTTGAAGAATGCGTCGTGCATCGCATCTGCGAACGTCTCGACCATCCCGACCTCCAGGCTGTGCTCCTGCGCCAGACCTTCATGGAAATGCTGGATGATTGGCCGGAATGGGGCGCGATCCTGCGCGTCGACATCCAGGCTGTCTACGACCGCGATCCCGCCTGCCTGCGTTTCCTGGAGCCTGTGCTTTATTTCAAGGGTTTCCATGCGATCCAGACGCACCGGCTGGCGCATTGGCTGCTCAATCGCGGCCGCCGCGACTTCGCGCTTTATCTGCAGAGCAGGTCTTCCAGTGTCTTTCAGACGGATATCAATCCGGCTGCCCGGATCGGCAAGGGCATTTTCCTCGACCACGCCACCGGCCTTGTCGTCGGGGAGACGGCGGTGATCGGCGACAATGTCTCGATCCTCCACGGCGTGACGCTCGGCGGCACCGGCAAGGAAGGCGCCGACCGGCATCCGAAGATCGGCCATGGCGTGCTGATCGGCGCCGGGGCGAAGATCCTCGGCAATATCGAGGTCGGCTCCTGCTCGCGCGTTGCCGCCGGCTCAGTCGTCCTGAAGCCTGTTCCGCCGAAATCGACCGTCGCTGGCGTGCCGGCCAAAGTGGTCGGAGAAGCAGGGTGTTCCGAGCCGGCCCGGCTGATGGATCAGCTCCTGGGTTCGGACATCTGAGCTTTCCTGCCGCACTTTCATCATAGGAAAGAGCGGCAGGGTCGCATTCTGGCGGCTTTACTTTCGCCTTTGTCCCGTGCCAAAAGCGCCCCAACTTGGAACCGCTGACGGAGAGAAGTGTGAAACCGGACGAAATCAAGAAGCTCGATGCCTATTTCAAGCGCGTGCTCAATCCGCAGATCGTCGTAAAGGCGCGTCCGCGCAAGAATGATTCCGCAGAGGTCTATATCGGCGACGAATTCCTGGGCGTCATCTATGTCGACGATGAGGACGGTGACCGCTCGTACAACTTTTCGATGGCCATCCTCGACGTCGACCTGTGATCGCCGGAAATCTTGAAAATCTCGAAGGCGGGCCTTGCGCCCGCTTTTCGATTGCGGCTCTTTGCCACTGTCGTTAAAAGAAAATAAAAGCCCGACCATTCCGCAGTGGTTGTGGCAAGCTGATATATCATCGCGAAATCATTGCGCTGAATCGATCTCTGCATTTGCATATATGGCGATGCAACCAAGGATAGTTTTGCGCTGCACAAATCATCCTTGACTTTTGTCGGCCGCCCTTCTTTTATCAGCGCATCCGAATAGAACAGGGGACCGTGCTATGTTCAACTTCGATGAAGCCAGCAAGAAGAGCAAGGAAGCGATGGATGGAATGCTGAAGGGTTATTCCGAAGCCGCCAAGGGTTTTCAGGCGATTGCCACGGAAGCCAGCGAATATTCCAAGAAGTCGTTCCAGGACATGACGGCTTTCATGGAGGCGTTTGCTGCAGCCCGCAGCATCGACGCCGCCTATGACCTTCAGACCAAATACGCAAAGTCAGCCTATGAAGGCTTCATCGCCGAGGCGGCCAAGATGGGCGATATGTACGCCGATCTCGCGAAGTCGGCCTACAAGCCCTACGAGGCGCCCATTGCCAAGTCGACAGCCGTAAAGACCGCAAACGCCGCGTGAGGACAATACGGCCTTTCGAGGCGACACCTTCCAACCGAAGGCCGGCGGCATTCAATGCCGCCGGCCTTTTTGATTCAGGCCAAGGCGGAAAACCTCAATTTTCCGCATCTTCGACGATCTCTCTAGCGGAATAGTGATTGCGCGGGCGCACAGGGGGCTTAAAATCGGCTTTCAATGAACTAAGTTAGGAAGTCTGAAGTCTGGTCGATCGGCCATTCGCTGAACCATCGCCGGACGACTGGGGAATGAATGAAGATGATCGCACTGCCGATCTTGATGCAACGCGAAAAGGGTGGCGACGGAGACAACGCGGGCCGCGGAACCTCGGTCATCACCCGTACGAAACCAAAGACCAAGCGGCCCAATCTCTACCGCGTACTCCTGTTGAATGACGACTATACCCCGATGGAATTCGTCATCCACATTCTGGAGCGTTTCTTCCAGAAGGACCGGGAGGCTGCGACACGCATCATGCTCCATGTCCACAACCACGGCGTGGGCGAGTGCGGAATATATACTTACGAAGTAGCGGAAACCAAAGTGTCCCAGGTCATGGACTTCGCCCGGCAACACCAGCATCCGCTGCAATGTGTCATGGAAAAGAAGTGAGGAACCCGACGTGCCAACATTTTCGCCTAGTCTTGAAAAGGCGCTGCATCAGGCACTGACCTTCGCGAACGAGCGGCATCACGAATATGCCACGCTCGAGCACCTGCTTCTGGCGTTGATCGACGACGCCGATGCAGCGGCGGTCATGGGCGCTTGTAACGTCAATTTGGAAGCCCTGCGCAAGACCGTCACGGATTATGTCGATAACGAGCTTGCCAACCTCGTCACCGGATACGACGAGGATTCGAAGCCGACTTCCGGCTTTCAGCGCGTCATCCAGCGCGCGGTGATCCACGTGCAGTCGTCCGGCCGCGAGGAAGTGACCGGAGCCAACGTTCTCGTCGCGATCTTCGCGGAACGGGAAAGCCATGCGGCCTTCTTCCTGCAGGAGCAGGAAATGACCCGTTACGACGCGGTCAACTACATCTCCCACGGCATCGGAAAGCGTCCGGGCTCCTCCCAGGCCCGTCCGCCGCGCGGCGCCGAAGAGCCGGATTCCGACGCCAAGCCCTCGTCCCGCGAACAGGAGGAGGGCTCGGCAAAGAAGCCGCAGGATGCGCTGAAGGCCTATTGTGTCAACCTCAATGAAAAGGCGCGTGACGGCCGCATCGATCCGCTGATCGGCCGCAATGCCGAGGTCAACCGCACGATCCAGGTGCTGTGCCGGCGCTCCAAGAACAACCCGCTTTACGTGGGTGACCCCGGCGTCGGCAAGACGGCGATCGCCGAAGGTCTCGCCAAGCGCATCGTCGAAGGCAAAGTGCCGGAGGCGCTCGCCGACGCGACGATCTTCTCGCTGGACATGGGCACGCTGCTCGCCGGCACGCGTTATCGCGGTGATTTCGAGGAGCGCCTGAAGCAGGTCGTCAAGGAGCTTGAGGAATACCCGGGTGCGGTTCTTTTCATCGACGAGATCCACACCGTGATCGGCGCCGGCGCCACGTCCGGCGGTGCGATGGATGCCTCGAACCTGCTGAAGCCGGCTCTGTCGTCGGGCGCGATCCGCTGCATCGGCTCGACCACTTACAAGGAGTACCGCCAGTTCTTCGAAAAGGACCGGGCACTGGTCCGCCGCTTCCAGAAGATCGACGTCAATGAACCGTCGATCGATGATGCGATCGAGATCATGAAGGGCCTGAAACCCTATTTCGAGGACTATCACAAGCTTCGCTATACCAACGAGGCGATCAAGTCCGCCGTCGAACTGTCGGCACGCTACATCTCCGACCGCAAGCTGCCGGACAAGGCGATCGACGTGATCGACGAGACCGGTGCGGCGCAGATGCTGCTGCCGGCCTCCAAGCGGCGCAAGCTGATCACCGAGAAGGAGATCGAAGCGACGATCGCCACCATGGCCCGTATCCCGCCGAAAACCGTTTCCAAGGATGACGAGATGGTTCTCGCCAACCTGGAAAAGGAGTTGCGTTCGGTGGTCTATGGGCAGGACAACGCAATCGAGGCTCTGTCGACGTCCATCAAGCTCGCCCGGGCGGGCCTGCGTGAACCGAACAAGCCGATCGGCTGCTATGTTTTCTCCGGCCCGACCGGTGTGGGCAAGACGGAAGTCGCCAAGCAGCTTGCCGCTTCGCTCGGCGTGGAACTCCTGCGTTTCGACATGTCGGAATATATGGAACGCCACACGGTCTCGCGGCTGCTCGGTGCGCCTCCCGGCTATGTGGGCTTCGATCAGGGTGGTTTGCTGACCGACAGTGTCGACCAGCATCCGCACAGCGTGGTCCTGCTCGACGAGATCGAGAAGGCGCATCCGGATATCTACAATATCCTGCTGCAGGTCATGGATCATGGCTCGCTGACCGACCACAACGGCAAGAAGATCGACTTCCGCAACGTCATCCTGATCATGACGACCAATGCGGGCGCATCGGAAATGGCCAAGGCCGCGATCGGCTTCGGCTCGTCCAAGCGTACCGGCGAGGATGAGGAGGCACTGAACCGCCTGTTCACGCCGGAATTCCGCAACCGCCTCGATGCGGTGATCCCGTTCGCCTCGCTGCCGACGGAGGTCATCCATCAGGTCGTGCAGAAGTTCGTCATGCAGCTCGAGACGCAGCTTTCGGAGCGCAACGTCACCTTCGATCTGCATGAGGATGCGGTCGCCTGGCTGGCCGACAAGGGTTACGACGAGAGGATGGGCGCCCGCCCGCTCTCGCGCGTCATCCAGGAGCATATCAAGAAGCCGCTCGCGAACGAAATCCTGTTCGGCAAGCTGCGCAAGGGCGGCGTGGTTCGCGTCACCGTTGGCAAGGACGAGGATGGCAAGGACAAGCTGGTCCTCGATGCCATCCCCGAAGCGACGCCCGTGAAGCCGAAGCCGGAAGCCGAGGTGGAAGAGGCGACCGAAGAAGCCGAAGCCAGGGCGTCCAAGCCGAAGGCCTCGAAGAAGTCCTCGCCCAAGGGCAAGGACGGTTCGGCCAAAGCGCGGGCCATGGCCGAAGCGGATGTGATTGCTTCGGAAGAGGCGCCGAGAACACCGCCGCGCAAGGGCAGCATCGTACCGCGTGTGCCGAAGAGTAAGTAAAACTTTTAGATGGAACACTTGCGATGCCGGGCCTGTCCCGGCATCGTCGTTTTATGACTCGCCTTTTCCCCGCCGGAAGCCCGATGTCCCCAGAGAGTGACCGTAGCGCCCTGTCCTGGTTCTTCACCGGCATGCGGGGCATGATTTCCCTGTCGGCATTGATCCTCATGACCTCCATTGTCGGGTTCAGCGCCTTCGCGCTCGAATCCGGGCTGACCCGGGCGGAGGCGGTGTTCATGTCCTTCGCGATCTGGGCGCTTCCGGCCCAGGTGATCCTGGTCGGCACCATGGCGAGCGGCGCCAATATCGCTGCTTGCTTCCTGGCGGTGACGCTTTCCTCCATCCGCATGACGCCGATGGTCGCCTCGGTCATTCCGGAAATACGGACACGCCGCACGCCGACATGGGCACTGTTGATCCTCTCGCATTTCATCGCCATCACATCCTGGGTTTTTGCGATCACCACGCTGCGCAACGTGCCGCGCGAATATAGGGCGATCTATTTCGCCGGTTTCGGCGTCACGCTTACGACATGCGGCACGCTGGTCGTGGCGACCTTCTACGGTATCGCATCGAGCTTTCCGCCGGTCGTCGCTGGCGTGCTCTTCTTCCTGACGCCAGTCTATTTCAACGCGTCGATCTGGGCGAGCGCCCGCCAGCCGGTTGTGAAGCTTGCTTTTGTCATGGGCGTTGTGCTCGGCCCGCTCCTGGCGCTGGTGACGCCGGAATTCGACGTGCTTTATGCCGGCATCGGCGGCGGCACGATCGCCTATCTCATCGACAGGATCCGCCGGAAGAAGAAGCGCCGCGGCGCAGGAGGCATGCGATGATCGAGGACTATTGGACCTTCATCGTCATCGCGGTCGCCGGATTCCTGGCGACCGACATCTGGCGCTGGCTGGGTGTCGTGGCAGGCAATCGGCTGAACGAGGAATCCGAGGCGCTTTATTGGGTGAGGGCGGTGGCGACCGCGCTGGTCATGGCCGTCACCGCAAAGCTGATCGTCTTCCCGAACGGCATGCTCGCCGACACGCCGCTCTGGCTGCGGCTGGGTGCGGCCGGCATCGGCTTTGCCATCTTCCTGGTCACCGGCCGCAAGGTCGCAGTCGGCGTCGCCGTGCCGATGGGGCTGCTGATCGCCGGCCTCTGGTGGATCGGGGTTTAGTTTCCCAATACGCCGATGATCTTTTCGGCATTGGCGGCAAGTACGTTACCGTCTTCCATTTGCCCCGAATGAGGCTTGAGCGGCAGCCCTTCGTAGCGCGGGATGACGTGGAAATGCAGGTGATAGACGGTTTGGCCCGAAGCCGGCTCGTTGAACTGGATGACGGTGATGCCGTCCGCTTCGAAGGCTTCCTTGGCAGCCCTGGCGAGTTTCTGCACGACCGGCATCAGTTTGGAGAGAACCGCAGGATCGGCATCGAGAATGTTGCGCGACGGCACCTTGGGAATGACGAGAAGGTGGCCGGGGGATTGCGGCATCACATCCATGAAGGCGAGCGTATCGTCATCCTCGTAAATCCGGTGGCAGGGAATTTCGCCGCGCAGGATTTTGCCGAAGATGTTGTTGGGATCGTAAGCCTGGCCGCTCATCGTTATGTCCTCTCCTTGAATTTCTGATCAGTCTTCCTGCTGGCGCTCGCCCTTGCGGAAGGGCGCATGCTCGGAAAGATATTCGTTCATATATTCCACTTCTTCCCGTTCGCGCTCCAGATAATCGGCGACCGCGCGGCGCAGCCCAGGATGGGCGATATAGTGCATGGAATGGGTGGTGACAGGCATATAGCCGCGCGCCAGCTTGTGTTCCCCTTGCGCACCCGCTTCGACGCGCTTGAGCCCCTTGGCGAGTGCGAAGTCGATCGCCTGATGGTAGCAGACCTCGAAATGCAGGAAGGGATGGTCTTCGATACAGCCCCAGTGGCGGCCGAAGAGCGTATCTCCGCCGATGAAATTGATCGCTCCGGCGATGTATTTTCCCCCGCGCTTCGCCATGACCAGCAGGATGTCTTCCGCCATGCGCTCGCCGACCAGCGAATAGAATGTGCGGGTGAGGTAAGGGCGGCCCCATTTGCGGCTGCCGGTATCCATATAGAAATCGAAGAACTGGTCCCAGATATCCTCTGTGAGATCGCTTCCGGTCAGCCAGTCGATGGTGATGCCGTTCTCGACCGCCGCACGCCGTTCCTTCTTCAAAGCCTTGCGCTTGCGCGATGCCAGCGTTTCCAGGAACGCGTCGTGGTTTGCATAGCCGTCATTGATGAAGTGGAACTGTTTGTCAGTGCGGTGCAGGTAGTCGGTCTCTTCGAATGCGGCGAGCTGGTCTTCGGCGATGAAAGTCACATGCGCGGAAGATATCCCGAGCTGGCGCGTCACCTCCTGGAGACCTGCGGCCAGCGCCAGCTCCGTAGAAGCCTTGTCGTAGCCGGAGGCGGCGAGGAGCCGCGGCCCGGCCGCGGGGGTGAACGGCACGGAACATTGCAGCTTCGGATAATAACGTCCGCCGGCGCGCTCGAAGGCGTCGGCCCAGCCGTGATCGAATACATATTCGCCCTGGCTGTGGCTCTTGAGATAGCCGGGAACCGCGCCGATCAACGTGCCTTGTTCGTTCTCCAGCAGGAGATGGTGCCCGAGCCAGCCGGTCTTGGCAGTAGCCGAGCCGGATTCCTCCAGCGACGAGAGGAAGGCATGGGAAAGGAAGGGATTGTAAGGCACCTCGGCGGACGAAGCCCTGGAGGTGCCCAAAAGGCGCGACCAGCTCGTCTGGCTGATCGCGCAGAAGGATTTTTCGATGCGGATCGTGAGATTGCCGGTCATGCTCTCTTTACTGGGAGGGGGAGGAAGCCTCCCGTGGATCGAAACCTTCGAAGGTCATCTGGTCCGCATATTTATAGGTATGTTCGACACCGTTTGCATCCCTTACCGTCCAGGTAATGACCGGAATTCCGGCCGCTCTCTGAGCTGTGATGAAACTGTTCGGCAGGTGGGGGTAGTGATAGGAGATGAAATCGAGGCCAAGTTGCATGGCCTCGTCATGCCGGAAGAATTCCTCCGGCTTGTCGCCCATGGCGGTGAGGCCGAGCGGGTAGGGCGAGCCGGCCCTCTTCAGGTCGCGCAGGATATGATGGTCGAAGCTCATCAGCGCCACCTGACCCTGGTAGCCTTCGAGCACTTCGAGCACCGTCTCGGCAAAGCCGTCGTCCTCGCCTTCGCCTGTCCGCCCCTTGATCTCGATGACGAGCGGTACCTTGCCGGCGACAAGATCGAGCATCTGCTTCAGCGTCGGCACCTTGTCCTTCGTGCCTCCGACGGCAAGCAGCCCGAGTTCGGCCACGGTCTTTTCGCGCACGTCGCCCTTGATGCCGCAGAGCCTTTCGAGGTCATGGTCGTGGAAGATCACCGGCACGCTGTCGGCGGCGAGCTGCACGTCGCATTCGATCGCAAAACCGGCCTCCACGGCGCGGGCGAAGGCGGAGAGCGTGTTCTCCCACACCTGATGATTCATGTCGTGATAGCCTCGATGGGCGACGGGAAGATCCTTGATCCAGGCAGCAGAGGTCATGCTTCGATCTCGATGATGGCGTCGACTTCGACGGCGGCGTTGAGCGGGAGGGCAGCCATGCCGACGGCGGCACGCGCATGCTTGCTGGCATCTCCGAGCACATTGGCGAGGAGGTTGGATGCTCCGTTCATGACGATGTGCTGCTCGGTGAAATCCGGCGCGGAGGCGATGAAGCCGTTGAGCTTCAGCACGCGGCGAATCCTGCCGAGATCCCCGCCGAGCGCGGCTTTCGCCTGGGCGAGAATGTTGATGGCGCAAAGCTCGGCAGCGCGCTGAGCCGCAGGCACATCCACGTCGCGCCCGACCAGTCCGGTCACGGCAACCTTGCCCCCTTCGATGGGCAATTGGCCGGAAAGATAAAGCGTATTGCCGCTGATCGTATAGGGCACGTAGTTGGCGGCGGGGGCTGCCGCAACGGGGAGGGTAATCCCTAGCTCCTTCAATCGGCCGTCAATGGCTTCGGTCATTTTCAACTCCCGTTTGTTGTAAATTCTTCAAAAATCCTGCATCAAAGCCATAGCTTGGCCGGATGGCGTTCTTATAACACCCCGGACTGAGTCCAACAGGAGAATGTGCATGCTGCGAATGAGCCTCGGTGTGATCCTTGCCGGCGGTGCGAGCCTCATGGCAGCCACCTCCGCGGATGCAAATACCGACAGCGCCGCGCTGGCGCTTGTGCCGCATCGGGCCATTTACGATCTGAAGCTGAAGGATGCGTCCGAACGTTCCGGCATCGAAGGCATGTTCGGCCGCATGGTCTATGAGTTCACCGGTTCCGCCTGCACCGGCTTCTCCACAAATTTCCGGCTGGTCACCAGGATCGACACCGGCGAGGAAACGCGCCTCAGCGACCAGCAGACCACGACCTTCGAGGACATGTCCGCTCGACAGTTCCATTTCGAGACCAAATCCTTCACCGATGAGCAGCTCGATCGGCAGGTGAGCGGCGATGCGAGCGTTGCGGAAAAAGGCGTCAAGGTTGAGATCACCCAGCCGGACGGGCGCGAGATCGACCTGCCCGTCAGCGATTTCCCGACCGGCCATATGCTGGACGTCATCCGGAATGCCAAGCAAGGCAAGCATTTCTTCGAGGCACGGGTATTCGACGGTTCGGAAAACGGCGATCAGGCGCTGTTGACGACGACCGTGATCGGCAAGCCGCAAACCCCGCAAAAGGATGACGCCGATGCCGACAAGGCCGGCGAATTTTCCAGGACGCCCTTCTGGCCGGTGACGATCGCCTATTTCAACGAGGCCACGCAGGGCGATCCCATGCCGGTCTACAACATGTCGTTCAAGCTCTACGAGAACGGCATCACCCGCGACCTCACCATGGACTATGGCGACTTTGTACTCTCGGGAAGCTTGGTAAAGCTGGAAATGCTCGGTAAAACGGATTGCAAACCGTGATGTCTTGCTGCAGCGATTTGCGTGTTCCCAGGTGAAATTCGATCGTGGTCCCTGTATCATACGTAAACGGTTGAATGATCCTGATCGGTATGGGGGACAGGCTTTGGTAACTGCGCGCGAATTGGTCGTTTTGGCGGGAATCTTGTTGCTGCTGACTGCAGCGGGAGGGCTCGTGGCGAGCCCGGCGCAGGCCCAGGATTGTCGGACAAGTCCTTTCGCGGGTGTGGACTGGCATGGATGCGGCAAGAAGAACCTCATGTTGGACGGCAGCGATTTCGTCCAGGCAAATCTTGTCGATGTCGATTTCAGCTATACGGACCTGCGCAACTCCAATTTCGTTTCCGCCGATCTTACCAAGGCGACGCTCGTTCGGGCGGCGCTCGCCGGTGCGCGTGCCGACAGGGCGAATTTTCAAAGAGTGGAGGCCTATCGGGCGGGATTTCAGGACGTCCGTGCGAATGACGCATCCTTTATGGCTGCAGAATTGCAACGCGCCGATTTTTCCCGGGCTGAGCTGGAAAATGCCAATTTTCAGAAAGCCGATCTGAGTCGGGCCATTTTCGACAAGACCGTGCTCACCGGTGCGAACTTTTCCTATTCCAATCTGTCGCGTGCCGATCTGACGACAGCCGTTTTCGAGGGGGCGATCAATTTCGAGGACGCCTTCTTTTTTCTGACGCGGATAGAGGGCGTGGATCTTTCGGCGGCGATCGGTCTCGATCAGCATCAGGTGGACATAGCCTGCGGCAATGCCGCTACCAAACTGCCGGCCGGTTTGGTTACGCCCAAGAAATGGCCTTGCGCCGAAGCCGAGAAGGACTGAAGCGCGACAGGGGCGCCGCCTCACGGCGTTCCGCAAGGTCCAAGCTTTTTTCGCGATACCCTTGCATTTCCGGCAAATCGAATGTATGGCCAGCCGCATTCCACACGTAGGGCATGGGATCGTCCGGGAGAAATCCGGGCTTTTCCGCCGGTGGCATTCCCGAAGGGTTTGCTGATCGCCTTGCGGAGGTTCAACCGGAAAAGGAGAAAAAGGCATGGCATTGCCTGATTTCAGCATGCGCCAGCTTCTGGAAGCTGGTGTTCACTTCGGCCACCAGACCCACCGCTGGAACCCGAAGATGAAGCCGTACATCTTCGGCGATCGTAACAACATCCACATCATCGACCTCGCACAGACCGTGCCGATGCTGTCGCGCGCCCTGCAGGTCATCAGCGACACCGTCGCCCGTGGCGGCCGCGTTCTTTTCGTCGGCACCAAGCGCCAGGCTTCGGAACTGATCGCCGACAGCGCCAAGCGTTCGGCCCAGTATTACGTCAACTCCCGCTGGCTCGGCGGCATGATGACGAACTGGAAGACGATCTCGAACTCGATCCAGCGCCTGCGCAAGCTCGACGAGATACTGTCTTCGGAAGCATCGGGCTTCACCAAGAAGGAGCGCCTGAACCTCGAGCGCGAGCGCGAGAAGCTTGAAAAGGCTCTCGGCGGTATCCGCGACATGGGTGGCACGCCGGACCTGATGTTCATCATCGATACCAACAAGGAAAAGATTGCCATCGACGAAGCGAAGCGTCTGGGCATCCCGGTCGTCGCCATCATCGATTCGAACTGCGATCCGGACCTCATCGATTACCCGATCCCGGGCAATGACGATGCCTCGCGCGCCATCGCTCTTTATTGCGACCTGGTTGCCCGCGCTGCCATCGACGGTATTGCCCGTCAGCAGGGCGCTTCGGGCCGCGACGTCGGCGCTTCTGCCGAAGCCCCGATCGAGCCGGCGCTGGAAGGCGAAGCCGAAGCTTGATTTCTCATGGAGAGGCGGCGCTCAAGCCGCCTCTTTCCCCCGTCCCGGAATCGAGACCGGGCGGTGTGGATCGAAACATCACGCTGTCATACTCCGGGTATAATCGTCCCGAAATCCATGCGCCCGCCAACCCGGCTGGGCGCTAAATGAATCGACAAGAGGTAAACAATGGCCGAAATCACAGCCGCAATGGTCAAGGAACTGCGCGAAAAGACCGGCGCAGGCATGATGGACTGCAAGAAGGCGCTTGCTGAAACCAATGGCGACATGGAAGCGGCGATCGACTGGCTGCGCGCCAAGGGCATTGCCAAGGCCGACAAGAAGTCCGGCCGCACTGCAGCCGAAGGCTTGATCGGCATCGCCAGCGCTGGCACCAGGGCCGTCGCCGTCGAGATCAATTCCGAAACCGACTTCGTCGCCCGCAACGACGCCTTCCAGGGCCTCGTCCGAGGCGTTGCCGAAGTGGCGCTTTCGACCGACGGTTCCGTCGACGCGATCGGTGCTGCGACCTATCCGGCGTCCGGCAAGTCCGTTGCCGACACGATCAAGGACGCGGTTGCGACGATCGGCGAAAACATGAATCTTCGCCGCGCCGCGCTGCTCTCCGTCGAGGATGGCGTCGTTGCGACCTACATCCACAACGCGGTTGCCGACAGTCTCGGCAAGCTCGGCGTTCTCGTCGCGCTGAAGTCGACCGGTAACAAGGATGCGCTCGCCGCCATCGGCAAGCAGGTCGCGATGCACATCGCCGCAACCGCGCCGCTGGCCATCCGTGCCGAGGAAGTCGATCCGGCCGTTGCCGAGCGTGAACGCAACGTCTTCATCGAGCAGTCCCGTGCTTCCGGCAAGCCGGACAACATCATCGAGAAGATGGTCGAAGGCCGCATGCGCAAGTTCTTCGAGGAAGTCGCGCTTCTTTCGCAGGCTTTCGTCATCAATCCGGACCTGACCGTCGGCGCTGCCATCAAGGCTGCCGAGAAGGACGTCGGCGCCCCGATCGAAGTAACCGGCATGGCACGCTTGCTGCTCGGCGAAGGCGTCGAGAAGGAAGAAACGGATTTCGCGGCGGAAGTCGCCGCAGCCGCCAAGGGCTGATTAAGCTCTTTAGCAAAAGCCGACAAAACCGAAGGGCACCGGGTGACAAGCCGGTGCCCTTCGTGTATCCGCAAGCCGTTTCCCTCCGCAGGCAGTCTCGATTCCAAGGAGCCCCCATGTCGCCTCAGCCCCTCTACAAGCGTGTCTTGCTCAAGGCCTCCGGAGAAGCCCTGATGGGCAGCCAGGGCTTCGGGATCGACGTCAACGTCGCCGATAGGATCGCCTCCGATATCGCAGAAGCGCGCGCCATGGGCGTCGAGGTCGGTGTGGTGGTCGGCGGCGGCAACATTTTCCGCGGCGTGGCGGTGGCGTCCAAGGGCGGTGACCGGGTGACCGGCGACCACATGGGCATGCTCGGCACGGTGATCAACGCGCTTGCACTTGCCACCTCGCTTCGCAAGCTGAATGTCGACACTGTGGTACTTTCGGCGATCTCGATGCCGGAAATCTGCGAGAGCTTCACCCAGCTCCGCACGCTGCATCATCTGGGGCAGGGCAGGGTGGTGATCTTCGCCGGCGGCACGGGCAACCCCTTCTTCACGACCGATTCGGCTGCCGCGCTACGCGCCGCCGAGATCGGTGCCGAGGCGATCTTCAAGGGCACCCAGGTGGACGGCATCTATTCGGCCGACCCGAAGAAGGATCCGACCGCGACCCGTTTCGAGACGCTGACGCATGGCGAAGTGCTCGAAAAAGGGCTGGCTGTAATGGATGTAGCGGCGGTAGCGCTTGCTCGCGAGAATGCGATACCGATCATCGTGTTCTCGATTCATGAAAAGGGTGGCTTCGCCCAAATCTTGACCGGCGGCGGCCGCAAGACCATCGTAGCGGACAACTGAGCCGCAAGTTTTCAGGGCTGCCCAAATAACAATAAGGGAGTAGATGTGATGAGTGGAGCAATCGATCTCAACGATATCAAGCGTCGCATGGACGGCGCAATTACCGCTTTCAAGGGCGATATCGCATCGCTCAGGACCGGCCGGGCTTCGGCCAATATTCTCGATCCGGTGACGGTCGAGGCCTATGGTTCGCGTATGCCGCTGAACCAGGTCGCCAACATCACCGTGCCGGAATCGCGCATGCTCTCCGTCTCCGTCTGGGACAAGTCGATGGTGGGCGCGGTGGATCGCGCGATCCGCGAATCGCATCTTGGCCTCAATCCGATTGTTGATGGCCAGAATCTGCGCATCCCGCTTCCCGAACTCAATGAAGAGCGCCGCAAGTCGCTGGTCAAGGTTGCTCACGATTATGCGGAAAAGGCCAAGGTTGCGATCCGTCATGTGCGCCGCGATGGCATGGACGGCCTGAAAAAAGCCGAAAAGGACGGCGTAATCGGCCAGGACGACAGCCGCGCGCAATCGGAAAAAGTGCAGAAGATGACGGATGATACGATTTCCGAAGTCGACCGCTTGCTTGCGGACAAAGAAAAGGAAATCATGCAGGTCTAAGGCTTGACCTTGGCCGCCAAAGGAACCGCATAGAATATGGCGAATCCCGAACTTGCGATCATCCCTCAACATGTTGCCATCATCATGGATGGCAACGGCCGCTGGGCCAACAAGCGCGGGCTTCCCCGCACCGTCGGGCACAGCAAAGGAGTGGAAGCAGTCCGGGAAACGGTGCGCGCCGCAGGCGAGGCAGGCGTCAAATACCTGACATTGTTTGCCTTCTCCTCGGAGAACTGGAGCCGCCCTGAATCCGAAGTGAATGATCTTCTAGGCCTTCTGCGCCGCTTTATCCGCCGCGATCTCGCCGAACTTCATCGCGAGAATGTTCGCATCCGGGTGATCGGCGAGCGCGACGAACTCCAGGGCGACATTCTGCCGTTGCTGGTGGAGGCCGAAGAGACGACGCGGTTCAATACGGCTCTCACGCTCGTCATCGCCTTCAATTATGGCGCGAGAAACGAGATCGCCCGTGCGGTCGCCAAGCTTGCCCGCGACGTGGAGGCTGGCCTTTTGACGGCGGCCGATATCGATGCCGACCGGATCAGCGAGAGCCTGGACACTGCCGGCATTCCCGATCCCGATCTCATCATTCGCACGAGCGGTGAGGAGAGGCTCTCGAACTTCCTTTTGTGGCAGGCCGCCTATTCCGAACTCGTCTTCCTGCCGGAATACTGGCCTGATTTCGACCGCAAGCTCTTCTATGATGCCCTCAGGATTTTCGCGTCGCGCGACCGGCGTTTCGGCGGCTTGTCGAACCAGACCGCCGCAGTGGTCGGTTGATGAGCCCGGAACTCAAACGCCGCATCGTTTCCGGCCTGATTCTTGCGGTGGTCGTGCTTGCGGCCACCTGGTATGGCGGTTTTTCCTTCCGCGCGTTGGCGGCGGTGATCGCCATCCTGATCTATTACGAATGGTCGACGATAACCAAACTTGGCGAACGCGATTTTTCGGCAAATGCCTTCGGCTGGGTCGCGATCCTTCTGGTCGCCTACAATATCGTCTTCGGTGAGAGGGATCTGGCGATCCCGCTTCTCGGCGGCGCTGCGATCACGGCCATTCTCCTCGTGCTGTGGCGCAAGGGAAGCTGGTGGTTGCCGGGCGGCATCGTTTATGCGGGCCTGAGCGGGATATCGCTCGCCGCAATTCGGGCCGACGATCAGGCCGGGTTCGTTGCGACGCTCTTTATTTTTGCAGTCGTTTGGGCAACCGACATCTTCGCCTATTTTGTCGGTCGGGCCTTGCAGGGACCGAAGCTGGCGCCAAGGATCTCACCGGGAAAGACGTGGTCGGGTGCGATCGGTGGTACCGTTTCCGCTGCCATCGCGAGCTCGGCGGTGGCGCTGGTCGTCTTTTCGCGGCTGTCCCTCTGGACCGTGGCGATCTCGATCCTGCTGTCCGTCACCAGCCAGATCGGCGATCTTTTTGAATCCTTCATCAAGCGCCGGTTCGGCGTGAAGGATTCGAGCCATCTCATTCCGGGACATGGCGGTGTCATGGACCGTGTCGACGGCCTCGTTTTCGCCTGTTTCGCAGCGTTTCTGTTGACACTTGTTTACTCGGCCTCGACGGGCCATCTTGGTATATCGGTTGCGGCCTTCCTTTTCGGTTTTTGAAGGCGCTGCGACCGATAGAATGTTGAAACGGAAACTTTGATGGCCATCCTCAGCTTCATCACCGGCTACATCATCCCCTTCATACTCGTCCTGTCGCTGCTCGTTTTCGTGCATGAGATGGGCCATTATCTCGTCGGCCGCTGGTGCGGCATCCGCTCCACCGCCTTTTCGGTCGGTTTCGGCCCGGAACTTTTGGGGTTCACTGATCGTCGTGGCACGCGGTGGAAGATCTCCGCGATCCCTCTCGGGGGGTATGTGAAGTTCTTCGGCGATGAGGATGCGGCGAGCCTGCCGGATGCGAGCGGGCTTCAGGGGATGACCGAGGAAGAGAAGGCTCAGACGCTGGCCGGGGCGAAATTGTGGAAGAGGGCGGCGACTGTCGCGGCTGGCCCGATCGCCAACTTTATTCTCGCGATTGCGATCTTCGCAGTCCTGTTCAGCGTTTACGGCAAGGTCGTTGCCGATCCGGTGGTTGCCGAAGTGCAGCCGGACAGCGCCGCTCTGGCGGCCGGCGTTGAGCCCGGTGACCGGCTGGTGGCGCTTGACGGCTCGCGCATCCGCACCTTCGACGACGTGCGGCGTTATGTCAGTGTCAGGCCCGAGACCCCGATCGTCGTGACGGTCGAGCGCAACGGTCAGGATATTGACCTGCCGATGATCCCCAAGCGGACGGAAATCACCGACCAGTTCGGCAACAAGGTCGAGCTCGGCCTGATCGGCATCGTCACCAACGAGGAGCGCGGCAATTTCCGGGTCGAGAGCTTCACGCCGCTGCAGGCGGTGGCAGAAGGTGTCACGGAGACCGGGCATATCATCACGGGCACTTTCCGCTATATCGGCAACCTGGTGACCGGCCGCATGAAGGCCGATCAGCTCGGAGGGCCGGTGCGCGTCGCCCAGGCATCCGGACAGATGGCGACGCTCGGCTTTGCCGCCGTGATCCAGCTTGCCGCCGTTCTTTCCGTATCGATCGGGCTTCTCAATCTGATGCCTGTCCCGGTTCTGGACGGTGGACATCTCGTTTTTTATGCCATAGAGGCAGTGCGTGGCAGACCGCTGGGAGCCGGTGCTCAGGAGATGGCTTTTCGCATCGGACTTGCCATGGTGCTGAGCCTGATGGTTTTCGCGACCTTCAACGACATCAGCAACCTGATCGGCTGATGTCCTTCAAATGATGAAGGAAACTGTTTATTCACCATGTTTCCAACTGTTGCGTGGCGATTGGGTCACGCATGAGAAGGAAGTAAACAGAAATTAACGCGATCGCTTGCTTGTAGGGCAAAAGAAGGTAAAACGACACACGTGGCCGGAGTCGGGCTCCCACCCGGTGAGGGACAACGGGAAAAGGTAAGAATTGAAAATGAAGGCTGGTTCAAAGTTCTTGAACGCAGTGTCGGCGGTTGCGCTGTCTGCTAGTGTTGTTGCATCGGGCGCAGGTGTACTGGTACTTGCTTCCGCACCTTCTGCCGAAGCGGCGGTGATCCGGAGCGTCCAGGTTCGGGGCGCACAGCGGGCGGGCGAGGAAGCCGTTCGTTCCAATCTGACGATCCGTCCCGGTGTCTCCTTTTCCAACAATGACATCGACGAATCCGTACGCCGGCTCTATTCGACCGGCTACTTCTCCGATGTCCGCATCAGCGTTTCCGGCAGCACGCTGGTTGTTACGGTGAGCGAGAATCAGCTCATCAACCAGGTCGTGTTCAACGGCAACCGCAAGATCAAGGACGACAAGCTGCAGACGGTGGTGCAGACGCAGCCGCTCGGTCCCTACAGCGAGACGATGATCAATGCCGATATCGAGCGCATCCGCGAAGCCTACCGGGCGATCGGTCGTGACGATGTGGAGGTCACCACGCAGACCGCACCGGTCGGCGAGGGCCGTGTCAATCTTGCCTTCGTGGTCAACGAAGGAGACCGTACGAAGATTGCCGACATCAATTTCGTCGGCAACCAGGCTTACGGTGACGGCCGCCTGAAATCCGTGATCATCACGAAGGAATCCGGCCCGCTCTCTTTCCTGACCCGCAAGGATATCTATAGCGAGGACAAGCTGCGCGCCGACGAGGATGCGCTGCGCCAGTTCTATTACAATCACGGCTATCCGGATTTCCGGGTGATTTCCTCGAGTGCCGAACTCGACGAGTCGACCAACAAATACAACATCACCTTCACCGTCGAGGAAGGTCAGCGTTACCAGTACGGTAACATCGGGGTCGAATCCACCGTCGAAGGCGTCAGCGGCGAGGATCTCCAGGGGCTCGTCGAGACTCGCCAGGGCGGCACTTACGACGCGCGCGAGATCCAGAAGACCATGGAAGGGATTTCCCGGCGCGTTGCCGCGGCCGGTTATCCGTTCGCTCGCGTCACTCCGCGCGGCGACCGTAATATGGAAAACCACACGATCGGCGTCAGCTATCTCGTTGATCAGGGCGAGCGTGCTTATGTCGAGCGCATCGAGGTTCGCGGCAACACCCGCACTCGTGACTACGTGATCCGCCGCGAGTTCGATTTCAGCGAAGGCGACGCCTTCAACCAGGAAATGATTTCGCGTGCCAAGCGTCGCCTGGAAGCGCTGGGTTATTTCACGAAGGTCAACATCTCGACGACGCAGGGCAGCGCATCCGACCGGGTGGTCGTCGTGGTCGATGTGGAAGATCAGCCGACCGGCTCGTTCGGTATCGGTGCCGGCTATTCCGCCGGTGGCGACGGCTTTATCCTGGAGGCCTCTGTCGAAGAGAAGAACTTCCTGGGGCGCGGACAGTTCATTCGTGTCGCGGTCGGCGGCGGTCTCGACGATGCCCGCACCTACAACATTTCGTTCACCGAGCCCTATTTCCTAGGTTACCGTCTGGCCGCGGGCTTCGACCTCTTCAAGAGCTCCACGTCGTCGAACGATTATTACGACTACGAGGAACAGGGCGTCACCTTGCGCGTCACGGCGCCGATCACCGAGGATCTGGCGACGACGTTCCGCTACACCTACAAGGAAATCAAATACGACAACGACGGCGCTTTCGGGGCCGATGGGCTGCCATTCACGGCCGACGACAACGTTTCGTATCCTTATGCCGCGATGATCGATGAAGGAACGTTCGTTCAGTCGTCGATCTCGCAGACGCTGACTTACAACACGCTCGACAGCCAGACGCTGCCGCGCGAGGGTATCTATGCGACGATCACGCATGAATATGCGGGTCTTGGTGGCGATTCCGACTTCTACAAGATTTCCGGCCGCGCCCGTTATTTCCAGACACTGTCGACGGAAGCGGACCTGATCGGCTCGATCGCGGTCGGTGCCGGTCACGTTGTCTCGACGGGTGATGATCTGCACGTCTTCGATCAGTTTACCATCGGCGGCCGCCAGATTCGTGGCTTCGAGAACGACGGTATCGGTCCGCGCACGGTCGATCATGGCAATCCGCTGGGCGGCACGACTTACTTCACGGCCTCGGCTGAAATGTCCATGCCGATGCCGGCTTTCCCGGAGGATTTCGGTCTGCGCGCCGCGGTCTTCGCGGATGCCGGTACGCTTTACGGCAATGACGTCAACCTGGGTACCAGCACCGCGCAGGGTACGGACATGTCCTGGCGTGCGTCCGTCGGCGTCGGCGTCATGTGGGCATCGCCGTTCGGCAATATCCGCTTCGACTACGCCAAGCCGGTCGTCAAGGAAGACTTCGACGAAACCCAGGAATTCCGGTTCAGCATGGCGAACCAGTTCTGATCGTTTCCGCCCGCGCCAGTGGGCGGAAATCTGTTCTGGAGTTCCGGTTTTATGGACCCCAATGAGTTCTTTCCGCCCCATGATGGCATGAGCCTGCGCGAGCTGGCCGTCCGTCTTGGGGCCGAGCTGCTTGACGAGAGTGCCGGCGGCCGGATGATCTATTCGGTGTCTCCGGTTGCGCGGGCGGGCGAAGGGCAGATCTGTTATATCCTGTCCCGCAAGAGCCGGCATGAACTCGAGACCTGCCGGGCGTCCGCGATTCTCTGCGAGTCGGCCATCAGCGCAATCGTTCCCGACCATATTCCTGTTTTGTTGACCAAGACGCCGCATACGGCCTTTGCGCAGGCCGGAGCGATCTTGCATCCGCAGGCAATGAGGCCGGCGCCGGTCATGTCATCGCCGCCGGGCATTTCGCCTGCGGCTTTCGTCGATCCCACGGCAAAGCTGGAGCCGGGGGTTGAAGTCGAGCCTATGGCCGTGATTGGTGCCCGGGCAGAGATCGGCAGCGGAACGCGGATCGGCGCGGGCAGCGTTGTCGGCGCTGACGTCAGGATCGGCCGGGATTGCACGATTGCCGCAGGCGCGAGCGTCTTCGTGGCCCTGATCGGCAATAACGTCATCATTCACAACGGGGCCCGCATCGGGCAGGACGGGTTTGGTTATGCACCGGGCCCGAGGGGCATGCTGAAGATCGTGCAGATCGGCCGCGTGATCATCCAGGACAATGTGGAGATAGGCGCCAACACGACCGTCGATCGTGGGGCGATGGACGATACGGTGATCGGCGAAGGAACCAAGATCGACAACCAGGTTCAGATCGCGCATAACGTCCGCATCGGTCGCCATTGCGGCATCGCCGCGGGCGCGGGCATCGCGGGCTCCACGAAGATCGGCAACGGTGTATTGATCGGCGGCGCGTCTGGCATTAATGGCCATATCACCATCGGCGATGGAGCCCAGATTGCTGCGATGAGCGGTGTGGTCGCCAATGTTCCGCCGGGTGTGGTCTATGGCGGCATTCCCGCCCGGCCGATGAAGGATTTCTTGCGGGACATGGCCGAGATCATGGCGCGGTCGGATGAGCGGGCAAAGCGCAAAGGAGAAAAGAAGAATGACTGATGAGACCAAGCCGGAGCTCGGCGCGGCCGACATTCAGGAAATCATGAAGCTGCTGCCGCACCGCTATCCTTTCCTGCTGGTCGACAAGATCATTGAGATCGATGGCGACAATTCCGCTATCGGCATCAAGAACGTAACCGCTAGCGAGCCGCATTTCACCGGCCATTTCCCTGATCGGCCGATCATGCCGGGCGTGCTGCTGATCGAGGGCATGGCTCAGACTGCCGGCGCCATATGTGCGCGGAAGGAAGGCGAGGGCGGCTACCTCGTCTATTTCATGACCATCGACAACGCCCGTTTCCGCAAGCCGGTCGTGCCGGGTGATCGGGTCGAATACCATGTCATCAAGCAGAAGCAGCGCGGCAATATCTGGAAATTCCATTGTGACGCCAAGGTCGATGGCGCGCTTGTTGCGGAAGCCGATATCGGCGCGATGATGCGTAAGGGCGGCGAATGAGCAAGATCGCTGCCAGCGCGCGCATCCATCCGCTTGCGGTGGTCGAAGACGGCGCCGTCATCGGCGAGAATGTCATCGTCGGCCCGTTCTCGCATGTCGGTCCGCGCGTCGTGCTGAAGGATGGCGTTGAGCTGATTTCCCATGCGGTCGTCACCGGCAATACGGAGATCGGCCGCAATTGCCGCATTTTTCCGATGGCGGTGATTGGCGGGATCTCGCAAAGTCTTCATGAGGCCGGCGAGAGTTCCTCGCTGACGGTCGGCGATAACTGCACCATTCGCGAAGGCGTCACCATGAACTGCGGCACCGTCGGCGGCGGCGGCAAGACCGTTGTCGGCAACAATTGCCTGTTTCTCGCAAATTCCCATGTCGCCCATGATTGCCAGCTCGGCAACGATATCATCATGTCCAACAATGTCATGTTGGCGGGGCATGTGTATGTGGCGGATCGCGCCATTCTCGGCGGCGGCTGCGCCGTGCACCAGTTCACCCGCATCGGCCGCCAGGCCTTTATCGGCGGGCTTTCGGCAGTGAATTACGACGTCATTCCCTATGGCATGCTGAACGGCAATCCGGGCGTGCTCGGCGGGTTGAACGTGGTCGGCATGACGCGCGCCGGCATTGAGCGTTCGACCATCCACGCGGTGCGACGCGCCTTCAAGCAGATCTTCGAAGGCGAGGGCAATATCCGCACCAATGCGGCGGCGATCCGTGATGAATATGCCGATTGCAAGGAAGTGATCGAGATTCTTGATTTCATCGCGGCCGACAGCGACCGCGCTCTCTCTTCTCCCTTCCGCGGCAAGGGCTGATCTGCCGTGCCGGGCCTTGCGCCGAAGGGCCGGCTGGCGATCATCGCCGGAAACGGATTCCTGCCGGTCCACCTGGCGGAGGCCGCACGTGCGACCGGTGAAAATCCCTTTATCATTCCGCTGCGCAATGAGTCCAACCAACGGTTTGACGGCTTCGAGACTGCCACGGCCAGCATTGCCGACATCGTCGGCTTCGACCGGATTTTCCGCGAGAAAGGCATCGATCGCGTCGTGCTTTCCGGCGGGGTTACCCGGCGGCCGGACTGGCGCGACATTCGCCCCAATTGGAAGGCGCTGCGCAAGCTGTCGCAACTGGTCCGCACACTGGTCTCCGGCGGCGACGACGCGCTGCTGCAGGCGGCGATCGGCATTATCGAGGCGCAGGGTTGCCGGGTGATCGGCGCGCATGAGATCGCTCCCGGGTTGCTGGCGAGGACCGGGCCTCTTGGCGCCCACAAGCCTTCCGAAGAGGACTGTCGCGATATCGAAATGGCTTCGGAGGCGGCCCGGCGCTTAGGAGAACTCGATATCGGCCAGGGCGCGGTGAGCGTCGGCGGCCGCGTGGTTGCGCTCGAAGGTGTGGAGGGCACGGATCGCATGCTGGAGCGGGTCGCCACCTTGCGCGCCGAGGGACGTATTTCAGCACGTCGAAAAGGAGTGCTGGTCAAACTCTGCAAACCGCAGCAGGATATGCGCGCAGATCTTCCCGCAATTGGCCCTTCGACCGTCGAGAATGCGGTGAAGGCCGGGCTCGCAGGCATCGCTGTGGAGGCCGGACGTGCGTTGGTACTGGAGGAGGAGACGATGATCGCTGCCGCGGATGCCGCAGGCATTTTCGTCTTCGGCATCGACCTTGGCCTTTCGAATTCCGGCCTGCTGAATGGAGGATTGTCATGAGCAGGGCCTTGAAGGTCGGTGTTGTCGCTGGCGAAGTCTCCGGCGATCTTTTGGGTGGCGATCTGATTGCTGCGCTGAAGGCGGCTCATGGCGGACCGGTCGACCTGATCGGCGTCGGTGGTGATGCGCTGGCGGCGCAGGGCCTGGCCTCGCTTTTCGACTTTTCCGAACTGTCGATCATGGGCCTCACCCAGGTGCTGGCCCGCCTGCCGAACCTGATTAGAAGGATCAACCAGACGGCCGCGTCGATCGTCGCCGCCAGGCCGGATGTGTTGGTCATCATCGACAGCCCGGATTTCACCCATCGAGTCGCGAAGAAGGTGCGGGCGGCTCTGCCCGATCTGCCGATCATCGACTATGTCTGCCCGAGCGTCTGGGCGTGGAAGGAATATCGCGCCACGGCGATGCTCGCCTATGTCGACCACGTGTTGGCCGTTCTGCCCTTCGAACCGGAGGCGATGAAGCGGCTCGGCGGTCCCGAGACGACATTCGTCGGCCATCGGCTGACCGACGATCCGTCGCTGCTCAAGGTGCGCGGCATTCGCGCCGAGCGTCCCGCGAAGGTAAAGCATGAGGAGAAAACCATCCTGCTTCTGCCGGGCTCGCGGTCGGCCGAGATCAAGGCGCTGCTGCCGGTGTTCGGCGAAGCGGCACGGGAATTCGTCGCGCGCAACGGCAAGGCACGCTTCCTGCTGCCGACCGTACCGCGCCAGGAGAAACTGGTGCGCGAACTAGCGGCAGCCCTTCCGGTCAAGCCCGAGATCACCGTCGACGCGGAGAGCAAATGGGCAGCCTTCGCGGAAGCCGATGCGGCGATTGCCGCCTCCGGCACCGTCATCCTCGAACTCGCCCTCTCGAACGTGCCCGTCGTCTCGGCCTACAAGGCGGACTGGCTGATCATGCTGATGTCGAAGCGGATCAAGATCTGGTCCGGCGCGCTGCCGAATCTGATCGCGGATTATCCTGTGGTGCCGGAATATATCAACGAAGTGGTGCGGCCAGGCAGCCTTTGCCGCTGGGCGGAGCGGCTGTCCAGCAATACCACGCAGCGGTATGCCATGATGGAAGGGTTTGATCTCACCTGGCAGCGCCTGCAGGTGCCTGTGCCGCCGGGCGAAGCAGCGGCCGGCGTCGTTCTCGAAATTCTGGACAAGAAAAAACCCGGCCATCTTTGACCGGGTTTTTCATTTCGAATTTGGCTTCGATCAGCGCTTGGAGATCGGCAGGTAGTCCCGCATCGGCTCGCCGGTGTAGAGTTGGCGGGGGCGACCGATGCGCTGCTGCGGATCTTCGATCATCTCGGCCCACTGGGCGATCCAGCCGACGGTACGGGCAAGCGCGAAGAGCACGGTGAACATCGTGGTGGGGAAGCCCATCGCCTTCAGCGTGATGCCCGAATAGAAGTCGATGTTCGGGTAGAGCTTCTTCTCGATGAAATATTCATCGGTAAGCGCGATGCGCTCCAGCTCCATGGCGACCTGCAGCAGTGGATCGTCCTTGTGGCCGAGCTCGCCGAGAACTTCGTGCGTCGTCTTCTGCATGATCTTGGCGCGCGGATCGTAGTTCTTGTAGACGCGGTGGCCGAAACCCATCAGACGGAACGGATCGTTCTTGTCCTTGGCGCGGGCGATATATTCCGGGATGCGGTCGACCGTGCCGATTTCCGTCAGCATGTTGAGTGCCGCTTCGTTGGCGCCGCCATGGGCCGGGCCCCAAAGGCAGGCGATGCCGGCCGCGATGCAGGCGAACGGGTTGGCGCCGGAGGAACCTGCGAGGCGGACCGTCGAGGTCGATGCGTTCTGTTCATGGTCCGCATGCAGGATGAAGATGCGGTCCATGGCGCGCGACAGCACCGGATTGACGACATATTCTTCGCACGGAACGGCAAAGCACATGCGCAGGAAGTTCGACGCATAGTCCAGGTTGTTCTGCGGATAAACGAAGGGCTGGCCGATGTGGTACTTGTAGGCCATCGCGGCAAGGGTCGGCATCTTGGCGATCATGCGCAGCGAAGCGACCATGCGCTGATGCGGATCGGTGATGTCGGTCGAGTCGTGGTAGAAGGCGGAAAGTGCGCCGACGCAGCCACACATGACGGCCATCGGATGAGCGTCGCGGCGGAAGCCGGTGAAGAAGCGGCTCATCTGCTCGTGCACCATCGTGTGATGCGTGACGCGATAGTCGAAGTCCTTCTTCTGGGCGGCGGTCGGCAGTTCGCCGTAGAGAAGCAGGTAGCAGGTTTCCAGGAAGTCGCCGTGCTCGGCGAGCTGCTCGATCGGATAGCCGCGATGCAGCAGGATGCCTTCGTCGCCATCGATATAGGTGATCTTGGATTCGCAAGATGCTGTCGAAGTGAAGCCCGGATCGTAGGTGAAGGTACCGGTCTGCTTGTAGAGGGAGCCGATGTCGATTACGTCCGGACCGATGGAGCCCGACTTGATCGGCAGATCGACTTGTCTGTCGCCGACTACCACGTTTGCGCTTTTATCCGTCATGCTGATCCTCCAACCTTTTGGCGGCGTGGCGCCCAAAAAGCGCCACAAGAATTAAGCGTCCGATGCTTTGCTATATGATCCGAAAGCTGATGCCAAGCAGTCGTTGGTAGCATTTTGTGCAGCGCGAAAGAATATTAGGCAACCGCTTTTGCTTGGGCTTCCAACTTGTTGTTGCAACCCGGTTCAGGTCTCTGGGATTGCTGAGGTTTCCCGGGCAGTTGACGGGAGGGCGGGAAACGCGCAGGTTGCATCGTCGCATGATTTGGCGACGGGGCGGGCTTAGCGTTTCATGTCGGAAGACACTGCGTTTCCGAAGCTGATCAAGACGGGGCGGCCGGCAACCAGGCCGATGGATTTCGCGTTCGGCGAAGACGCATCCCGATCGGTGGACCAGGGGCATCTTTCGGAGCTTTCTCCAGCCTTCGAACGAAGGTCGGTGGTGCATCCGGGGAGGGCGCTTCCGCATCGTATATCCGTGGGTTTGAAGCGCCTGTGGCGCAATGCGCCGTCCATGATCTTGGAAGAGGAGGCGCATGGGCATGGCTTCCTCTTCGTTCCCGTTGTCGTCGGTGCAGGGGCCGCATGCTGGTTCTCCTTGCCGCAAGATCCGGCTTTTCTGCCGTTTTTTGTGGCTTTTCTCGCATGCACCATAATTGCTGCCATAACGCGTCACCAATTCGGCATGGCACGTATCATCCCGGTCGCCGCCGCACTCTTTCTCGGCGGCATGATGCTCGCGGAGCTGGAAACATGGAGGCAAAGTACAGTCGTTCTCGACTCGCCGGTGACGACCGAACTGACCGGCGTGGTCGAGCGGCGGGAAATCGATGCGAATGGACGCTGGCGCTATTTAGTCCGCGTCGGACGGACAGCCAATCCCGAGATCCGACGCCCTCCGGAGCGGGTGTCGCTGCTTGCCAGGGCGCGGCACGAATCTGCGGAAACCGGCGAGACGATCAGCGGCCGGGTACGCATATCGCCGCCTTCGGGGCCTGCGCTGCCGGGGCTTAACGATTTCGCCTTCTCTTCTTATTTCGATGGTATCGGCGCCGTCGGTTTTTTCTATGGAGTGCCGAATAAGGAGGCAGGCCCGGCGTTGCCGCGAGCCTGGATTGCAGAATTCGAAAGCGGGCTTTTTGATCTGCGCAGCGCCATTGCAAGCCATATTCGCGAAACGGTGCCGGGCGATGCGGGCGCCTTCGCAGCCGCGATCGTGACCGACGAACGCCGGGCTATTTCCAAGGAGACCACCGAGGCGCTCCGGCTTTCCGGACTTGCCCATATCGTCGCGATCTCCGGGCTGAACATGGCGCTTGCCGCCGGCATCTTCTTTGTCGGCGTCCGCACTGTCCTTTCGTTTTTTCCCGGGTTTGCCCAGGCCTATCCGGTGAAGAAGATCGCTGCCGCCGGCGCGCTCGTGATGGCGACCGCCTATTACCTGATTTCCGGCTTCGGTGTTTCGGCCGAGCGGGCGTATATCATGATGGCGGTCATGCTTGTCGCAGTCTTCTTCGACCGACCGTCGATCAGCTTGCGCAACGTGGCGCTTTCGGCCCTGATCATTATCGCCGTTTCGCCCTCGGAAATCCTGGGGCCCAGCTTCCAGATGTCCTTTGCGGCTACCGCAGCGCTGGTCGCCGGTTATGCGCTCTGGAAAAATCGATCGAAAAAGCACGATCCGGAACCGCTGCAAATTCGTCACCCTGTGGTGACGCCGGTACTGGCTTCCTGGAAATTCATTGCGGGCATTCTTGCCACGACCCTGATCGGCAGCACGTCGACGGCGATCTTTTCGGTCGAGCATTTCCATCGGATTGCGACCTACGGCGGCCTGGCGGCAAACCTCGCCGCCATGCCGATCATTTCTTTCGTGGTCATGCCGGCCGGACTGGTCGGCATGCTGCTCGTACCGTTCGGGCTCGATGCGCCTTTCCTGAAGCTCATGGGTCTCGGCCTGGAAGCGGTGATCTCCATAGCAAGACATGTCGCGGCCTGGGGCGGCGACGCCGGTATCGGTCGTCAGCATCCCTGGTTCCTGCCTGTCTCCACGGCCGGTTTTCTTCTGCTGACCCTTTTGAGAAGCAGGCTTCGGCTGGTCGGCATTCCGCTCGTTGCCGCCGCATTGCTGTTCTCCTGGCACGAACGATCGAAGCCCCTGCCGGATATTCTAGTTGCCGAGGACGGAACGATGATTGCCGTGATAGGCAGGGAAGGTATTGCCACCAACCGCACCCGTCCGCCCGATTTCATCTACGGCCAGTGGAAACGGGCACTTCTCCTGGGCGATCCCATAAAACCGGACGTGTCATCAGCAAGAGATAAACCGCCCGATGGGAAGCCTGAGGAGCGCCGCGAGCTGACGCAGGCCGAAATCGAGACGGCGCGGTCCCGCATCAGGCAGGTGCCTGCCGGTCATTTCGTATGCGAGCCGCGTGTCTTCTGCGGGGTGAAAACTTCCGGGGGCACCAACATAGCCTCCGTCGAAGACAGCCGTTATGCCGGTGCGGCCTGCGATGCCGCCCATATCATCATCGCGCCGCGCGCCCGTTTCGATCACTGCCGCTCCGGCGCATTGATGATCAACGGCAATGCTTTGCGAAAGACTGGTGCGCTCGAAATTTCCCTGCACGGCGCAGCCGACATCCGGCAATGGACTATTCGCCCCGCCATGGCCGGCCATGACCGCCCCTGGAGCAGGCATCGCCACTATGACTGGCGGAACAAGATGTTCGCCTCGGCGCTCCCGGAACCGCTTCGGCAATTGATCAATGGTAACGGCGGATGAGGCCGACCAGCTTGCCCTGGACCTTTACCCGGTCGGGCGGGAATATCCGGGTTTCGTAGGCCGGGTTCGCGGCTTCCAGCGCGATCGAGGCGCCACGGCGGCGGAAGCGCTTCAGCGTCGCTTCCTCCTCGTCCACCAGCGCTACGATGATGTCTCCCGGATTGGCGGTGTTGCTGTTGCGGATGATCACCGTGTCGCCGTCCAGGATGCCGGCCTCGATCATCGAATCACCCTTGACTTCCAGCGCGTAATGTTCGCCGGAACCAAGCATCTCGGCGGGCACTGCGATATCATGCGTGTTGTTCTGGATCGCCGAGATGGGCACGCCGGCGGCGATGCGGCCCATGACGGGAACCGTGGTGGCGTTGGAGAGATCGTCGTTGGCTGCGGGCTTGGCCGGAGCGGCAGCGACCGGCTGCGGCTTGCCGAGGCTGCCCTCGATAACACTCGGCGAGAAGCCGCGGCGTGGCTGCAGGCTCGACTGATAGGCTTCCGGCAGCTTGATGACTTCAAGGGCACGTGCCCGGTTCGGCAGGCGGCGGATGAAGCCGCGCTCCTCCAGTGCGGTGATCAGCCGGTGGATGCCGGACTTCGACGCGAGGTCGAGCGCGTCCTTCATTTCGTCGAAGGAGGGCGGCACGCCGGATTCCTTCATGCGTTCGTGAATGAACAGAAGCAATTCCTGCTGTTTGCGCGTGAGCATATTTGGCACCTTGAGAGTCGGAAACAAATCAAGAACATACACTATATGTTCCATATGTGTTCCGCAAGTCCCTAAATTTTCGTGAAGTATGATGATTTTTCTTCATGGATGTCTGCAACATATCTCTTTCGACACCACTTGCTCGAAGCCGATCCGCTGCCAATGTAGTGCTGCGATTCCGGATTCTGGGGGCTCTCGCGTGAATGCTAGACTAATCGATCATCTCGTTCTGCCGGTGGCGGACCTTGCCGTCGCGCGTTCGCGACTGGCAGAACTCGGATTTACAGTTGCGCCGGAGGCCTTTCATCCTTTCGGCACGGCCAATGCCTGCGTGTTTTTCTCGGATGGGGCCTATCTGGAGCCGCTGGCGATCGCCAACCGGCGTCAGGCGACAGCCGCGGCCAAGCGCGGCAATGTCTTCACCGCCCGGGATCTCGACTTCCGCAAGGCGCGTAACAGTCAGGGCTTTTCGGCCCTCGCGGTTGCCACGGGCGATGCGGCAGCCGATCACGCGCGTTTCAGGCTGCGCGGGATTTCCGCGGGCGATATCCTGGAATTCTCCCGCGGCGTGAAGATGCCGGACGGTTCCGAGACTGAGGCAAGCTTCCGGCTGGCCTTTGCGGGAGACGAGCATGCGCCGGATTTCTTCTTGTTCTCTGCACAGCGGATCAATCCGCTGCCGGCCGATCGAGGCGAACTGGAACGCCATTCCAATACGGTGACCGGCTTGAGCGAGATCGTTCTTTCGGCCGCATCGCCCGACGATTTTGCGCCCCTGCTCGAAGAGGTGCTGCTTGCGAAAGCCGGGATCGAAGCTGCGGCCGTGGAGCTTGTCGCTTCGAACACGCGCATCCGCGTCATGCAGGATCAAGATCTCGAATCGGAATTCGCCCTTGCGCCGTTGCCGAATGCCGAAGGTCTGCGCGGCCGGGCGATCATCTTCAAGACTGCCGATCTTGCCGTGACAGAGATCATCCTTGCTGCTAATGACGTCGCATTCGTCCGTCGGGAGGGCCGTGTGCTGGTCCAGGCGGCGCCCGGCCAGGGTGTGTTGTTCGGTTTCGAGGAATAGTCTCATGGAAGTCTCCGCCAATCCGCGCGTCTCCGTCGGCGAAGGGCACGGCAAGGTCGTCTTCGCACAGGATGCCCGCCTGTCGCTGATCGCCGGCCCGTGCCAGATGGAAAGCCGCGACCACGCCTTCATGATGGCGGGTGCGCTGAAGGAGCTTTGCGACAAGCTCGGCATCGGGCTCGTCTACAAATCATCCTTCGACAAGGCGAACCGCACGTCGATTTCCGGCAGGCGCGGCATCGGGCTCGAAAGCGCCATGGAAATCTTCGCCGATCTGAAGAAGGAATTCGGCTTCCCGGTTCTCACCGACATTCACACGGAAGAGCAGTGCGCCATCGTCGCACAGACGGTGGACGTGCTGCAGATCCCGGCCTTCCTTTGCCGCCAGACGGACTTGCTTGTCGCTGCGGCGAAAACCGGCCGCGTCATCAATGTCAAGAAGGGCCAGTTCCTGGCACCCTGGGACATGAAGAACGTGTTGGCCAAGTTCACCCAGAGCGGCAATCCGAATGTGCTGCTCTGCGAACGCGGCGTCTCTTTCGGTTACAACACATTGGTGTCCGACATGCGCTCGCTGCCGATTATGGCGGCGATGGGCGCTCCGGTCGTCTTCGACGCGACGCATTCGGTCCAGCAGCCGGGTGGACAGGGCGGCTCCACCGGCGGCCAGCGCGAATTCGTCGAGACGCTGGCGCGGGCGGCCGTTGCCGTCGGTGTCGCCGGCCTCTTCATCGAGACCCACGAGGACCCGGACAATGCTCCGTCTGACGGTCCGAACATGGTGCATCTCAAAGACATGCCTCGGCTGCTGGAAAAGCTGCTTGCCCTCGATGCGGTCGCAAAGGCTGCCTGAAGCGCCTGCCTGAAAAAGCGCGAAAAGCGGCTGCATTGTAATTTTCGTGTCACTGACTGTGGGACATGTTCAGTGACCCGAACCGTATAGATCCGACGTCCAAGCCCAGGGAGAGTCTTTTGACCGCCATCACCGATATCATCGCCCGTGAAATCCTCGACAGCCGCGGTAATCCGACGGTTGAAGTGGACGTTTATCTGGAAGACGGTTCTTTTGGCCGTGCAGCTGTTCCGTCCGGCGCGTCGACCGGCGCGCACGAGGCGGTCGAACTGCGTGACGGCGGCAAGCGTTACGGCGGCAAGGGCGTCGAAAAGGCTGTCGAGGCGGTCAACACCGAGATCTTCGATGCGATCGGTGGTTTCGATGCCGAAAGCCAGATCCACATCGACAAGACGATGATCGCGCTCGACGGCACGCCGAACAAGTCGCACCTCGGCGCCAATGCCATCCTCGGTGTGTCGCTCGCCGTCGCCAAGGCCGCCGCCGAATCCGCCGGCCTGCCGCTCTACCGCTACGTGGGCGGTCCGAACGCGCATGTCCTCCCCGTTCCGATGATGAACATCATCAACGGCGGCGCCCATGCCGACAACCCGATCGACTTCCAGGAATTCATGATCATGCCGGTCGGCGCCGATACGCTGCGTGACGCGGTGCGCATGGGTTCGGAAATCTTCCATGTCCTCAAGAAGGAACTCGCCGCCCAGGGGCATAACACCAATGTCGGCGACGAGGGCGGTTTCGCTCCGGGCCTGAAGAGCGCCCCGGAAGCCCTCGATTTCATCATGAAGTCGGTCGAGAAGGCCGGCTACAAGCCGGGCGACGACGTCTGCCTGGCGCTCGACTGCGCCTCGACGGAGTTCTTCAAGGACGGCAAATACGTGATGGAAGGCGAAGGCCGCACGCTGGAATCCGGCGCCATGGCCGATTACCTCGCCGAGCTCGTCGGCAAGTATCCGATCATTTCGATCGAGGACGGCATGGCGGAGGACGACTGGGACGGCTGGAAGGCGCTCACCGACAAGATCGGCGCCACGTGCCAGCTCGTCGGCGACGACCTCTTCGTCACCAATTCCGCGCGTCTGCGCGACGGCATCCGCATGGGTGTCGCAAACTCCATCCTCGTCAAGGTCAACCAGATCGGTTCGCTTTCGGAAACGCTCGATGCCGTCGAGACCGCCCACAAGGCGCGCTACACGGCTGTCATGTCGCACCGTTCGGGCGAGACGGAGGATTCCACCATCGCCGACCTCGCGGTCGCCACCAATTGCGGACAGATCAAGACCGGCTCGCTGTCGCGCTCCGACCGCCTTGCCAAGTACAACCAGCTCATCCGCATCGAGGAAATGCTGGGTCCGCAGGCGGCTTATGCCGGCCGCGGCATTTTGAAGGCCTAAACTCCACGCCCCTCCCTCACCCTCTCCCCGCACGCGGGGAGAGGGGATGTCCCTCCGCGCGGCGTTGTGAATGGGCAAAACGGCGCGACATATTTCTTCTCCCGTCAGAACTTACGGGGCTTCCACGTCCTGAATGTCGAGATCGGCGGACTCGATTCTAGTTAGCGATTGCTTAAGCAAGTTCTGCGAATTTGAAATTCTGTTCGGATCGATTTCTGCGATCCCCGTAGAGCGTGACAAGGCGTTGATTGGGCATGTGGACGAAGCATCACAGACAAAGAAAATTCGGTCGTTTTGTCCTCCCCGCCATTACCGTCGCCTTCCTTTCATACTTCGGCTATCATTCTGTGCATGGTGATCTGGGTCTGATCGCCACCGAGGAATTCGAGCGTCAGCGGCAGGCGCGTGCCGAGGAGCTCGCCAGGCTGACGGCCAGACGCGAGGCGCTTGAGCGGCAGGTGCAGCTCATGAGTGACGGCTCTCTGGAGAAAGATATGCTCGATGAGATCGCCCGCTATCAGCTCAATGTTTCGCGCAACGACGAAATCGTCATCTTCAATAACTACTTCTGAGTTAACCGGAATCTGGTTAACTTAACATTTCGCAAGTCTTTTCAGTGTGTTGTGCGGAATGTGAGCCATGCATTTATGGCATTGCTGGGGTCTCGTTTCTTGCCTATGGTACGGCCTCGAAACCGGAGCGGGTTTCCGACGGCCAGCGTCGGGCACTAAAGCCGCTCTCCATGCAGCACGAGAGGGAGGGATGAATGGCGCCGACCAAAACCGCGTCTGTATCCGGCCGCAAATCCGCGGCAAAGTCTGCTACGGCAAAATCTGTTACCAAGACGGCATCCAGGCCGGCAAAGAAGAATTTCGACGGCGGCACCTTTGCTGACTTCAGCAAGGAAGAGGAGCTCAAGGCCCTCCGCGACATGCTCCTGATCCGCCGCTTCGAGGAAAAGGCCGGCCAGCTTTATGGCATGGGCTTCATCGGCGGCTTCTGTCATCTCTATATCGGCCAGGAAGCAGTCGTCGTCGGCATGCAGATGGCGCTGAAGGAAGGCGACCAGGTCATCACCGGCTACCGTGACCACGGCCACATGCTGGCGACGGGCATGAGCGCGCGTGGCGTCATGGCGGAGCTCACCGGGCGCCGGGGCGGCTATTCCAAGGGGAAGGGCGGCTCCATGCACATGTTCTCCAAGGAAAAGAACTTTTACGGCGGTCACGGCATCGTCGGCGCCCAGGTCTCGCTCGGTACCGGTCTGGCCTTTGCCAACAAATACCGCGGCAACAATGCGGTCAGCACCGCCTATTTCGGTGACGGCGCGGCCAACCAGGGTCAGGTCTACGAGAGCTTCAACATGGCCGAGCTCTGGAAGCTGCCGGTCGTCTATGTGATCGAGAACAACCGCTATGCCATGGGCACCTCGACCGCCCGGGCCACGGCGCAGGCCAATTTCTCGCAGCGCGGCGCTTCCTTCAACATTCCCGGTTTCCAGGTGGACGGCATGGATGTACGCGCCGTGAAGGCTGCCGCCGACGAGGCGATGGAACATTGCCGGTCCGGCAAGGGCCCGATCATCCTCGAAATGCTGACCTACCGGTATCGCGGCCACTCCATGTCGGATCCGGCCAAGTACCGCTCGAAGGACGAGGTACAGAAGATGCGCTCCGAGCACGACCCGATCGAGCAGGTGCGCGCTCGCCTTCTCGAAAAGGGCTGGGCGACCGAGGACGAATTGAAGGCGATCGACAAGGACGTCCGCGACATCGTCGCCGACAGCGCCGATTTCGCCCAGGCCGATCCGGAGCCGGATGTGTCCGAGCTCTATACCGACATTCTGCTCTGATCGAGGGGAGGGAGTTTTATGCCTATCGATATCCTTATGCCCGCCCTTTCCCCGACCATGGAGGAAGGCACGCTCAGCAAATGGCTGAAAAAAGAAGGTGACAAGGTTACCTCCGGCGACGTGATCGCCGAAATCGAGACCGACAAGGCGACCATGGAAGTGGAAGCCGTCGATGAGGGCGTGATCGGCAAGCTGCTCGTTCCGGCCGGCACCGAAAACGTCAAGGTGAACACCAAGATCGCCGTTCTCCTCGCCGACGGCGAAAGCGCTGCCGACATCGGTTCTGAAGCGTCCGCCGAAACGCCGAAGGCTGCGGCTCCGCAGGTACCGCAGGAAGAAAAGCCGACTGAAACCGGCTCCGCATCCGCACCTGTTCCGGCCCAGCCGATCGCGCCGACGGCCTCCGACCCGGATATTCCGGCCGGCACCGAAATGGTGACCATGACCGTCCGCGAAGCGCTTCGTGACGCCATGGCGGAAGAAATGCGCCGCGACGAGGATGTCTTCGTCATGGGCGAGGAAGTCGCCGAATACCAGGGTGCCTACAAGATCACGCAAGGGTTGCTGCAGGAGTTCGGTCCCCGCCGCGTGGTCGATACCCCGATCACCGAGCACGGTTTCGCAGGCGTCGGCGTCGGTGCCGCCATGGCCGGTCTCAGGCCGATCGTGGAGTTCATGACCTTCAACTTCGCCATGCAGGCGATCGACCAGATCATCAATTCGGCTGCCAAGACGCTCTACATGTCCGGCGGCCAGATGGGCGCTCCGATCGTCTTCCGCGGTCCGAACGGTGCGGCCGCCCGCGTCGCCGCCCAGCACAGCCAGGATTATGCCGCCTGGTACAGCCATGTCCCGGGCCTCAAGGTCGTCATGCCTTACACGGCAGCCGACGCCAAGGGCCTCCTGAAGGCTGCCATCCGCGATCCGAACCCGGTCATCTTCCTGGAAAACGAGATCCTCTACGGCCATCATTTCGAAGTGCCGAAGCTTGATGATTTCGTGCTGCCGATCGGCAAGGCCCGCATCCACAAGACCGGCAAGGACGCGACCGTCGTCTCCTTCGGCATCGGCATGACCTATGCCGTGAAGGCGGTCGAGGAGCTTTCAAAGGAAGGGATCGAAGTCGAATTGATCGACCTTCGCACCATCCGCCCGATGGATCTGCCGACGGTCATCGAATCGGTCAAGAAGACCGGCCGCCTCGTCACCGTCGAGGAAGGGTATCCGCAGTCGTCGGTCGGCACGGAAATCGCAACCCGCGTCATGCAGCAGGCTTTCGACTATCTCGACGCGCCAATCCTGACGATCGCTGGCAAGGACGTCCCGATGCCTTACGCGGCGAACTTGGAAAAGCTGGCGCTGCCGAATGTCGGCGAAGTCGTCCAGGCGGTGAAGACCGTCTGCTACAAATAAGGGGAGGGCGTTTCGATGCCGATCAACATCACCATGCCTGCCCTTTCGCCGACCATGGAAGAGGGCAACCTTTCCAAGTGGCTGGTCAAGGAAGGCGACAAGGTCAAGTCCGGCGATGTGATCGCCGAGATCGAAACCGACAAGGCGACCATGGAAGTGGAAGCCGTCGATGAGGGCACCGTTGCGAAGATCGTCGTCCCGGCCGGCACGGAAGCGGTCAAGGTCAACGCCCTGATCGCGATCCTCGCCGGAGAAGGCGAGGATGTTTCGGCTGCCGCGTCTTCTGGCGGTGGAGCTGCCCCTGTGCCGAAGGCCGAGGCCGCCCCTGCGCCGAAGGCGGAAGCCGCTCCGGCCCCGAAGGCTTCCGAGACCGCTCCGGCACCTGCCGCCCCGGCACCCGCTGCCGCCCCGGCACCCGCTGCCGCCCCGGCATCGGCCCAAAGCGGCACCGGCATCGGCAATGGCTTGTTTTCCTCACCGCTCGCCCGTCGCCTCGCGAAGGAAGCCGGTATCGATATTTCCGCCGTTACCGGCTCCGGTCCGCATGGCCGTGTCGTCAAGGCCGATGTCGAGAAGGCCGTCGCCTCTGGCACCGGAAAGGCCGCTCCGACAACTGCTCCGCAAGCTGCACCCGCTGCCGCGCCGGCCATGGCAAAAGGCCCGTCGGACGACGCCGTGCTCAAGCTGTTCGCGGAAGGCTCCTACGAGCTTCTGCCGCATGACGGCATGCGCAAGACGATCGCCGCTCGGCTCACCGAGTCGACGCAGACTGTCCCGTCCTACACCGTCTCGATGGATTGCGAACTCGACGCGATGCTGAAGCTGCGCGCCGAGATCAACGCCTCAGCCCCGGTGAAGAAGACCGAGAAGGGCGACGTTCCGGCCTTCAAGCTGTCGGTCAACGACTTCATCATCAAGGCGATGGCGCTGGCCCTGCGCGATGTGCCGATGGCGAACGCCTCCTGGACCTCGACCGCCCGCGTCCTGCACAAGCATTCGGACGTCGGCGTGGCCGTATCGATCCCGGATGGTTTGATCACCCCGATCGTTCGCAAGGCGGAGGAGAAGGCATTGTCCGTCATCTCCAACGAGGTGAAGGACCTTGCCAAACGCGCCCGTGACAAGAAGTTGAAGCCGGAAGAATACCAGGGTGGCACCACGTCGGTGTCCAACCTCGGCATGTTCGGCGTCTCCTCGTTCACCTCGATCGTCAACCTGCCGCAGGCCTCGATCGTCTCGATCGGCGCCGGCGTCGAAAAGCCGGTCGTTCGGGGCGGCAAGATCGAGGTGGGCACGGTGATGACGGCGACCTTCGCCTTCGACCACCGCGTCATCGACGGCGCGCTGGGGGCGGAGCTTGCTTCCGCCTTTAAGCGCTACATCGAAAACCCGATGGCGATGCTGGTGTGATGGACTTTCCCTCCCCCTTGCGGGGAGGGTGTCCGCGTGAGGGGGAAACCAGGAGTGCGTCGATGAAAACCGTTCTCTGCTATGGCGATTCTCTGACCTGGGGCACGGACGCCGAAACCGGCGGCCGCCATGCCTTTGAGGACCGCTGGCCGAGCGTGCTTGCGGCCGCTCTTGGTCCCTCCGTGAATGTCGTGGCCGAGGGGCTCGGCGGCCGCACCACCGCTTATGACGACGGGCTTGGGGATTGCGACCGCAACGGCGCGCGCCTGTTGCCGACGATCCTGCATACCCATGGCCCATTGGATCTGGTGATCATCATGCTCGGCACCAACGACATGAAGCCGATGATCCACGGCACGGCGATCGGCGCGCGACAAGGGATAAAGAAGCTCATCAGCCTCATTCGTTTCCATGATTGGACGCGGGAATGCGAGCCGCCGGAAATACTGATCGTATCGCCACCCAGCCTCTGCGAAACGGCCAATCCGCTGACCGGTGCTCTCTACAGGGGAAGCATCGAGGAGTCGGCAATGCTTGCTTCGCTTTACCGTGATCTCGCCGACGAGATGAGTTGCGGTTTCTTCGATGCGGGCTCGGTTGCGAAAACGACGCCGATCGACGGCATCCATCTCGATGCGGATAATACCCGCGCGATCGGACGGGGTCTGGAGCCCATCGTCCGGATGATGCTGGGGCTCTGATGGAAACGAGGGATTGATCGGGGTCAAGGAGTAGCGGAATGGAATGGTTCTAGCATTTCCCGGATTGTCCAACGGAGGTCTGGGAAATGTCGAACACACCACACCATCTCGCCGAAGAATTTCCGGAATATGCCGTCCAGATGCGCCATCTGCGTGAGAGGGACGGACATTTTCACCGGATATGCAGTGACTACGAGGATGTGAACCATCAGATCCACAAGGCCGAGACGAATATCGAGCCATGCGACGACATCCGCATGGAGGAAATGCGAAAGCGGCGCCTCGCCTTGAAGGATGAAATATACGGGATGCTGACGCGGGCCGAACCGGCAGCCGAAAAACTCGGCGAATAGGGGCCAAGCTTCACTCCCGGAAGAACAAGGGCAGGGCTGCGGCAGCAGCCTTTGCCGGCTAGACAAGGAGTGAAGCGCCTATGGCCAATGCTTACGACGTCATCATCATCGGATCCGGTCCGGGCGGATATATTGCCGCCATCCGCGCCGCGCAGCTTGGCATGAAGGTCGCGGTCGTGGAGCGCGAGCATCTGGCCGGCATCTGCTCCAACTGGGGCTGCATCCCGACCAAGGCGCTGCTGCGTTCGGCCGAAGTCTTCGAATACGCAAAACATCCGGGCGATTACGGCGTGAAGATCGAAGGCTCGGTGACCGCCGACCTGAAGGCGATCGTCGCCCGCTCGCGCGGCATAGCGCACCGCATGAACAATGGCGTCGCCTTCCTGTTCAAGAAGAACAAGGTCGATATCATCTGGGGCGAGGCGAAGATCACCAAGCCCGGCGAGATCGTCGTCGGCAAGCCGACCAAGAAGCCGGTCGAGCCGATCGGCCCGATCCCGAAGAACACGCTCGGCGAAGGCACCTATACCGCCAAGCATATCATCGTCGCGACCGGCGCCCGCCCGCGCGCGCTTCCCGGCATCGAGCCGGACGGCAAGCTGATCTGGACCTATTTCGAGGCGATGAAGCCGGAGGAAATGCCGAAATCGCTGCTGGTCATGGGCTCGGGCGCGATCGGCATCGAATTCGCCAGCTTCTACCGGACACTCGGCGTCGACGTCACCGTCGTCGAGATCATGAGCCAGGTCATGCCGGTGGAAGATGCGGAAATCTCCGCCCTTGCGAAGAAGCAGTTCGAGCGGTCAGGCATGAAGATCCTGCTCGAAGCCAAGGTCGCCAAGGTCGTGAAGGGCGCCAACTCGGTCACCGCGACGATCGAGCTCAAGGACGGCAAGACGCAGGAGATCACAGCAGACCGGATGATCTCCGCCGTCGGCGTACAGGCCAATATCGAAGGCATCGGCCTTGAGGCTGTCGGCGTGAAGACCGACCGCGGCTTCATCGTCATCGACGGCTACGGCAAGACCAGCGTGCCGGGCATCTATGCCATCGGTGACGTCGCCGGTCCGCCGCTGCTCGCCCACAAGGCCGAGCACGAGGGTGTCATCTGCGTCGAGAAGATCGCCGGCCTCCCTAACGTCCATCCGATGGACAAGTTGAAGATTCCCGGCTGCACCTATTGCCACCCGCAGGTCGCCTCGGTCGGTTTGACCGAAGCAAAGGCGAAGGCCGAGGGCCGCGACATCCGCGTCGGCCGTTTCCCCTTCGTCGCCAACGGCAAGGCGATCGCACTCGGCGAGGACCAGGGTCTCGTCAAGACGATCTTCGACAGGAAGACCGGCGAACTTCTCGGTGCCCATATGGTCGGCGCGGAAGTCACCGAACTCATCCAGGGCTTCGTCGTCGCCATGAACCTGGAGACGACGGAAGAGGAATTGATGCACACGATTTTCCCGCATCCCACCATTTCGGAGACGATGAAGGAAAGCGTGCTCGACGCCTATGGAAGGGCATTGAATGCCTGATTGGGATCGCCCCTCACCCTGACCCTCTCCCCGCCAGCGGGGAGAGGGGACGTGCCACGTGCTAGGCCGAAGAGAGACGGCGGCGGCGCGGCATATACCTTCTCCCCGCTCGCGGGGAGAAGGTGCCGGCAGGCGGATGAGGGGCCTTTCGGTTCTATTGTAGATAGATGGGCAACCGCCCATATTTCTTGGACTTGGTCTGGACGGGAGAAAAACATGGGTATCGGTTGGATTGCAGCGATCATCATCGGCGGCGTGGCCGGCTGGCTTGCCGGCATCCTGATGGACCTCCGGTTCGGCGTCTTGATGAACATCGTGATCGGTATTGTCGGCGCGGTGATCGCCAACGCCGTCTTCGAGAGCGCCAATATCCATGTCGCTGGCGGATGGCTGGGTTACCTGGTGCAGGGTTTCGTGGGCGCCTGCATTTTGCTATTCGTTGCCAAACTCGTCAGGCGCTGAAAAAGCACGCGGTTGAAAGCAGGTTTTTATGGTCACCATTCTCGATACGATCGGGTCCAGCGAGGAAAAGCGCGTCCGCCATCCGGAAAAGGCGCATCGGCCCGATACGGAAGTGCTGCGCAAGCCCGAATGGATTCGTGTGCGTGCGCCGGTTTCGAAAGGGTATGCGGAAACCCGCTCGATCGTGAAGGAAAACAAGCTGGTGACGGTCTGCGAGGAAGCGGGCTGCCCCAACATCGGCGAGTGCTGGGACAAGAAGCACGCCACCTTCATGATCATGGGCGAGATCTGTACCCGCGCCTGCGCCTTCTGCAACGTCGCGACCGGCAGGCCGAACGCGCTCGACATGGATGAGCCGGAAAACGTCGCCAAAGCCGTCCGGCAGATGGGCCTGTCCCACGTCGTCATCACCTCGGTCGACCGTGACGACCTGGACGATGGCGGTGCCGAACATTTCGAGAAGGTGATCTTCGCGATCCGCGCCGCGTCTCCGATGACGACCATCGAGATCCTGACGCCTGACTTCCTGAAGAAGCCCGGCGCGCTGGAGCGCGTCGTCGCCGCCAAGCCGGACGTCTTCAACCATAACCTGGAAACCGTGCCCGGCAATTACCTGACGGTTCGCCCGGGTGCGCGCTACTTCCACTCCGTCCGCCTGCTGCAGCGGGTGAAGGAACTGGACCCGACCATGTTCACCAAGTCGGGCATCATGGTGGGGTTGGGCGAGGAGCGCAACGAAGTGCTTCAGCTCATGGACGACCTGCGCACGGCGGACGTCGATTTCCTGACGATCGGCCAGTACCTGCAGCCGACCCGCAAGCACCACAAGGTGGAGCGCTTCGTCACGCCGGAGGAGTTCAAGTCCTACGAGACGGTCGCCTATACCAAGGGTTTCCTGATGGTGTCTTCGAGCCCGCTGACCCGGTCCTCGCATCATGCGGGAGACGATTTCGCCCGCCTCAGGGCTGCACGTGAGAAGAAGCTGCTGGCTGCCGCCGAATAAGCGGCAGTCACGTTTTCTGCTCTTTATTCGGCCGCCTCGACCTTTTCGTGCTTGTCGTGACCGCGCCTGCGGTCGCGCAGGATGAATCGGTGACCTCGCGCTTCGGCCTTTGCCATTTCAATCAGATAGACGAGCATTGGAAGCTGGTTCATGTCGGCGAGCTGCTTTGCGGATTCGAGCAGCTTTATCATCTGTGAGAAATCGTCCATGGATGCTTCTCTTTCGGGTGCGTCCGGTCTTCTGCTGATTGAATATTCCATTGTACGTGTTCGCTACAGCGGAACATTACAACCGGATGAATCCTAGATTAAATTTTCTTAATCCGAATAATGCCCGGCGATTGTCGGATCGGCTGCCTGACCAGACTACCGTGACGTATTCGGCGGACTTCTATAATATTCTCTGCGCGATATTGAAATCCTCCTGTCATCATCGGCGGCTAATGCCGCGTTCTGTGGGGTCGGGCCTGATTCTCGGGGGGAGCTTATCATGGACATGAAATCGGGCTCGAATGTGATCCGCTACGTGGGGATTGCAGAGGCCGCCGACAAGGTCCGGCATGCGGATCGCATCCTGGTCGTCGGTTGTTCCGGCGGCGGAAAATCGACGCTCTCCCAGAAGATTGCCCGCCGTTTCGGCCTCGTCTATCTCTCGATTGATCGCGACGTGCTGTGGCTGCCTGGCTGGGTGCAGCGGGAAAGGGGCGAGCAGCGCCGCATCATCGAGAAGCTGATCCTTCAGGATCGCTGGGTCATGGATGGCACCAATTCCTCCACCTTCGATATCCGCGTGCCGCGCAGCGATATCGTGGTCTGGGTGCGCATGCCGCGGCTGGTCAACGTCTGGGGCATCTTGAGCCGCTGGATGAGACATTGGGGCCGCACGCGGCCGGACATGGCTCCCGGCTGCCCTGAAAAGATGGATTGGGAGTTTTTTCAGTTCGTCTGGACCTGGGAGGAGAAGTTCAGGCCGCGTGTCTTGGCCGGCCTGGAGGAACATGCGGGCGACAGGCCGGTGCTGGTGTTGAAATCGCGGGCCGATATGCGGGAACTTCTTGATCTTGTCGGAGCTCACGCTTAACTGGGTCTCATGCCCAAGTTCGAAATCCGCCGCCCCGTCAAGCATAGCGCCGATGAAATGTACGCGCTCGTTGCCGATATCGAGAAATATCCGCAATTCCTGCCGCTTTGCGAGGCGCTGGCCATCCGCTCCAGCAAGGAGCGTGATGGCAAGATCTTGCTCGTTGCCGATATGACGGTGGGCTACAAGGCGATCCGCGAGACTTTCACCACCCAGGTCCTGCTCAATCCGCCGGAGCGCGCCATCGACGTGAAATATATCGAAGGGCCGTTCAAGTATCTGGAAAACCGCTGGCGTTTCGAGCCAACCGCGGACGGTTCGCCGGACGCCTGCGTGGTGCATTTCTTCATCGACTACGAATTCAAGAGCATGATTTTAGGCGCGCTGATGGGCTCGATGTTCGACCGCGCCTTCCGAATGTTCGCCGAAGCCTTCGAAACGCGGGCGGACAAGGTCTACGCCTGACGCTTTTTCATGCCGAAGGCGGCCTCGACCAGCATTTCCAGTGCCGTTCCGACAGTCGCGAGTCTGATTTCGGTCCGGCCGATATCGCCGTAACGCATTTCCCGGTGCAGGATCGTTCCCGATCGGCTTTGGGCGGCGAGATGCACGAGGCCTACCGGCTTTTCCGATGTCCCCCCGCTGGGGCCGGCAATCCCCGTCACCGCAACGGCGACAGACGCGCGCGAGCGAAACAGCGCGCCATGCACCATCTGCAGCGCCGTTTCCTTCGAGACTGCGCCATGGGCGAACAATGTGGCCTGCGTGACGCCGAGCATGTCCGCCTTCGCCTCGTTCGTATAGGTCACGAAGCCGCGGTCGACGACGGCGGACGAACCGGAAATCTCCGTCAGTGCGCCTGCGATCAGCCCTCCCGTGCAGGATTCTGCGGTCGCGACCATCAGGCCTCGAGCGGTGAAGTCGACAACGATCTTGCGCGCCTGCTCTTCGATATCGCCGGGAAAGAGGCTCATGCGGTTTCCCCGCGATAGACGACAGTGGCGGTGGCAATCGCCGCGATGCCCTCGCGGCGGCCGATGAACCCTATCTTCTCATTGGTTGTGGCCTTCACCGAGCAGCGGTCGACCGAAATGCCGAGGATGTCTGCCAGGGTCTCGCGCATCTTCTGCCGATGCGGGGCGATCTTCGGCGCTTCGGCGATCAGCGAGATGTCGGCGTTCATGATCGTGCCGCCGCGTTCGCGAACGATCTTTGCCGCATGGTCCAGGAAGATCTTTGATGGCGCGCCGCGCCACCGCATGTCCGACGGTGGGAAATGGTCGCCGATATCGCCGGCGCCGCAGGTGGCGAGCAGCGCGTCGGTCAGCGCATGCAGGGCGACATCCGCATCCGAGTGGCCGCTGAGCTTCTGGTCATGGGGAATGAAGACGCCGCAGAGTGTCACACCGTCGCCCGGTTCCAGTTGATGCACGTCGTAGCCGTTGCCGGTGCGCACATCGGGAAGGAAGTTGGCGGGAAGGGTGCTCTGCGAAAGCTTTTCGTCGGCCATGGCGATATCCCGCTTGACGGTGAGCTTGATGTTGTCGACCGAGCCTTCGACCAGCGTTACGGTCAGGCCGGCCCATTCGGCGATCGAGGCATCGTCGGTGAAATCCTCGCGGCGAAGTGCCGCCGCTTTCTCATGCGCGATACGGATTGCGGAAAGGTGGAAGCTCTGGGGTGTCTGGGCGGCGTAGAGCCCGGCGCGCGGCACGGTTTCGTGCACCAGCCCATCGGAACCGCCACGCTTCAGCGTGTCGGTGACGGGGATTGCCGGCAGCACGCCTTCCTGCCCCTCGTCGAGCGCTTGCGCCACGCGGTCGAGGACGTCCCGGTCCACGAAAGGCCGCGCCGCGTCGTGGATCATCACGTGTGTCGCATCGGTGCCGGATAATGCCCGGAGGCCTTCATAGACGGAGCGCTGTCGGGTCTCGCCGCCGAATGTGGTGATGACCCGCTCTGCTCCCGGAAGCTTGCCGCATGCTTCGGCAAACAGAGCCTCGTCGTCCCGATGGATGACGACCACGATCGGGCCGCTGCGGGGCCATGTGAGAAACCGTTCCAGCGTATGGGTGATGACCGGCCGCCCACCGATTCGCCGGTACTGTTTCGGACCATCCTCAAGCGAGCCGGCCCGCTCGCCACGGCCTGCTGCGACGATGACGATACCGATTGTCATGGTTCTGTCGTCCATCGGCCGTAACCCGTTTGCGTTTCCTCAAGGATTGACAGCGGGAGAACTATAGACTCAAAAGCTCCATTTCCAGCAGCCCGCCCAAAAATAACGCAGTTCCGGAATTGCTCTTGGCAAACGCTCAGGAACTGAATAAAAATAGTGCAAAACTCTCATGTGCCCGAAAGATCATCACTTGCGTTTCCAGGATCTTGCCAAGCCTTTCCAGATCGGGCCTGTCGCCATTCGCAATCGCGTCGCCCTGGCGCCGATGTCCGGCGTGACCGACCTGCCGTTCAGGCAGCTTGCCTGGCGTTTCGGCGCCGGCCTTGTTGTGACCGAAATGGTGGCAAGCCGAGAGCTCGTCATGAACCGCGGCGAATCCTGGGCGCGGCTGAAAGGCGCGGGCATTTCGCCGCATATGGTTCAGCTTGCCGGCCGCGAGGCGCACTGGATGGCAGAAGCGGCGAAAATCGCGGCCGATAACGGCGCCGACATCATCGACATCAACATGGGCTGTCCGGCAAAGAAGGTGACGGGCGGTTATTCCGGCTCGGCGCTGATGCGCGATCCCGATCACGCCCTGTCGCTGGTCGAGGCGACCGTCAATGCCGTCAAGGTGCCAGTGACGCTGAAGATGCGTCTCGGTTGGGACGAAAATTCCATCAATGCGCCTGAGATCGCCCGCCGCGCCGAAGAGGCCGGGGTTCGGCTCGTGACGATCCACGGCCGCACCCGCATGCAATTTTATGAGGGCCGGGCGGATTGGGATGCGATCCGGCTTGTGCGTGATGCCGTCTCCATCCCGCTGATCGCCAATGGCGATGTCGAATCGCCGGAAGATGCCGCCGAGATACTGGAGCGTTCCGGCGCCGATGCCGTCATGGTCGGCCGCGGCGCGCAAGGGCGCCCCTGGCATGTGGGCTGGCTCGCCGGCCATGCGCCGCCGCAGCAGGACGGGGTGGCCGGCCTCGTCATCGAGCATTACGAGGCGATGCTGGCGCTTTACGGCCGCGAGGCAGGGCTGCGTCATGCCCGCAAACATCTCGGCTGGTATCTCGATCGTTTTGCGTCGGACCTGCCCGTGGAAGAAAAGGCTGCCATCATGATCTCGAAAGACCCGGCCGACGTCTCGCGCCGGATGATTGCCGCGCTGTCCGGCGAAGCCTTCGTGGCACGCAAGGAGGCCGCATGACGAAGTCGCCAGGGTCGAACAATGGGCAGAATGCCGCGAACGGCAATGCGCTCGCCATGGCCGTCCTGAATTCGGTGCAGAACCCGGTGATCCTGGTCGATGCGGCAGGCCGGATCGCCTTCGCCAATTGGGAGGCGGAAGCCTTTTTCGGCTCCAGCGCCGCCCATCTGGCGAAGAACAGGATCTCCACGTTCATTCCTTTCGGCAGTCCGCTCCTGGCGCTGATCGATCAGGTGCGCGAGCGCAAGGCGCCGGTCAACGAGTATCGTGTCGATCTCTCCTCGCCGCGTCTCGGCCAGGACAAGCTGGTGGACCTCTATGTCGCCCCGGTGGTGAGCGAGCCGGGCTCGGTGGTGATCGTCTTCCAGGAGCGGTCCATGGCCGACAAGATCGACCGCCAACTCACCCATCGTGCAGCGGCCCGGTCCGTGACGGGGCTCGCCTCCATGCTGGCGCACGAGATCAAGAACCCGCTTTCCGGCATCCGCGGCGCCGCCCAGCTCCTGGAAACCTCCGTGCAGGACGAGGACCGCGCGCTGACCCGCTTGATCTGTGACGAGACCGACCGCATCGTCTCATTGGTCGACCGCATGGAGGTCTTCTCCGACGAACGCCCGGTGGATCGGGTGCCGCTCAACATCCATTCGGTCCTCGACCATGTGAAGGCAGTCGCCAAGGCCGGTTTCGCGCGGGAAATCAAGATCACCGAATTATACGATCCGTCGCTGCCGCCGGTCTATGCCAATCGCGACCAGCTCGTGCAGGTCTTCCTGAACCTCATCAAGAATGCGGCGGAAGCGATCGGCGACCAGCCGGACGGCGAGATCATGCTGACGACGGCCTACCGTCCCGGCATCCGGTTGTCCGTCGCGGGAACGCGGGAGAAGATTTCGCTGCCGCTCGAATTCTGCGTGATCGACAATGGCCCCGGCGTTCCCCCGGATCTGCTGCCGCATCTTTTCGATCCCTTCATCACCACCAAGACGAACGGTTCCGGCCTTGGCCTTGCGCTGGTCGCCAAGATCATCGGCGCGCATGGCGGCATTGTCGAATGCGACAGCCAGGCGCGCCGCACCACGTTCCGGGTTCTGATGCCCATGCATAAGGAAGAGGCCGGCGACGGCCGCGCTTTGAACTCCACAGGAAGTGAAAAATGACTGCCACGATCCTTGTCGCGGACGATGACGCGGCGATCCGCACCGTGCTGAACCAGGCTTTGACCAGGGCGGGCTACGAAGTACGCATCACCTCCAATGCGGCGACCCTCTGGCGCTGGATTTCGGCCGGTGAGGGGGACTTGGTCGTCACCGATGTCGTCATGCCGGACGAGAACGCCTTCGACCTTTTGCCGCGCATCAAGAAGGCACGGCCGGAGCTGCCGGTTCTCGTGATGAGCGCCCAGAACACCTTCATGACGGCCATCAAGGCTTCGGAGAAAGGCGCCTACGACTACCTGCCGAAACCCTTCGACCTGACGGAGCTCATCGCCATCATCGGCCGCGCGCTTGCCGAACCGAAGCGCAAGCCTGCCCGTCTCGACGACGACATGCAGGACGGCATGCCGCTTGTCGGCCGTTCCGCCGCCATGCAGGAAATCTACCGCGTCCTCGCCCGCCTCATGCAGACGGACCTGACGCTGATGATCACCGGCGAATCCGGCACCGGCAAGGAGCTCGTCGCCCGGGCGCTGCACGATTACGGCAAGCGCCGCAACGGGCCGTTCGTGGCGATCAACATGGCGGCGATCCCGCGCGACCTGATCGAGTCGGAGCTTTTCGGCCATGAGAAGGGCGCTTTCACCGGTGCGCAGAACCGCTCGACCGGCCGCTTCGAACAGGCCGAGGGCGGCACGCTGTTTCTCGACGAGATCGGCGACATGCCGATGGACGCACAGACGCGCCTGCTGCGTGTCCTGCAGCAGGGCGAATATACGACGGTTGGTGGCCGCACCCCGATCCGCACCGATGTCCGTATCGTCGCGGCGACCAACAAGGATCTGAAGCACCTCATCAACCAGGGTCTGTTCCGCGAGGACCTCTATTATCGCCTGAACGTCGTGCCGCTGCGCCTGCCGCCGCTGCGCGACCGCGCCGAGGATATTCCGGACCTCGTCCGCCACTTCATGCAGATGGCCGAGAAGGAGGGGCTGGACGCCAAGCGCTTCGACAACGAGGCGCTGGACCTCATGAAGGCCTATGCCTGGCCGGGCAACGTGCGCGAGTTGGAAAACCTGGTGCGCCGCCTGATGGCGCTTTATCCGCAGGACGTCATCACTCGCGAGATTATCGAGGCGGAATTGCGCTCGGACGTGCCGGACAGCCCGATCGACAAGATGGGCGCCCGCACCGGCTCGCTCACCATCGCGCAGGCCGTGGAAGAGAACATGCGATCCTATTTCGCGAGCTTTGGCGACGGCCTGCCCCCGCCCGGCCTCTATGACCGCGTCCTGACAGAGATGGAATATCCGCTGATTCTCGCGGCGCTCACCGCCACCCGCGGCAATCAGATCAAGGCGGCGGACCTGCTCGGCCTTAACCGCAACACGCTGCGCAAGAAGATCCGCGAACTCGGCGTGTCCGTTTATCGCAGTTCCCGCAGCGCCTGACACCTGGAATTTGTCTCTCGTCCTGGCCCCCTCGCCGCAAGCGCGGAGAGGGCCGGGAGTTCGCAGCTTGCGTCCTTCTCCCCGTCTGAACGGAAAAAAGGTGCCGGTAGGCGAATGACGGATAAACCTTGTTCCCGGCTTCTTGACACCCTTGGCCCATCGTTGCATTTTCGCCACAAAGCGTTGCTTAAAGGTCACGCAGGACTTGGTGAATCCTCGACGGAATGGCGGCCGGCGAGAAGATGAATCGGGCGTTTTCCAGGAAGTTGTTAGTGCTTCACCCGGTCTGACCGGGCCGAAGCGATCGACCCGCGAGGATTGGAGTGGATTCGATGACGGATGGCGTGAAAGCGCCCGAGGCCGATAGCGATCCGCCAGGGATCGAACTGGCAGCCTCGGCCCAGGACCGGCGTGCGTCGTTTGCGCTTCCCGGTCTCCTGCTGGCGAGCGGCGCGCTGATCTGTGCGACGCTGACGCTCTTCGTGCTCCTGGGCCTGACGCCGATTGCGCCGACCACCAATGTCGTCATCGCCTCGGCCGTCGTCAATTCGCTTTTCATCCTGGGCTTGATGTACCTGATCGGCCGTGAGGTCGCGCGGCTGCTGAAGGCCCGCAATCGCGGACGCGCCGCTGCCCGCCTGCACGTCCGCATCGTGGTTCTCTTCTCGATCGTGGCGATCACGCCGGCCGTGCTCGTGGCGATCTTTGCCAGTTTGACCCTGAATGTCGGCCTCGACCGCTGGTTCTCGCTGCGCACCCAGTCGATCGTGCAGTCCTCGCAGGATGTCGCCCGCGCCTACATGCTTGAGAATGCCAGCTATCTTCAGGGCCAGACGGTGTCGATGTCGAACGACCTCGAACGCAATCGCGCGATGTTCTATCTCGATCGCACCGGGTTCGTCGAGCTGATGACGCGTCAGGCGCGTGGTCGCGGCATGCTCGGCGCCTTTCTGGTGCAGGAGGACGGCCAGGCGATCGTCCAGGCAGATATCAAGACGGAAAAGCCGCTGCCGGCGATCCCCGAGGACGCGCTGAAGTCCGCAGCCGCAGGCCAGCCGACACTGATCCCGCCGGGCATCACCAATCTCGTCGGCGCCGTCATCCGGCTTGATGCCATTCCGGGCTCCTTCCTCTACACGATCCGGGCGGTTGATCCGAAGGTCATCTCGGCCATGCGGCTCATGGAGGAGAATACCGCCGAATACCAGCAGATGGAGGCGGGACGCACATCGCTGCAGATAGCATTCGCGGTGCTTTATCTCGGCTTCGCCCTGATCGTGCTGCTTGCGGCGATCTGGACGGCGATCGCGGTGGCCGACCGTATCGTGCGGCCGATCCGGCTGTTGATCAGTGCGGCCGATAACGTCGCGGCCGGCAATCTTAACGTCGTGGTGCCGGTGCGGGCGGCGGATGGCGATGTCGGCAACCTGTCGCGCACCTTCAACAAGATGATTTCGGAAATCCGCAGCCAGCGCGACGAGATTCTCGAGGCAAAGGATGAGGTCGACGATCGCCGTCGCTTCATCGAGGCCGTGCTTTCGGGCGTCACCGCAGCGGTGATCGGGGTCGAGGAGGACCGGCGAATCACCATCGTCAACCCTTCCGCGGAGGATGTTCTCGGTGCCCCCGCCGAAAAGCTGATCGGCGAGAAGCTGCAGGATGTCGCCCCCGAGGTTGACCAGGTACTGACGGAGGCCAGGACGCGCGCTCGTGCTGATTTCCGCAAGCAGGTGAACCTGATGCGCGGTGGCAAGGAGCGGACGCTGTCCGTCCAGGTCACGCGCGAGGAGCAGCACGCCGCGCATGAATCCTACGTGGTCACGCTCGACGACATCACCGATCTCGTCATCGCCCAGCGTTCGACCGCCTGGGCGGATGTGGCGCGGCGCATCGCGCACGAGATCAAGAACCCGCTGACGCCTATCCAGCTTTCGGCCGAGCGCCTGAAGCGCCGCTATGGCAAGCAGATTGCCGAGGATGACCGTGCCGTCTTCGACCAGTGCACCGATACGATCGTGCGTCAGGTCGGTGATATTGGCCGTATGGTCGACGAATTCTCCGCTTTCGCACGCATGCCGAAGCCCACCAAGGAGGAGGCGGATCTGCGTGATATCCTGCGGGACGCGATCTTCCTCAGGGAGATGGGCACCTCCCACGTGGAATTCATCCGCGAACTCGGCGAAGAGCCGCTCCGGGGCATGTTCGATACGCGCATGCTCGGCCAGGCTTTCGGCAATCTGATCAAGAACGCTGTGGAGGCGATCGAGTCGGTGCCGAGCGGCGATGAGCGCGACGGCCGCAAGATCAAGGTGCGCTCCGTCTTCGATGCGGCGCGCGAGGCCTATGTCGTCGACGTCATCGACAACGGCAGCGGCCTGCCGAAGGAGAACCGGCATCGCATTCTCGAACCCTACATGACCATGCGCGAAAAGGGCACGGGTCTTGGGCTCGCAATCGTCAAGAAGATCATTGAGGAACACGGCGGGCAGCTCGAATTGCACGACGCACCCGCCGATTTCGATCATGGCAAGGGCGCCATGATCAGGGTTCTGCTGCCGCATGTACAGAAGGCAGTGGTTCCCGGGACGGACAAAAACAAGGAATTGGCTTATGGCGTCTGATATTCTGGTCGTGGATGATGAGGCAGATATTCGGGAAATCGTTTCCGGCATTCTGTCCGATGAGGGGCATGAGACCCGCACCGCGCATGATAGCGACAGCGCGCTTGCCACGATTTCGGATCGCGTGCCGCGGCTCGTTTTCCTGGACATCTGGATGCAGGGATCGAAGCTCGACGGGCTTGCATTGCTCGACGAGATCAAGAGCCGCCATCCGGAGCTGCCGGTGGTCATGATCTCCGGCCACGGCAATATCGAGACGGCCGTTTCCGCGATCAAGCGCGGCGCCTTCGACTTCATCGAAAAGCCGTTCAAGGCGGACCGATTGATCCTGATCGCCGAGCGGGCGCTCGAAAATTCCAAGCTGAAGCGCGAGGTGACCGAACTCAAGAAACGGGCTGGTGATGCGGCGGAACTGGTCGGGACATCGGTTGCCGTCTCGCAGCTTCGCCAGACGATCGAGAAGGTGGCGCCGACCAACAGCCGCATCATGATCCTTGGCCCGTCGGGTTCCGGCAAGGAGCTCGTGGCGCGCATGATCCACAAGAGGTCGGCACGGTCCGGCGGGCCGTTCGTGGCGCTGAACGCCGCCACGATCACCCCGGACCGGATGGAAGTGGCGCTTTTCGGCACCGAAGGCGGTCCCGGCCAGCAGCGCAAGATCGGCGCGCTGGAAGAGGCCCATCGCGGCATTCTCTATCTCGATGAAGTGGGCGAAATGCCGCGCGAGACGCAGAACAAGATCCTGCGCGTGCTGGTCGACCAGCAGTTCGAACGCGTCGGCGGTTCGAAGCGTGTCAAGGTCGACGTCCGCATCATCTCGTCGACTGCGTATAATCTCGAAAATCTCATCGCCGACGGCTCGTTCCGCGAGGATCTCTATCACCGCCTCGCCGTGGTTCCGGTCAAGGTTCCGGCGCTGGCCGAGCGCCGCGAGGATATCCCGTTCCTGGTCGACATGTTCATGCGGCAGATTTCCGAACAGGCCGGCATTCGCCCGCGCAGGATCGGTGAGGATGCCATGGCCGTCTTGCAGGCGCATGACTGGCCGGGCAATATCCGTCAGCTCCGCAACAACATCGAGCGGCTGATGATTCTCGCCCGCTCCGATGGCCCCGACACGCAGATCTCCGCCGATATGCTGCCGACCGACCTGGGCGACATGCTGCCCAAGGTGGCGGGCAAGGGTGATTACCACATCATGACCCTGCCGCTGCGTGAAGCGCGCGAGATGTTCGAACGCGATTATCTCATCGCCCAGATCAACCGTTTCGGCGGCAATATCTCCCGCACGGCCGAGTTTGTCGGCATGGAGCGTTCCGCCCTTCACCGCAAGCTCAAGTCGCTTGGCGTCTGATCCATGGAAGTCCCCGCTGGAAAGGTCCTCGACCGATGAAAGTCATCATTTGCGGCGCAGGGCAGGTGGGCTACGGCATCGCCGAACAGCTGTCGCAGGAAGACAACGACGTCTCCGTGATCGACACTTCCGCAGCCCTGGTTGCGGCGATCACCGAGACACTCGATGTGAAGGGCTATGTAGGCCACGGAGCGCATCCGGATACGCTGGAAAAGGCGGGCGCCGAGGATGCCGACATGATCATCGCCGTGACGCTTTATGACGAGGTCAATATCGTCGCCTGCGAGGTGGCGCACGCGCTGTTCTCCGTCCCGACCAAGATCGCCCGTATCCGTGCCCAGAACTATCTGAAGCCGGAATATGCCGATCTCTTCAACCGCCAGAACATGTCGATCGACGTGACGATCTCGCCGGAGGTCGAGGTCGGCAAGATGGTGCTGCGGCGTATCTCCTTTCCCGGCGCCACCGACGTGGTCCGTTTCGCCGAAGACCAGATTGTCATGGTGGCGATCGAGTGCATGGAGGATTGCCCGGTCATCGCGACGCCGTTGCACCAGCTCTCTGCTCTCTTTCCGGATCTGATGGCAACGGTCGTCGGTATTTTCCGCAACGGCGGGCTGACGGCCGCTCGCTCCGCCGACCAGCTGGAGGTCGGCGACCTCGCCTATGTCATCTGCTGCCGCGAGCACATCCGCCGCACGCTTGGCCTTTTCGGCCACGAGGAACAGGAAGCGCGGCGCATCATCATCGCCGGTGGCGGCAATATCGGGCACTATGTTGCCCAGATGATCGAGGAGCATCAGCCGAGAACGCGGCTGAAGATCATCGAAAGCAACCGGGAAAGGGCCGTGGCGATTTCCGAACAGCTTCGCAACACGATCGTGCTGCACGGTTCGGCGCTCGATCAGAACATCCTGATGCAGGCGGATATCCAGGATACCGACCTGATGGTGATGCTGACCAACAGCGACCAGATCAATATTCTCGGCGCGGTATTGAGCAAGTCCCTCGGCTGCAAGTCGAACCTGGTGCTGATCAATTCCACCTCGCTCCATCAGATCACCGATTCCGTCGGCATCGACGCGCAGATCAATCCGCGCGCGGTGACCGTTTCCCGCGTTCTGCAGCATGTCCGCAAGGGCCGGATCCGCTCCGTCTATGCGGTGCAGAAGGGCGCGGCGGAAGTGATCGAGGCGGAGGCGCTCGAAACCTCGCCGCTGGTCGGCCGGCCGTTCCGTGACCTCGACCTGCCGGACGGCATCCGCATCGGTGCGATCTATCGCGGCGACACCGTCATCCGCCCGGATGGCGATACCAGGATCAAGGCGCGCGACCGGGTCGTGCTCTTCGCGACCGCCGATGCCGTGCGCGACGTGGAACAGCTTTTCCGCGTTTCCATCCAGTATTTCTGACCAGCATTCTGAAAGAGCAGGGGACATTTGATGTCGAGGATTGCCTATGTGAACGGACAATATGTCCGCCATCCCGAAGCCGCCGTGCATGTGGAAGACCGCGGATTCCAGTTTGCGGACGGCGTCTACGAGGTCTGCGAAGTGCGCCAGGGCATGATCGTCGATCTGACGCGGCATCTGAACCGCCTCGACCGGTCCCTCCGCGAACTGAAGATGGCATCCCCGATGAGCCGCGCGGCCCTGACCTTCGTGATCCGCGAGGTGCTCCGCCGCAACCGGGTCAGGAATGGCATCTTTTATCTGCAGGTGACGCGCGGTGCCGCCCGCCGCGACCATTATTTCCCGGCCCCCGATACGCCGCCGACCATAACGATCACCGCCAAAAGCACCGACCCGTCCGTGGCGGCGAAGAAATACGCCAATGGCATCAAGGTTATCACTGTGCCGGAAAACCGCTGGGACCGTGTCGACATCAAGACCGTCGGACTTCTGCCCAACGTACTCGCCAAGCAGCAGGCGAAAGAGCAGGGTGCTCAGGACGCCATCTTTGTCGATCGCAACGGCATTGTCATGGAAGGAGCCTCCTCCAATGTCTGGATCGTCACGCCTGAGGGTGAACTGGTCACGCGTCCCGCGGAGCATGGAATCCTGAAGGGAATCACCCGCACGACGCTGATGGATGTCGCCGCGACGCTCGACCTCAAGGTCGCGGAACGTGAGTTCAAAATCGAGGAAATGATGGCGGCCCGCGAAGTCTTCTTCACGTCGGCAACCGGCATCTGCGTCCCGATCGTTGAGATCGACGGAAAGCCCATCGCCAACGGCCATCCGGGCACCGTGTCGGCAAGCATCCGTGACGCCTTTTTCGACATTGCGGAAAAGACGCCGATTTGATAACCAGACGTGAGGGGAAGGGAATACGAGGGCATTTCCCGGTCGTCTCTCACCAGCTTGATCATGATCCCGGCCCTTGCCGGCAAAAAAGAAAGAAGCGGCGCTATGGCGGAACGTTCTCAGAACCTGCAGGATTTATTTCTTAATACCGTTCGCAAGCAGAAGATTTCCCTGACGATATTCCTGATCAACGGGGTGAAGCTCACAGGCGTTGTCACTTCTTTTGACAACTTCTGCGTCCTTCTTCGTCGTGACGGCCACTCTCAGCTCGTGTATAAACACGCGATCTCGACCATCATGCCGGGCCAGCCCATGCAGATGTTCGAAAGTGAAGAGAACGCCGCTTAAGGACGAACGAAATCACAACGCGCGACACTTCGAACGAATCGCTTGTTCCTGAGTCCGAAAGGCTCCGGGACGATATGCGTGCGGTCGTGGTGGTGCCGGTCCTCAAGCAGGCAAGGCCCCAAGGGGGACATAGGGCCGGGCAGGGTGATTCGCCCGCGGCACCGGTGCCGCAGCGGTCCAGCGAGGCCCGCCTCGACGAGGCGATCGGACTGGCCAAGGCAATCGACCTGACGGTGGTCGAGGGTCTCATCGTGCCCGTCGGCCAGCCGCGCCCGGCGACCCTCATCGGCACCGGCAAGATCGAGGAGATCAAGGCGCTGCTCGACGCGAAGAACGCCGGGCTCGTCATCGTCGATCATCCGCTGACGCCGGTGCAGCAGCGCAATCTCGAAAAGGAATGGAACGCCAAGGTCATCGACCGCACGGGCCTGATCCTCGAAATCTTCGGCCGCCGCGCCTCCACCAAGGAGGGCACGCTGCAGGTCGATCTGGCGCATCTCAACTACCAGAAGGGCCGCCTCGTGCGAAGCTGGACCCACCTGGAGCGCCAGCGGGGCGGCGCGGGCTTCATGGGTGGTCCCGGCGAAACCCAGATCGAGGCCGACCGTCGGCTCCTGCAGGAGCGAATCGTGCGGCTGGAGCGCGAACTGGAACAGGTGGTCCGCACCCGCCAGCTTCATCGCGCCAAGCGCCGCAAGGTACCGCATCCGATCGTGGCCCTGGTGGGCTACACCAATGCCGGCAAGTCGACGCTCTTCAACCGCATCACCGGTGCCGGCGTGCTGGCCGAGGATATGCTGTTCGCGACCCTGGACCCGACGCTTCGCCGCATGAAGCTGCCGCATGGCCGCACGGTCATCCTGTCCGATACGGTCGGCTTCATCTCCGACCTGCCGACCCATCTGGTCGCCGCTTTCCGCGCCACGCTGGAAGAGGTGCTGGAGGCCGATCTCATCCTGCATGTGCGCGACATGTCCGACCCGGACAATGCTGCCCAGGCCTCCGATGTCCTGCGCATCCTTGCCGATCTCGGCATCGGCGAGAAGGAAGGGGCCGAGCGCATCATCGAGGTCTGGAACAAGATCGACCGGCTCGACCCCGAAGCGCACGAGGCGATCGCCGAGCGCGCTGCCAGCCGCAAGAACGTCATGGCGGTGTCGGCGATTACCGGCGAGGGCATCGACGCCCTGATGGAGGAGATCGCAAGACGCCTTTCCGGCGTTCTGACCGAAACCACCATCACCATTCCGCCGGACAGGCTTTCGCTGGTCTCGTGGATCTACGGCGATGCCGTCGTTGACGACCGGAAGGACAATGACGACGGCTCCGTCACGCTCGACGTGCGGCTGACCGAGCGTCAGGCTGCCGATCTGGAACGCCGGCTCGGCAACGCCCCGAAGCCGGTGAAAGAGGATTGGGAGCGTTAGTCAGCTGCCGCTGCTTTTCCCCTCACCAACAAAATCTATGACTTAGCTAGAGCGGGATGAATTTAGGCGGAATCGGCATGGGGATTCCCTTTTGTGAGCAAATCAGATTCACCATTCAGGCCGGTGCAGGAGGCCGGCCAGGATGGCGAGACCCTTTTCGGATGACCTTAGGGACCGTGTTGTTGGTGCAGTGACGCGCGATGGGCTGTCCTGTCGGGCGGCGGCGAAGCGCTTCGGCATCGGCATCAGCACGGCGATCGATTGGGTACGGCGCTTCCGTGAGACGGGCAGCG
>NZ_JBEAAL010000021.1:0-90041 GCF_040066075.1 Neorhizobium phenanthreniclasticum
GAGGTGCGATTGCGTTCGGATGTAACGCCGCGAATTTCAGAGCTTGCGCCCGAGGGCGCACGATGCCGGGAGGAGATCAAATTGTTGATCTCAGGCAAAGAGCGAAGAGGAGAAAGCTTATGAAGAAAAGCTGGAAAAAGCCGACAATGTGCACGGTCGCTGTCGGAATGGAAATGTCACGCTATTATTCCGCCGACCTCAAAGCCAAGAAGTAAGAGCATTTACCGCTCCATGTGGCGTTCACGCATGGAGCGGCTGCCGTCGGAAGGAAGCATTGTCACATGCGGCTGAAGATTCTCGGCTCCGCGGCGGGAGGGGGATTTCCCCAGTGGAACTGCAACTACCGGCTGAGCCGTTCTGTCCGTAATGGCGAAGACGGTTTTCGACCGCGGACGCAATCGAGTCTGGGTGTCTCTGCTGATGGCAAAAACTGGGTTCTCTTCAATGCATCCCCGGATATTCGCGAGCAAATTGCGGCAATTCCCGAGCTGCAGCCGAGGGAAGATGGCCCCCTGCGTGCTTCGCCTATCCAAGCCGTTATCCTGACGAATGCGGACGTCGATCACATTGCCGGACTCTTGAGCCTGCGTGAGCGGCATCGCTTCGTCATTTATGCAACCGCGCGGGTTCTACGCCTACTCGCGGAAAACAGTATTTTCAATGTTCTCGACAGTGAACTGGTCGAGCGCCGCGAACTTCTGCTGAATATCCCGACGCCGATTGCGGATTGGCAGGGCAAGCCGACATCCATCGTGGTCGAGGCGTTTCCGGTTCTCGGTAAGGTGGCTCTGTTTTTGGAGGATGCCGACAAGGCGGAAGAGGGTTTCGGCACGCAGGAGGGCGACACTGTGGGAGTTCGCATTTGGCAGGAGGGTCGTGAGTCCTCGGCGTTATATGTCCCTGGCTGTGCAGCTGTCGACGCCGATCTGAAAGAAAGAATTGCCGCTGCGACATGTCTGCTTTTCGACGGCACGGTCTACACCGATGACGAGATGTTGAGCGCCGGCGTCGGCGCCAAAACCGGCCGGCGCATGGGACACCTGCACATCGGCGGTCCTGAAGGGTCCATGGCTCTGCTTGCCGATGTTGCACCGGAGCGCCGCATCTATGTTCACATCAACAATACCAATCCGATCCTCGGCGAAAATTCCCCCGAAGCGGCAGCCGTGAGGGCAGGAGGCTGGGAGATCGGCTATGACGGGATGGAGATCGGCCTATGAGCGATTTTGCAGACGCGGCGCGCAATGGATTGACGCCGGCCGCGCTCGAAGAGGTACTTCGTCAGATCGGGGCTGAGCGATACCACAACAGGCATCCCTACCATCACAGGATGACGGCGGGCGCCCTGACCAAGGCCGAGCTTCAGGCATGGGCGCTCAACCGGTACTGCTATCAGGCGATGATCCCGCGCAAGGATGCGACGATCATCGCCCGGGCGGAAGACCCGGAATTTCGCGTCGAATGGCGCCGCAGGATCGAAGATCACGACGGAACGAATGGCTGGAATGGCGGCATCGCCCGGTGGATCAAGCTGGCGACCGGGCTGGGGCTCGACGAAGAGACAGTGAAGAGCGAGCGATTTGCCCTGCCCGCCACTCGCTTCGCTGTTGGAGCGTATCTGTCTTTCTGTACCAATCGCAGTCTGCTGGAAGCCGTGGCGTCGTCGTTGACGGAGTTGTTTTCTCCGGTGATCATCGGCGAGCGCGTTCCGGCCATGCTGGCGAAGTACAGCTACGTAACCGAAGATACGCTCGCCTATTTCATGCCGAGGCTGACGCAGGCACCGCGGGATTCCGATTTCGCGCTCGCCTATGTCCTGCAGCACGCGACCGACCCGGAAAAGCAGCAGACCGTCATCAATGCCCTTGTCTTCAAATGCGATATCTTGTGGGCGATGCTGGATGCCCTGGACTACGCCTATGGAGGTGGCGGCAGTATTCCGCCGGGCGCCTTCGTGCCGGAGGCGATCTGATGGAGGCCCGCCGTCAGCGTGTCATTCTGTCCGGAGAAGCGAGACCTCGCCTGAAGCGCTATGTAAGGCTGCAGTATGATCCGGTTCGCGGTGCCTGGGCGCTGCTTTCGCCGGAAAGGGTTTTCTGGCCGGATGAGGTCAGCCTTGATATACTCAGGCTGTGCGACGGCCAGCGCACGGTTTCGCAAATCGTCGACGAGCTCGCCGGCCAGTATGATGCAGCTCGCGAAGATATCGCACCCGATGTCGAACAGTTCCTGCAGGAATGGTCCGACAGATTTCTGGTGACGCTATGAGTGATGCACCTCTGCCTCCGATCGGCATGCTGGCTGAGCTGACGCATCGCTGTCCCCTGCAATGCGTCTACTGTTCCAACCCGCTCGAACTGTTGAAGGCCGACAAGGAGCTTTCGACGGACGCATGGCTTGCTCTCTTTGAAGAGGCGGCCGACCTCGGGGTCCTGCAGATCCATCTGTCCGGGGGCGAGCCGACGCTCAGGCCGGATCTCGAACAGTTCGTAAGCTGTCTGGCACGGCGCGGTGTCTATACCAATCTCATCACCGCCGGTGTCGGCATCGCCGAAGGGCGAATTGAGAGGTTATGTGACGCCGGTCTCGATCACGTGCAGTTGAGCATCCAGGGCGCCAATGCTTCGACGACAGAGAAGATCGGCAACAACCGCGGCGCGCATGAGAAGAAACTCGAAACAGCAAGGCGGGTCGTGGAACTCGGCCTGCCGCTTACGATCAATGCGCCCATCCACCGGCACAATATAGAGGAAGTACCGGCTTTCATCGATCTCGCGCTTTCCCTTGGCGCGCAGCGGTTGGAGATCGCCAATGTGCAATATGCAGGCTGGGCTCTCCTGAACCGCAATACCCTCATGCCCGACCGCGAGGCGGTGGAACGTCAGGTCGAGATCGTCGAGGAGGCTCAGTCGCGGTTGCAGGGAATTCTGGCCATTGATTTCGTCGCGCCCGATTATTTTGCGGTCTATCCGAAACCCTGTATGGGCGGCTGGGCACGCGATGCATTCATGGTTACGCCGGATGGCACGGTCCTTCCATGCCACGCGGCAGCAACCATCCCGACCCTGCATTTCGAGCGGTTCGGAGAACGAAGCCTGACGGATATCTGGCTCAATTCTCTGGCTTTTAATGCTTTCCGCGGCGACGACTGGATGCTGGAACCCTGCAAAAGCTGCGACCGGCGAGAGATCGACTGGGGCGGCTGCCGGTGTCAGGCCATGGCGATTGCGGGCGATGCGGCCGCGACCGATCCTGCCTGTGTCAAATCTCCCCTCCATAACCGTATGGCGATACTGATCGGGGAGGCCAACTCACTCCCTTCCTCCAACGCAGACGATTTTCGGTACCGCCGCATCGGACGGGCGTAACCGCCGATCTGGGCTTTTGTCTTGGTAGCAGAGGCGAGCGCTGTGGTATTGCCAGCTCTTCTACCTCAAGGGACGGGGGAGTGGATCATCTGGTGCCATCACTTCTTTGGGCGTCCTCGATAGCTACGATCTCGCGAAGAACGTCCTCGCGGTGCTGATCCAAATGAGGCGGCGCGCGGTGGAACCTGACGGGCGTGGCGGACATCTTCAATGGGTTGCCTAGAAGCCCTAGCAATTGGCCATCATCTGTGGGCATGCGTATTACCATGTCGCGTGCGATCGTGTGCGGATCAGAAAGGACCTGACCGATCGTTGCGACACGTCCGGCGGGAATCCCCGCTGCTATGAGACGCCGCTCCCAATTTTCCGCCGTGTCATTGCGCAGCGCCTCGGTCACCTGCGCATCAAGGGCATCAATGTTCATCACTCGATCGCGATTGCGGTGGAAACGTTCATCCTGGGCAAGCGCCGGCGAGCCAATGACTGCGGCAAATCTGGCGAATTGCTGATCGTTGCCGACCGCAATGGCGATCTCGCCCTTTGCTGTCGCAAAGGTTTGGTAGGGTGCGATGTTCGGATGCCGGTTACCGATCCGGCCCGGCACCTTGTCTGAAGCCAGGTAATTCGTCGCAGCGTTGATGAGCCAGGCGACCTGTGTGTCGTAAAGCGCGAGATCGATGTATTGACCTTCCCCGGTGTGGTCACGATGGCGAAGTGCTGCGAGGATGCCGACTGTTGCGTACATGCCGCACATGACATCGGCGATACCGAGACCAACCTTGACCGGCTTCCCGCCAGCAGCATCACTTTCGCCGGTTATGCTCATGATGCCGCCCATTGCCTGGATCAGGAAATCGTAGCCGGTTCGATCGGAGTAGGGGCCGCTCTGCCCGAATCCGGAAATTGCGCACCAGACGATATCCGGCTTGATCTTGCGGACATCGTCGTAACCAACACCGCGTCGCGCCAGGTCGCCCGGCTTGTAATTTTCGATAACGACATCGGAAATTGCGGCTAGTCGCTTGACCAAAGCGACGCCATCGTCCGTCGCAAGGTCGATCGCTATCGATCTCTTGTTGCGGTTGGCCGAGAGGAAATAGGCGCTCAGATCACTTTCGCTGCCATCGGCGTTCGCCACAAAGGGCGGCCCCCAACTACGCGTATCATCACCGAGGCCAGGTCGCTCCACCTTGATCACATCCGCACCGAGGTCGGCCAGGAGTTGCGTTGCCGTCGGCCCTGCAAGAATACGCGACATGTCCAGGATGCGCAGGCCTTGAAGGCAGGCCGGCTTCTGATCGCTCGATGTCGTCATTTACGATTTCCACTGCAAGTTACTGAACCAACGGACAGGCAGCGGCGGTTAGTCCGGCAGCCCACTGCCGGGTGAGGTCCGACAAAGCCACTACGGCTGCATGATACGGTTCGTTACAGCAGCAGGCCTTTTTTTGCTGAGACTGTCGATCGAATTGTATGTTGCCAACATTCAAACAGGACTGCATTGTAGAACGATCGAGTTAAAATGCGACGCTCGTGCCGCCAAGCGATGCTAGTAAGGCGGGAGACGACAAAGTGAGGGAATGCTGTCATGCGCTGGAGTGGGATTGCGCTATGTCTACACGGAGTTCTCGCGCGGTTCCCCTCAGTGGAGTGGCTCTTTTGTAAGACAAAAATCAAGAAACTATATGCCAGCTTCGCCGAGGAATGAAGCGATCGGCCCTGATGATCCAGCGCCAGATGCGTTCTCCTTCGGCGCAAAGAGTGTACCAGCACCCCCAAATATATGAGCCATCCAGAACGGAGCTTCACGATGACCGCTTGCACGACAACCCCCATCTGAAACGACTGTTTGAGGTCATCGACGCGCGATCAGCCGCGGCTCGCGCCCCGCGAAGTCGGCAAGGATCGCCCGTTCAAACATGTCAACGACGAGCAAACCAAGTGCGCTCTCTTCCCATCCACCATTTCCCGGCCCCACAAAGGTCGCGGGATAATTCAGGAGACAAAAATGACAGATTCCCCCGAATACGTTCCCCCGAAAGTCTGGACCTGGAACAAGCCAAGCGGCGGCGCGTTCGCCAACATCAATCGGCCGATTGCCGGACCGACCCATGAAAAGGAATTGCCGGTAGGCCGGCATCCGCTGCAGCTTTATTCGCTTGGCACGCCGAACGGACAGAAGATCACGATCATGCTGGAAGAGCTGCTTGCGCTCGGCCACGCCGGCGCCGAATACGACGCCTGGCTGATCAAGATCGGCGAGGGCGACCAGTTCGGCAGCGGTTTCGTGAAGGTCAATCCGAACTCCAAGATTCCGGCATTGCTGGATCGGTCCGGGCCAAAGCCGGTGCGGGTGTTCGAGTCCGGTTCCATCCTCGTCTATCTTGCCGAGAAGTTCGGGGCACTTCTTCCGACAGAGCAGCCGGCTCGCGCGGAGTGCTTGTCCTGGCTATTCTGGCAGATGGGGAGTGCACCATATCTCGGCGGCGGCTTTGGTCATTTCTATGCCTATGCGCCCGTCAAGATCGAATACGCGATCGATCGCTTTGCCATGGAGGTCAAGCGTCAACTCGACGTCCTCGATCGCCGTCTGGCCGAAAGCGAATATTTAGGTGGCAGTGAATATACCATTGCCGATATCGCCGTGCTGCCCTGGTACGGAGGCTTGGTCAAGGGCTGGCAATACGGTGCGGCCGAATTCCTGTCGGTTCAAGACTATAAAAATGTGCTGCGCTGGGCCGATCTCCTCCTGAGCCGCCCGGCCGTCAAGCGTGGCCGTATGGTGAATCGCCTCTCCGGCGACCTCTCCGAGCAATTGCACGAGCGTCACGATGCCGAGGACTTCAATACCAAGACCCAGGATAAATTGTCAGCGGGAAGAACCGAGGAAAATAAGGGGTGAGCTCTTCTTGGTGATGAGGAGAGCTTAAATCTGTCATCGCTGACATTGTCGCGAAGGCGGGCAACGAAACCCGCCTTCCGCGCTCGGCAGAGTGAAGCGCTCCCCAGGATTGCTGCTTGTTGCCACCGCTGTCGTCAGCAAGGTAACGCGAGCGGCAACATGAGAGATAAAGATGGCCAGACCGAGAGAATTCGATGATGAAAAGGTGCTTTTGCTGGCCGTCGAGCACTTCTGGGACCATGGATACGAGGCAACTTCGATCCGCGATCTGGCGCAAGTGATGGGATTGACCACGGCCAGCATCTACAATGCGTTCGGCGACAAACGGACCGTTTATCGCAAGGCTCTGGAATTTTACGTGAAGCAGAGTTTTGTCGATCGGGTCGGGCGTTTCGAAAAGAAACCGCCACGTGAAGCTATTCATGCGTTCTTTGTCGAAATTATCGACCGCTCACTAAGCGACACGAGGCGGAAAGGATGCATGCTGGTCAATTCGGCTCTCGAGGTTGCGCCTCACGATGAAGAGTCTCAGCGCGTGGTCGCCGACGTGTTGCTGCAAGTGGAGGCTTTCTTCAGGCGTTGTCTCCAGGCAGGACAGGAAGATGGAACGATCAGCCGCTACCAGACTGCAACCGACATGGCCCGCACACTTTTGTGCACCCTTCTTGGGATTCGGGTGCTCGCACGAACACGGCCAGAGAGGGACCTCATGGAAGGTCTGATCAAACCTATCTTCGCGTTGCTCGAACCCGACGTGAAAGACGACAAGCCATATGCCGCGCCGAAGAAGGACATGTCGGATGAGAAATCAGGCGCGTGAAATGGAATGGGCCGCCTGGATGCGGTTGGCAATCGCGGGCGACAGCCGTGCTTATCAAAAACTGCTGACTGCCCTCACGCCACACCTGCGCATGATGGCGCGGAAGCGTTGCGAACAGTTTGGCGCACCGACAAGTGAGGCCGAGGACGTGGTTCAGGAAGTGCTGTTGGCGATCCATCTGAAGCGAGGGACGTGGGATCCATCCCGGCCGCTCGGGCCATGGATTTCCGCAATCGTGCACAACAAGCTTGTCGATAGCATGCGCAGACGTGGACGACAGGCCAGCGTCCCGCTGGAAGATGTCATTGCAACGCTCGAGAGCGATGAGCGCGTTAACACCTCGGATCGCATCGACATAGAACGGGTGCTGGACCGGTTGAAGGATCCACAACGAACAATAGTGCAATCAATCTCGATTGAAGGATCGAGCGTGCGCGAAACCGCTGACCGTCTGAAAATGACCGAGGTGGCGGTGCGAGTCTCCTTGCATAGAGCTTTGAAGGCTTTGGCCGCACTATACTCCGACTGAGTAACGTGAAGACCGGCGATCTGATTGCGCTTCTCGCGCAGGATGCCCGCGGAGAAGAATTGCTTCGGTTCATGCGGGTTTCCGAGATGTGGCGGTCAGAGCTTTTCTGCGCAGGAGCATGCCGAAGAGGTCGCGCGGCTCGTCCGGATCGGCGAGCAGGTCGAGATTTTCATAGAGATTGGTGCCGGAGAGCTTGTCGCGGACATAGCGCAGTGCCGAAAAGTCTTCGATCGCAAAGCCGACACTGTCAAAAAGCGTCACCTGCGCGCCGTTCTTCCGGCCGGGTGCAAGGCCGGCGATGACCTGCCAGAGTTCGGTGACCGGATGATCCGCCGGCATCTGCTGGATTTCCCCTTCGATGCGGGTCTGCGGCGGATATTCGACGAAGATATCCGAACGCAGGAGAATGTCCCGGTGGAGTTCGGTCTTGCCCGGGCAATCACCGCCGACGGCATTGATGTGAACACCGGGGCCGACCATGTTGTCGGTCAGGATGGTGGCGCACTGCTTGTCGGCCGTTGCCGTCGTGATGACATGGGCGCCTTCGACCGCCTCTTCAGACGATCGACAGGCTTGGATTTCGAATCCCAAGTTTCGCAGGTTCTTGGCGCAGCGTTTCGTGGCATTCGGGTCGATGTCATAGAGGCGCAACCTTCTTATGCCGAGCAGCGCCTTGAAGGCGATCGCCTGGAATTCGCTTTGCGCGCCATTGCCGATAATCGCCATGCAGTTGGCGTTTTCCGGAGCAAGATATTTGGCGGCCATTGCCGAGGTCGCTGCCGTGCGCAGCGCTGTCAGGATGGTCATTTCCGAGATGAGGAGGGGATAGCCGCTATCGACATCGGAGAGAACACCGAATGCCGTCACGGTCTGTCGGCCGGTGCGCGTGTTCTTCGGATGGCCGTTGACATACTTGAACCCATAAAGCGTACCGTCGCTGGTCGGCATCAGCTCGATTACGCCCTCGCGTGAATGGGAGGCAATGCGCGGCACCTTGTCGAAGACTTCCCAGCGGCGGAAATCAGCTTCGATATAGGCCGCCAATTCATCGAGGAATGTCTCGATCCCGATATTCAGCACAAGGTCCATCATGTTCTCGACGCTGATGAACGGTACGATATTCAGGGTGGGTAGGGCTGGCATCGTCGGCTCCTTGGCAACTTTCCTTGGGTGACAAGTTGCCACGAATGGCCTGACGTGCCAATCGCGTAGGCTGCTTCGCGCAAGGCCATTGCTTTGCGAGTTGCCAGGGAGCGGGCCTCATAAACTGGGCGAAAGACCCGGCTTCGAGCCCGGAGCGGATCTATATCAGCCGGTCGATGCGGCGGTGAAAACCGCCAACTGAGCATCGAAAGCACGCTTGTAAGCGGGACGCGCTTCGCCGCGGGCGACGTACGCTGCGAGGTTCGGATATTCTTCCAGCATGCCCGATCCCTGCAACCTGCGCAGCACCGTCACCATCAGCAGGTCACCGGCGCTGAATGCGCCATCGAGCCAGTCGGCATCGCCAAGGCGGGTGGAAAGACCGCTCAGCCGTTTCCGGATGGTGTCCTCGAGGACACGCAGGCGCTGCTCGTACCAGGGCTCGTCACGTTCGAGGATCCTGACGAGGGCGCGATCGAAGATCGGCGGCTCCACCGTGTCGAGCGCAGCAAACATCCATGTGATCGCACGTGCCCGGGCATTCGCATCGTCCGGCAGCAGGCCCGGCTGGCGCTCCGCGATATGGAATACGATCGCCCCTGATTCGAACAGGGCGAGATCGCCTTCTTCATAGGTCGGAATCTGGCCGAAAGGATGAAGCGCGAGATGGGCGGGTTCCTTCATCGCTTTGAACGAAAGAAGGCGAACGTCGTAAGGCTGGTCAACTTCTTCGAGCGCCCAGCGAACGCGCATGTCACGCGCCAGACCCTTGCCGCGATCTGGCGATCGTTCAAAGGCGGTAATGGTAATAGTCATTGGTGTTCTCCATAGCTCGTCCATCTTGAAGACGACTGGCTAAACGAGATTCCGACACCCCATGCTTGAGATAAATCCAAATGCAGCTCAAGGCATCCGTTCAGCGGCTGTCGAGCGTCAGGCTTTTCCGTATAGCAGACCTTGGCGACCCCGGATTTCATCTGATGTGCCGTCGCGATTCAACTGCGGCAGCGGTCTGCCGGAGTTTGATCAATTCTGGTGGGCGTTGCCTTTTCGGCAATCATATATACGAAATATTGTGCTTTATTAGAACGCGGCATTGCGCCATCCTACCTTCAATCCGGCAGTTGAGACCGGACGCAGCCAAGCCGGCACTTCCGGTGTCGGATCCAAAACAGGGGAACACTATGTCCAATTTCATGCTGAATCGCCGGCGATTCATGTCTCAAACAGCCGCCATCGGCAGCCTTGCTGCAGCATCCAGCTTCATCGGTATAAAGGCAGGCCTTGCCAAGGATACGGCCAAAGTCAGGATGCAGCTCGGCTGGCTCGCCTCGAACGGCTTGCTGGGGGAGGTCGCTGCGATAAAGAAAGGCTTTTTCGAAGAGGAGGGTGTCGAGCTCGAAATCGTGCCTGGCGGGCCAAGCGTCGACGGCGTGGCCGGCGTCGCTTCCGGTCAGTCTGCGATCGGTCAGATCTCGTCGAGCCCTTCGGTCATGCTGGCGCGATCGGCGGGAATGCCCGTCAAGGCCTTCCTGTCCGGATACCAGAAGCATCCCTTCACTTATTTCTCGCTGAAGACCAAGCCGATCCGCGAACCGAAGGACATGATCGGCAAGACGATCGCCACTCAGCCGACGGCCTTTATCCTGCTGCGCGCCCTGCTCGCCAAGAACGGCATCGCCGAAGATCAGGTGAAGATGGTGAACATGGGCTCGGACATGAACCAGCTTATCACCGGACAGGCCGATGCGGCCACCGGCTGGCTCACCAACGTCAACGCGCTCGACGTGCTTGGCGATAACCGCGTAGACATGATGCTTTGGGACAGCGGCCTGCAGCTTTATGCCAACGTCTATTACACGACCGACGATCAGATCGACAAACATTCCGACGTCCTGGAGCGCTTCACCCGCGCTGCGGCCAAGGGGTGGGGCTTTGTCCGTGAAAATCAGCAGGAAGCCGTGGAATATCTCTGTGAGGCCTACCCGATCCTCGATAAACCGAGCGAGCTCCGGGCCGTAGGCCCCTGCGTCGACTTCTCCTTCGGAGACACGACCAAGGCTGCCGGCTGGGGCACGATGACGCGCGAGAACTGGGCCGCGCAGATCAAGGCCTATGCCGACCTCAAGCAGTTCAAGGGCACTGTGCCGGCGGTGGATGATGTCGTCAACTTCTCCATCCTCGAAGCAACCATCGACGCCCGCAAACAGGTGGGGTAATCGCAATGTTGGGAGCGGCGCAGTTGAAGCCGAACGTTCCACGCACCGAGCCAGCCGCCACGGCGGTTTCGATCCGGAACCTCTTCGTCCGGTTCGGCGACAGGAACAACGAATTCACCGCACTATCCGATGTTTCCGTGGAGATTCCGGAAGGTGCCTTCGTCACGATGCTCGGTCCTTCCGGCTGCGGGAAGTCGACGCTTCTGAGATGCGTGGCTGATCTCGTGCATATCAGCGACGGATCGATTTCCGTGTTCGGCCGCAGTCCGCAGGAAGCGCGTGAAGGTCGCGACTTCGCCTTCGTCTTTCAGGATGCGACCCTCTTGCCCTGGCGAACCGTGCTCGACAATGTGCGGCTGCCACTGGAAGTCGGCAAGCACGCCCAAACCGGCGACCATGCGGACCCGTATGAACTACTGGCCATGGTCGGTCTGAAGGGGCGCGAAAATGCGCTTCCTCACGAGCTTTCCGGCGGCATGCGGCAGCGCGTGGCGATCGCCCGTGCGCTCATCACCCGGCCGCGCATTCTGCTGATGGACGAACCGTTCGGTGCCCTCGACGAGATCACCCGCGACCGGCTGAACGAGGAATTGCTGCGCGTCTGGCAGGAGACGGGAACGACGATCCTGTTCGTCACCCATTCCATTCCGGAAGCCGCCTTTCTCGGCCAGAACGTCCTGATGCTTCAGGCGCATCCGGGCCGGGTCAAGGAGTTCATGAAGGTGGAACTGCCCTTCCCGCGTTCGCTCGCAGCGCGCGACACGGTGGAGTTCATCAAGGTCACCGCACATCTACGTGGCCTCCTGGAGGAATGCCTATGAGCCAGGTCGTCTCATCCCGGGTCGATACGGAGCGCAAGATCGCGCTTCTCGACGCCACGGCTGGCGTGTTCGCCAGGCACATGCCGGCGATTTCCGCAGCCATGGGCCTCATCGTTCTCTGGCAGTTGGTTGTCTGGTTCTTCAAGATCCCGACCTTCATGGCACCGAGCCCGATCGATGTCGCCTACGCTTTCCAGCAGAATGCCGGAATTCTCTGGACGAACATGTTGCCGACACTGCTCGAAGCGGTGCTCGGCTTCTTCTTCGGCAATCTCGTCGCGATCCTACTGGCGATCTGGTTCGTACACAGCTCGATGGCGGAAAAGGCCTTCTATCCGATCGCGGTCTTCATCAAGGCGATCCCGATCATCGCGCTGGCGCCCATCCTCGTGTTGATCTTCGGCAACGGACTTGCGCCGAAAATCATCATCGCCGGGCTGATCTGCTTCTTCCCGACGCTCGTCAACATGGTGCAGGGCCTGAAATCCGCAAGCCCGGCCATGCTCGACCTGATGCGAGTGCTTTCGGCCAGCAACAGCGAAATCCTCTGGAAAGTGCGGCTGCCGAGTTCCATGCCGTTCCTGTTTGCGGCTCTGAAGATCGCCGCGACCAGCAGCGTCATGGGAGCGATCGTCGCCGAATGGATCGGCTCCAGCTTCGGGCTTGGGGCGGTCATCATCGAGGCCACCTATAATTTCCGCTCACCGCTGCTCTACGCGACCGTCGTGATCGCCGCGGCCCTTGCGGTCGTCCTCTTCTTCATCGTCTCGGTGATCGAGGCCCGGATGATCCGCTGGAAGCCGGCCGGCTCGCATTAAACCCGACCGTCCTCTGATCCGGTTCCCTGGGAGTTTGAACCAATGCAACAGACAATTCTTCAGGCGGCGCGCGACGTCGCAGTGGTCGACCGTTCCGATGTGGTGGTCGTCGGCGGGGGACCCGCGGGCATTTCCGCGGCGGCTTCCGCAGCCCGCAACGGCGCCAAGGTGACGCTGCTCGAACGCTACCCCTATGTCGGCGGACTTGCCGCCGGCGGCATGGTGCTGGTGCTTGACGATATGATCAACGGACTTGAGGTCACCGTGCAGGGCATCTGCATGGAGATGATCGAGCGGATGAAGAAATGGGACCTCTGCGTCACGCCGACCGGTCGCGATCGCGAACTCGACATCCGCGAGACACCGGAAGCCTGGCGACGCTGGGCGCGTTGGGGCCTCTTCGACTTCCACACCCAGTCCATGCCGCACCCGATCTGCTTTTCCGCCGCCTTCGACCCGGACGGCTTCAAGCGCGCCTCCTATGATGTGCTGACGGAAGCCGGCGTAAAGCTTCGAACCCATAGCTGGTTCTCGTCCGCGATCATGGAAGGCAAGACCATCAAGGGCGTCATTTGCCAGACCAAGTCGGGCATGGAAGCGATCCTCGGCGATATCGTCATCGACACGACCGGCGACCTCGACGTCGCGGCGTCGGCCGGCGCCTCGCATGTGGAATCAAACTTCATCCTGACGACCGTCTCCCGTTGGGGCGGCGTCGATACGGATGCCGCCGAGCGCTTCGAATTCGAGGAACCGGAAGCGTTCAAGACGATCGATCACGAGGCCAAGCGCCTGATCGGTGGTTGCTGGTCCTTCTGGTGGCTGAAGACCCCGCTGCCGGGCATTGTCTGGCTCAACTGCCCGCATATGCCGAACCTCTCCGGCCTCAAGACAGAGGACCTGACCAAGGCGGAACTCGAAGGCCGCGCCCGCATCGGACGGCTGCTCGATTTCGCTCGCGAAAAGATGCCGGGATTCGAGAAGGCCTATGTGGTGGATTTCGCGCCGCAGACAGGTGTGCGCCAGACGAGGCTGCTTGAGGGCGAATATGTCGTGACGAAGGATGACGTCATGAACCGCGTTCATTTTGCCGACACAGTCTGCCGTGGCCGTGACTATTATACGCCTTACCGGTCGATGCTGCCGCGTGAAGTCGATCAGCTCATCGTCGCCGGGCGTCACTATTCGGCAACCCCGCAGGCACAAAAATCGAGTCGCGAAATCCCGCCCTGCATGGCTATGGGCGAGGCCGCCGGCGTCGCCGCCGCCGTGGCTCTCAATGCCGGAACCACCGTTCGGAAAGCCGACATTCGCGCGATCCAGAAACAGATGCGGGCGCAGGGTGCCGATCCCGGCGACATCCCGTCCGAAAATGCAACATTCCTGGAGGCTGCGGAATGAACTCTCTCCCACTCGACGGCATCCGCGTGATCGATTTCACGCAGGTCATGCTCGGTCCCTGCTGCACGCAGACGCTGGCCGATTACGGCGCCGAGGTCATCAAGATAGAGAAGGCCAAGATCGGCGACCTGTCGCGCTGGTCGCTCGGTTCGGACCCGGATGGCCTCAACAATCCGGTCTTCTGCTCGCTAAACCGCAACAAGAAGAGCCTGGCTCTGGACCTTAAACTCAAGGAAGCGCGCGATGCCGTGCTTGCCTTGATCGCCGACGCGGACGTTGTCGTCAACAACTTCCGTCCCGGCGTCATGGAACGGATGGGCTTCGGCTACGATGATCTGAAGAAGATCAACAAGCGGCTGATCTATGCGGTCGGTACCGGCTTCGGACTAACCGGCCCCTACCAGCACAAGGGCGGACAGGATATCCTCGCCCAGGCGCTCTCGGGAGTGATGCGGCGCAAGTCCGACAGCAGCCATCCGACCTCCATCTATGCGACGCCGCTTGCCGACTACTCCGCCGGCATGCATCTCGTCCAGGGCATCCTGCTTGCACTCCTGCACAGGGAAAAGACCGGCGAAGGGCAGCAGGTGGCCGTCAGCCTCTATAATTCCATGCTGGCGATGCAGATGCAGGAAGGTGCGGCGCACATGATGCGCAAAAAGGATCTCAACTGGGGCGCCTTTCCGCTGACCGGCGTGTTCGACACCACGGATGGCGCGATCGTCATGGTCGGCGCTTTCAAGCAGAACCCGCTTCAGGACATCTGCAACGCGCTCGATATCGAGGACCTGTCCCAGCAGCCGCGGTACAGGGATTTCGACGCTCAGATGGAGCATCGACCGGAACTGCAGGCGATCTTCCGCGAGAATTTCGCGAAGAACAGCAACGCCCATTGGCTGAAGCGGCTGGAGGAGGTGGATATTCTGTGCGCCCCCGTCCGCAACCTTGCCGAGGCATTGGAGGATGAACAGACGATCATCAACAAGATGATCCTGGAGGCCGGTGAAACGGCGGCCGGTCCCATCCGCCTGATCGGCTCGCCGATCGACATGTCGGCGGCACCGGTTTCGGTTCGCATCCCGCCGCCAGGTCTCGGCCAGCACAATGACGAGATTCTCGCATCGCTTGAAGCCGAGCGTGGAGACGCGGCATGACAGTCGGATTTTCCGTCGAGAACCGGGTGGCGCGCGTTACTCTTGATCGTCCGGAGCGGATGAATGCCGTGGATGCGGCGACCGAGCAGGAGCTCGAAGCCATCTGGACCGAGATCGAAGCTCGCGACGACATCTCTTGCGTGGTGCTGACCGGCAGTGGCAGCAAGGCCTTCTGCACAGGAGCCGACCTTAAAGGCAGTGGCACGAAGACCGGCCTCGAATACTGGGCAGAAAGCCGGGTGAACGGATTCGGCGGCCTCGCCTTCCGCAGGTCGCTCGACGTGCCGGTGATCGCCCGCGTCAACGGGTATGCGCTCGGAGGCGGCTTCGAGATGGTGCTAGGCTGTGACATCGTGATCGCGGCGGATACGGCGAAATTCGGTCTGCCGGAAGCTCGTGTCGGGCGCATGCCGCTCGACGGGGGGATGGTGTTGCTGCAGCGGAAAATCGCCCATAACCAGGCTATGGCGGTGATGCTGACCGGTCGACAGTTCACCGCAGCAGAGATGCATGGGTTCGGCATCGTCAACGAGATCGCCCCGTACGAAGAACTCGACGCAGCCGTGGACCGGTGGGTGAACGAGATCGTCGCCTGCGCTCCGCTTTCCCTCAAGGCGATCAAGCAGACGGTGAACCGTACCGGCCACCTTAGTCCTGCCGACGCGCAGGGATTGCGCACCCCGGCACTCGTCCGCGCGCTCCAGAGCGAGGATGCCATGGAAGGTGTGGCGGCTTTCCGCGAGAAACGCGCTCCAGTTTGGCGAGGCCGATGAGCATGGTATGAATTTCGGGATATTGGGGGACATTCATGCACGCCAGCATCCTGAAATATTTCATCGAAGTCGCACGCTCCGGCTCCATCCGGAAGGCGTCCGAGGAGTTGCACGTGGCGACCTCGGCGGTGAGCCGGCAGATCCGCAAGCTTGAAGACGAACTCGGCACTCCATTGTTCGAGCGCTTTTCAGATGGTCTGCGCCTGACCGCCGCGGGTAAGGTGGTCCTGAAGCATGCCAAGGAAACCATGCAGCACTACGAGATCATGAAATCCGATCTCGGCGATTTGCAGGGGAAGCGCACGGGCCGGGTGCATATCGCCTGTCTCGATAGCCTCACGGTGCAGTTCCTGCCGGAATTCGTGGTGGGTTTCCATCAGAAGAACCCGGCCGTCGACTTCCGCATCCGGGCGGACAATTTCAACAACATCTTTCATTTCGTTGCCGATGGCGATTGCGATATCGGCGTTACCTTTGATCTGGCGCGACCGCACGACATCAAGCTCGTATACGGTGTACGCATGCCGCTGATGGCAATCGTTGCGCGTCACCATCCACTCGCCCGGCAAAAGAGCGTGACATTGCAGGAATGTGCGCAATTCAAGTTGCTGCTGCAGCTCGATAACGAGGTGATGAGTTCTATGATTGCCGTGGAACTTGCCGCGCTGGACCGCGTCGGGCGTACCTTCGTTGCGACGAACAACCAGATGATGCTGAAGCCGCTGATCCTGTCGGGTGCAGGCGTCGCCTTCTTCACGCCCCTTGGCCTGTTGAAGGAACTGAATGCAGGTGAAGTGGTGGCGCTCCCGATCGCCGGCTCCCGGCTGCAGAATATGGAGGTCGGCATTGTGGCACCTCGACAGAGGCAGCTCACCCACGCCACGGAGGCGGTAATAGAGGCCATGAGCACCGATCTCGAAAAATTTGCGGAACAGATCACGGAGGTTATCAGACAGTGACGGCGGAAGGGACCTACCGCGTCATCGTCGAGAGAGACCGCTGCCGCAAGCTTGTTGCGACGACGCGTGCCTATTGCGAAAGCTGGCCGATACATTCGGCTCCAACCCGGACCTGACGCTCTCGGGATCGCGAAGCGCTGCTCTTATGCAGCCTGATTGCAAAGTAGCCTACCGGATTGCCGTCTTCGACGCACTCATAACCAGTGGGTGATCCTTGGCCGTCGTACGGCTCTTGTCCCAGCCACCGGGAGAGCCGAGTGCCGCGATCCCGGGTCCGAAATAATCGCGATTGACCGGAATGAACCTCTTCTGCGCCTCCGTCGCTTCTTCGTCGTAAGCGATGGCATCCACCGGACAGATCGACAGACAGAGACCGCAGTTGATGCATTCGTCGGGGTGGATGTAAAACATCCGCCCCCCCTCATAGATGCAGTCGACGGGACAGGCTGCGGTACAGGCGCCGTCCTTCACGTCGATGCAGGGTTCGGTAATGATGTAGGCCATCGCAGTCTCGATCCTGCCGGGAATTTTCCGAAATATCTCAAACGTTTGTGTTGCCGAAAAGTGCTATCTTTCGTTTGCTCCGTTCGAATTTTGGCAACAGGCGAGGCTGTGAACCGGCCCCGACCGGTCATCTCATCTCGTATGGGAAGCCGCGACGATGCGCATGCATTGGAAGGTGCCAGTCTTGTCCCAGGCAATTTCTCATCCATGGGCGTCTATTGACAGCCGAGAGCCTCCAAGATATCAAGTTATAAACTAATATCTCAGATATGGATTTGATATGTCGGATACGGTCGAGTTCCCGTCGCTACCTCTCTCCGATCTCGTTACACCCCTTGAGTTGCCGCCAGGCGGCAACATGACCAACCGGATTCATGCTCTGCTGCGCAAGCTTATCGTTGAGGTGAAGCTTCTGCCGGGGCGCGCGCTTTCTGAAAAAGAGGTCGCGACATTCCTGAATGTCAGCAAGACACCTGTGCGGGAAGCCATTATTCGGCTTGCGGAGGAAGGGTTCGTCATCGTCGTGCCGCAGGGAGGCACATACATCGCCCCGATCGACGTGCAGCGCTACATGGAGGCCTGCTTCATCCGCTTCAAGCTGGAGGAAGGCGCCGTCATCGAGGCAACCAAGCGGCATTCTTTTGAAGACATCGCGCGTTTGAAAACCTGCCTGGTTCAGCAGCGCGCTGCCGCAAAGGACGAGCAATTCACCGATTTCTTTTTGCTGGACGAGGAATTCCACCGAACGATCTTCGCAGCGGCCCGCCTTCCCGGCGCATGGAGCGTGGTCAATCAGGCCAAGGGCGAGATGGACCGGATGCGCCATCTCAAGCGCGTATTCGCGGTTCGTCGCACTGAAAAAGTGATCGAGGAGCACGAGAAGATTGTCGCTGGCATCGAGTCTGGCGACATCGAGCAGGCGCGGGAGGCTGTTGTCTGTCATCTCGGATCGCTCGAATCCAAGATCGCCGAACTGTCCAAGAACCCGAAGATCTGGGCTTACATCGAACAGGTCAATACGCGCGTCACCAAGAAGCGGGTCGCAAGAGGCTCCAAAACGATCGCTTGACCATCCAAGGCTTTTGAGGAGGGGCCTTTTATGTCTGCAGTCCAGATCAGTGACGTCATCAAACGGTACGGCGCCTTCGAGGTCGTCCACGGTATCAGCCTGGCGATCCAGCCTGAAGAGTTCGTCGTGCTCGTCGGGCCTTCCGGGTGCGGCAAGTCCACGACGCTGCGCATGGTGGCGGGGCTGGAAGACATCTCCGAAGGCACGATCTCGATCGGTGGCCGGGAGGTCAACAAGATCGCGCCGAAGGATCGCGACGTTGCGATGGTGTTCCAGAACTATGCGCTTTACCCCCACCTCAGCGTTGCGGAGAATATTGCTTTCGGGCTGCGTGTGAGAGGAGAGCGCCGTGAGGTGATCAGCCAGGCGGTTTCGGAAGCGGCGCAGATCCTGGGCCTGACCGACTACCTTTCTCGCAAACCAGCCGATTTGTCAGGAGGCCAGCGTCAGCGCGTCGCCATGGGGCGAGCGATTGTCCGCAAGCCGAAGGTCTTTCTGTTCGATGAGCCGCTTTCCAACCTCGATGCCAAGCTGCGCACCTACATGCGTGCCGAGATCAAGCAACTCCATCGGCGGATGAAGGCAACCAGCATCTACGTGACGCACGACCAGGTGGAAGCGATGACGCTCGCCGATCGCATCGTCATCATGAATTTCGGCAACATCGAGCAGGTGGGGTCGCCGATGGAGGTCTTTCTCGAGCCGGCGAACACCTTCGTCGCGGGCTTTATCGGATCTCCGCCGATGAACCTGCTCGATGCCTACATCGCCAAGCGGGGTGGCGCGGTGAGGGCCGTGCTTGCCGGCCAGTCCGGGCAAAGTCTTGCCGTTCCCGATGCCTTCGCGTCTGCCGCAACGGATGGACAGCCGATCAAGCTTGGGATCCGCCCCGAAATCATGTCGGTCAGAACAGACAGCGCTCCCGACGTGCTCGAATGTGCGATCGAATTGGTCGAGCCGCTTGGGGCCGAAGCCCTCCTCCATGGGAAGGCAGGCGGCCAGTCGTTCATCGCAAAGGAGGAAACCCTCTATTCCAATCACCAGCTGAACTCCGTTTCCCGGCTGGGTGTCGATAGTACCCGCATTCACATCTTCGACGCTGCGACCGGTCGCACGCTAAAAACCGAAGTGTGAGGGCAGATCATGAAGCAGAAATTTCGTGACGCCCTACGCACCCACGCAGAGGATCTGCAGCGGGATTGGCAGCTCTATCTGCTGCTGGCCCCGATGATCATCTGGTTCGCGCTGTTTCTCTACAAACCCATGTACGGCCTTCTGATCGCCTTCAAGGATTTTTCGATCTTCCGCGGCATCGAGCGTAGTCCCTGGGTCGGATTTGCCCATTTCGAGGTTCTGTTCCAGAACGACATGTTCATCAGGGCATTCTGGAACACAATCACCATCAGCGGGCTCGGGCTTATATTCGCCTTCCCTGTACCGATCATTCTCGCCCTGATGTTCAATGAGGTGCAAAACGCCGTCGCCAGGCGCTGGGCGCAGACGATCGTCTATCTGCCGCACTTCATCTCAGTCGTGATCGTCGCCGGCATTGTCATCAACTTCCTGTCGCCGTCCACAGGGGTCGTCAATCTGCTTCTGACCCGCCTCGGTTTCGAACCCATCTACTTCCTGATGAAGCCTGAATGGTTCCGGCCCGTGTTCGTCAGTTCATCCGTATGGAAGGAAGCAGGCTTTGAATCGATCGTCTATCTCGCCGCGATCGCCGGTGTCAGCCCGACCCTTTATGAATCAGCGCGAGTAGATGGCGCTTCGCGTTGGCAGATGATGTGGCGCATCACCCTTCCTTGCATTCTTCCCACGATCATCATCATGCTGATCATCCGCATCGGCAATCTGGTCGAGGTCGGCTTCGAATATATCATTCTGCTTTACCGACCGCCGACCTATGAGACTTCCGACGTCGTCTCAACCTTCATTTACCGGACCGGTCTGCAGGGGACTCAATACGATCTGGCGACAGCAGCCGGGCTGTTCAATGCAGTGATTGCCTTCGTCCTCGTCTATTCGGCAAACCGCATCAGCCGAAAAGTCTCTTCAACGTCACTTTGGTGAGGGCCTGAGATGAGCAGTTTCAATCTCTATTCCCGTGGCGACAGGATATTCGGCTGGGCCAACGCCATTCTTCTCGGTCTGTTTGTCCTGTCGACGCTTTATCCTTTCATCTACATCATCTCGGCGTCACTCTCGTCCGGCGCCGCCGTCACCGCGGGCCGCGTCACGCTCTGGCCGGTGGACATGACTCTTGCGGCATACGACCGCGTCCTATCCGACCGCATGTTCTGGATCGCTTACGGCAATACATTCATCTACACCTTCGGCGGCACGCTGATGAGCCTGGCGATCATGATACCCGGCGCCTACGCGTTATCACGCAAGCGACTGCGCGGCCGCACCTTTTTCAATCTTGCGATCGCCTTTACGCTCTGGTTCAACGCCGGGATGATCCCATTCTTCCTCAATATGCGGGATCTGGGTCTTCTCGACAGCCGGTTCGGCATCATCATCGGCTTTGCGGCCAATGCCTTCAACGTGATCCTGCTGCGCAACTTCTTCGAGGCCGTGCCGAAGTCGTTCGAGGAAGCGGCCAAGATGGACGGCGCCAGCGAATTTCAGCTGCTGTGGAAGGTCTTTATCCCGCTTTCCAAGCCTGCGATCGTAACCGTGGCGCTCTTCTGCATCGTCTCACGCTGGAACGGCTACTTCTGGGCCATGGTGCTTCTGCGCGGTGAGGAGAAGATTCCGCTGCAGGTTTATCTGAAGCGCGTGATCGTCGATCTCAACTCGAACGACGAGTTCGCCTCCAGCCTGCTGACGGCGCAGTATTCGTTCGAGACGGTGACCTCAGCCATCATGGTCGCCTCCATCATTCCCGTTCTCATCATCTATCCCTACGCGCAGAGATATTTCACGAAGGGAATTTTGCTGGGCGGGGTCAAAGAGTGACGACAAAGGGAGGAACTACCGATGAGTGCATTTCATAAAGGAATATCTGTCTTGGCGCTGGCCGCGGCCATGATGACGGCATCGCCGGGCTGGTCTCAGGAGACAACCAAGATCACCGACGACCCATTGGAGCTGACGATCCATTTCCATTTCCGTGACAAATACGTCTATTCGGAAAAGTGGCCGGTCGAGCAGAAGGCGGCCGAACTCACCAACGTCCACGTCCGTAACGTTGCATCGCTGGCGACCACCAGCAGCCGCGACGCCTTCAACCTCCTCATCGCTTCCGGCAACCTTCCCGATATCGTTGGCGGAGATGCCAGCGGCGGTCTGAAGGAAGATTTTATCCGATACGGCCTGGAGGGCGCATTCATTCCGTTGGACGATCTGATCGAGGAGCATGCGCCCCACTTGAAGGCCTTCTTCGACGGTCACCCGGAGATCCGTCGTGCGATCTCCGGTCCGGACGGCAATATCTATTTCATCCCTTATGTTCCGGACGGGAAATTCTCCAGAGGCTGGTTCATCCGCCAGGATTGGCTCGACAAGCTCGGGCTGAAGCAACCCGAAACGCCGGAAGAAGTCCACGAGGTCCTGAAAGCCTTCAGGGACAAGGATCCGAACGGAAATGGCGTCAAGGATGAGGTGCCGTATTTCGCCCGGGAAGAGGTGGATGCAGTCCGCTTGATCAACCTGTGGGACGCGCGCGTGTCAGGATCGGAACGCTACGGCGATTTCGCGGTCTATGACGGTCAGCTCCGTCATCCGTGGGCCGAGGAAAACTACAAGACAGGCATTGCCCATGTCGCGCAGTGGTACAAGGAAGGCCTTATCGACAAGGAGATCTTCACGCGTGGTGCGCGCTCCAGAGAATATCTCCTTGGCAACAATCTGGGTGGCATGACGCATGACTGGTTCGCCAGCACATCGACCTACAATGATGCGTTGTCCGGCAAGATCGAGGGATTTGCGCTTCGGCCGATGCTCCCGCCAAAGACAGTGAGCGGCCAGAGGTTCGAAGATGCCCGTCGGTTGCAGGTGCAACCCGCCGGCTGGGCCATCTCCGCGACCAATGAGCATCCCGTGGAAACCATCAAATATTTCGACTTCTGGTTCTCGGAGCAGGGCCGGATTCTTTCCAACTACGGTGTCGAAGGCCTGACTTACGAAATGGTCGACGGAAAACCGCAGTTCAAGAAGGAGATCCTGGGCAACAAGGATCCCGTCAACGCGCAGCTCTGGGCGGTGGGCGCCCAGATCCCGCGGGGGTACTGGCAGACCTACGACTACGAGCGGCAATGGACCAACAAGATCGCACTCCAAGGCATCTCCATGTATGAGCAGTGCAACTGCCTGAAACAGGAATTTCTCGGCGTCTCTCTGAATACCGAAGAGAAGGCAGTCTATGACCGTTATTGGCCGAGCCTGCTCACCTACATGACCGAAATGCAGCAGACCTGGGTGCTTGGCGCTCAGGACATCAATGCCACCTGGGATGTCTACAAGAAGCGACTTGCCGAGCTTGGCTACGACAAGGTCATAGCCATGATGCAATCGGCCTATGACCGCCAATATGGTGCCGCCCGCTAAATCCTGCGTCGTTCTGGATGGCGGCGTGCATCGTCGCCATCCACCACCAGATTTTCCCACAGGAGTTCGAGCCGAATGCGTCACTCTGCGCCGGCGATTGTCAAGCAAACTCATCTCGATGAACCCCGCCCTGGTTCGTTGACCATAGATTATGTGCCAAGCGAGCAAAGACCAGCGCGGGAGAACCCGCCGCGTTTTTCCTGGTTACCCGACATCGATGATGGCGCCAGATATGTGCTTCGGATCTCGACAGATCCTGTCTTTACCGACAGCAAGACGCAGACTTACGAGAACCTGGCGTGGAATTTCTTCACGCCGAACGAGGTTCTTCCGGCGGGCCGTTATTACTGGTCCTATGCGCTCTGGGACCCGGTGTCCCGGGCATGCAGTTCGAACTGGAGCATTGTACGCAGCTTCGAAATCAATGACGCTCTACCGCGGGCGCCGCTTCCCGATCGGAAGACCCGGCATGGCGCAGCCGGCACCGGTCATCCCCGGCTCTGGCTCAATCCAGACAAGCTCAAGTCCTTTGCGTCTGCGGTTGCCGATGATCCAAATCATTGCGGTTGGTCGGATTTCCTCTCCAAGTCGGTCGAACCGTGGATCGAACGTCCCATCATCGCCGAACCTCAACCCTATCCCGACAATGTGCGCGTCGCCTCCCTTTGGCGGCAGATGTACATCGATTGCCAGGAGGTCATCTATGCTATCCGGCATCTCGCGATAGCGGGGCGGGTTCTTGGAAGAAGCGACCTGCTCGACGCTTCACGTGCCTGGCTGCTTGCTGTTGCCGCCTGGGATCCGCAAGGTCCGACCTCGCGCGCCTACAATGATGAAGCCGCCTTCCGCATCGTGGTGGCTCTCGCCTGGGGCTATGATTGGCTTTACGACCACTTGAGCGAAGAGGAGCGCTCCACAGTCCGGGCAGTTCTCCTGCGTCGGACGCGGGAGGTTGCCGATCATGTCATCGCCCATGCACGCATCCATGTCTTTCCCTATGACAGCCACGCGGTGCGGTCACTGTCAGCGGTCCTCACGCCGGCCTGCATTGCGCTTCAGGGCGAGAGCGACGAGGCGACGGAGTGGCTGGACTACACCGTCGAGTTCCTGGCGACGCTCTATTCGCCTTGGGCGGGTACGGAAGGCGGATGGGCGGAAGGCCCGCACTACTGGATGACGGGCATGGCCTATCTCATCGAGGCCGCCAATCTCATCCGATCCCATCTGGGGTTTGATCTCTATCAGCGTCCCTTCTTCCAGAACACCGGCAGCTTTCCGCTTTACACCAAAGCCCCCGGCACCCGACGCGCCGGTTTCGGCGATGATTCCACTCTCGGTGACCTGCCGGGATTGAAGGTGGGCTACAACGTCCGCCAGTTCGCCGGTGTAACCGGCAATGGCCACTATCAATGGTATTTCGAGCGCATCAAGGCTGATGCGGCCGGCACCGAGATGGCCTTTTATAACTATGGGTGGTGGGACCTGAACTTCGACGATCTGGTCTACCGCCATGACTTTCCGGAGGTTCAGGCAATTTCGCCTGAAGATCTGCCGGCGGTCGCCTGCTTCAGCGACATCGGATGGGTGGCGGTGCAGAGGCATATGGAAGATCCCGACCGGCACCTGCAATTCGTCTTCAAGTCCAGCCCCTATGGATCGCTTAGCCACAGCCACGGTGATCAGAACGCATTTCTGCTCTACGCCTATGGCGAGGATCTTGCGATCCAGTCAGGGTACTATGTCGCGTTTGGCTCCAGCATGCATCGTGACTGGCGCCGGCAGACGCGGTCGAAGAATGCGGTACTGATCGGCGGCAAGGGCCAATATGCGGACAAGGACAAGGCGCTTGCCCGTCGGGCCGCAGGCCGGATCGTCGAGACTGAAGAAAAACCTGGATATCTTCGCATCCTCGGCGATGCGACGGCGGCTTATCAGCTCGTCAATCCACTGGTTCAGAAGGTTGAGCGGGAAGTTCACTTCGTCAACGATTCCTATTTCGTCATTGTCGATCAGGTCGAATGCCTGGAGGCGCAGGAGCTTCAATGGCTGTGCCACATCATGGGCGCGCCGCAGGTGGGGCGTTCGAGTTTTCGGTATAAGGGCCAGAAGGCCGGTTTCTACGGCCAGTTCGTCTTTTCATCCGCCGGCGCGCCTCAGATCGTCGCAGTCGAGGGTTTCCCCGACATCGATCCCGCGGAACTGGAAGGACTGGAGCGGCATCATCATGTCCGCGCCACAGCCCCGGCATCGACGAGCCATAGCCTTGTGACGCTTTTGGTCCCCTACAGTTTGAAGGAACCGAAGCGGATCTTCAGCTTCATCGACGATCAAGGCTTCTCCACTGACATCTATTTCACCGACGTCGATGATCAGCGCTTCAAGCTGACCCTTCCCAAAAAATTCTAGTTCCAGGAATTCCAGCCAAAGAGGTTCATGATGAAACGTTTCGCCAACAAGACGGTCATTGTTGCCGGTGCGGGGCGCGATATCGGCCGCGCCTGTGCTTTGCGGCTCGCGCAGGAAGGTGCGAATGTCGTGCTAACGTATAATGGTGCCGAGGAAGGTGCCAGAAGCGCTGTTTCCGAAATCGAGCAATTCGGCCAGGCTGCGATCGCAGTCCGTGCGGATCTGACGCGGAAAGAAGAGGTCGAAAGCGCCATCACGACAACTGCGGACAGGTTTGGAGATATCCATGCGCTCGTGCATGTCGCGGGGGGCATGGTGGCGCGAAAAACCATGGCAGACATGGATGAGGCGTTTTGGGGTCAGGTCATGGATGTCAATCTGACTTCGCTTTTCCTGACCACCAAGGCTGTGCTTCCCAGGTTGGCAAAGGGCGGCGCGATCGTCACCTTCTCCTCGCAGGCGGGAAGAGATGGTGGTGGACCGGGCGCTATCGCCTACGCCACATCCAAGGGAGCCGTAATGACCTTCACCCGAGCGCTCGCCAAGGAGGTTGGACCGGTCGTTCGGGTCAATGCCGTCTGCCCCGGCATGATCGCCACCACCTTTCACGACACCTTTACAAAACCGGACGTGCGCGAGCGCGTCGCCGCTGCCGCCCTGATGAAACGGGAAGGGACCAGCGAGGATGTTGCCGCCCTTGTCGCCTTCCTTGCCTCGGACGATGCAGCGTACATTACCGGCGCCTGCTACGACATCAATGGTGGCGTGCTCTATTCCTGAGGCATAATATGTCCGTTTTTCTTCCGCGGGCAGGGCGTATCGCCATAGTCGGTACGTCACTTGTGCAGCAGAATCACATTGGCGATCACTCCTTCATCGGCACTTCGGCGCGCGGCTGGATGAGCTGGGCGGAGGTGCTGTCACATGGCCGGCTGGCTTGCCCTGTCCATCACGATCCTGCAATCGTCCCGGGTTGGGAACCTTCCAATCGTGCTGGTGGCAGCCGGTTCTTTGCCGGCCTCAATTTCGGTGTTTCCGGACAGAAAGCGATCGAGATCGAGCGGCGCCTGCCACGGTTGCTGGCGTCCGATTTCGATCTCATCATCGTCGACGCGGGTACCAACGATATGATGGTGGAGACAAGGCAGACGATCGCCGACACCCGGGACCGGATCGTCAAGGCCTTGCTGAACGCGGGCAAGACGGTGATCCTGCTGCCAATCCTGGCGAGGGGCACGCAGAAATGGCCGGCAGGCGGCCCGGAGCGTGCCAAGGCCCATTGGATCAATCAGCACAGCCGCGATTTTGCGGCCAGGCACGCCAATTGTCACGTCTTCGACTGGAACGACGCCTGGGTGGACCCGGAGAGCAGATTCGGCGAGCCGCGAGATGGTTACTCCAATGATGGAACGCATTTTTCCGTCCGTGGAGGTTTTGCGGTCGGAAGCCTTCTGGCCGGTTATCTTGATCATATCCTTCCCAATGCACCTGATCGCGTGTTGTCGCAGGACGACTGTTACGACGCGGCAGACAATCCGCTGGGTAATCTTGCTTCCGAACTCTCTGCCTCGACTTCGTCTGAGGCGGGAGAGACGAGCCATCGGTTGGGTGGTGAACTGTCCCATCCCGGTGCGGGCGTTTGGATCGAGGCCATATGTGACATGGAAGTACCCTCACACGGGGGCATCGTGGGTGTCTCCCTCAGGCTGCGCGATGCTGCCGAGGAGGGGCTTGAAAGCATTGCGCTTGCGCCCTTCCGGTCCGAAGACGGGTCGCCTTTTCCGTTCCCGTCACAATCCTGGCGAGGGACGCTCAGGACGCCTCCATTGAAGTTGAAGCCGGGGAACAAGGTTCCCGAACTTCATCTCGACGTGATCTTGAACACGCAAGCCGAACCGCTGCGGCTCGATGTGGCGAAAATCGAGGTCCGTCCCGTTCCCAGTCCGGTACGAGCATGACGCCGATACCTGCAAAGACCGAAGGTCCGGTCCTGATGGTGAGAAGGAGCTATTGAATGCGCATTGCCGAAATCCATCTCACGCCCGTGGCCATCCCGGACAAGCCGCTGCTGAACTGCAAGGGTGTTCACCAGCCTTATGCCCTGCGGACAATCATCGAAGTGATCTGCGATGATGGCACAACCGGCCTCGGCGAAAGTTACGGGAGCATCAAGGCGCTGGAAGGATTGCGGCGCGCCGCACCCGCGTTGAGAGGACTTGATCCGTTTCACCTTCACGAGTTGAAATCCCGTGTGGCCGCTGCCCTGCCGGAGGGGGGCGGTATCAATGCCAGGACGGCGGTCGCCGACCACAAGCTGACGGATGTGGTGACATCGGCCTTTGAAGTTCCCTGCATGGACATACAAGGCAAGATGCTTGGCAGATCTGTGGGCGACTTGCTCGGCGGTGCGGTGCGCGAAACCGTGCCATTCAGCGCGTATCTGTTCTTCAAGTTCGGCGCTCATATCGGCCAGGACAAAGACGAGTGGGGAGAGGTGCTCACACCCGATCAGATGGTCCGCGAAGCGAAGAAAATGGTCGCCGACCATGGCTTCAAGTCCCTTAAAGTCAAGGGCGGTGTTCTTCACCCGGATCTCGAAATCGAAACCATGTTCAAGCTGAGAGAGGCATTTCCTCACCATCCGCTGAGGATTGACCCGAATGGCGGCTGGACCGTCGAGACCGCTATCTATGTCGCGCGCAGGCTGGAAGGCGTTCTGGAATATCTCGAAGACCCCGTTGCCGGCATGGATGCCATGGCACAGGTCGCCGCCGCGACGTCAATTCCGCTCGCCACCAACATGGTTGTCCTGGAATTCGATCAGATTGCCGAAGCCTTTACAAAGCGGGCAGTCAAGGTCGTCCTTTCCGACCATCATTATTGGGGCGGGATGCGTGCATCCACCCATCTTGGCAAGGTCTGCGAAGTGCTGGATATGGGCATCTCCATGCATTCCAACTCGCATCTTGGCATAACGTTGGCCGCTATGGTTCACGTCGCGTCGGCCACACCCAATCTCGGCTATGACTGCGATACGCATTATCCCTGGGTCGGCGCGGATGTAGTTGAAGGGGCGCCCTTCGTGTTTCGTGACGGTGCACTGGCTGTGCCTCGCGGGCCAGGGCTGGGCGTGACCCTGGATCGCATCCGGCTGGCGGAATTGGCTGCCCTTTACGAAGTGGCAGGCGTCAGGGAGCGTGACGATACGCTTTATATGAAGCAGTTCGACCCCGGTTATGAGCGTCGCGTTCCGCGCTGGTAGAGAGCCGCCGCGCGCCCCGTTAGCCGCTTTCGCCTTCGACCAGAGCCATCGGCCAGAGCTTTCTGCGCACGGCCTGAGGATAGAGTCCGGCATAGGCGGGCATAGTGGACAGGAGGCTTTCGGCGAGCGCGATGCCGAGCTCCCTGAGCGATAGGTCGAAGCCCGTCAGGCGTGGAGACAGAAACCGCGCCTGGGGGCTTTGCCGGCCGATAACGGCGATGTCGCGCCCCGGTTTCAGACCGACCTCGTCGAGGCCGCGATAGAGCCCTGCGACAAGGGTCTCGTTGACCAGGATAATGGCCGTCGGCGGATCGCTGCTTGCTTTGATACTGCGTGCGACCGCATAACCGCCGGCCTCGTTCGGATTGGTGCGAAAGATATGTTCTTCGGAAAGCGTAAGGCCGTGCCGTGCCAGCGCTTCCCGGCAGCGTTCCACGAACACGTATCCGAGATTGAGATCACCGTGCGGCCAGACGAAGCCGATCTTGCGGTGGCCGGCCTTCACGAGACGCTCGACCGACATTTCCGCCATGCCTTCGAAATCCAGGTCAATCCATGGTTGATCCACGTCGGTGAGGCTGCGCCCCAGCGTGATGAAGGGAATCTTGTGACGCGCCAGGAACTCGAAACGCGCGTCGTGGCGCCGTGTCGCCGAGAGGATGATACCGTCGGCAAAACCCCGGGCGACCATCCGTTTCAAATAATCGTCCGGATCCTCTTCGGATGAACACAAGAGAGCGACGAGATCGAGCTTGTGGCGGGCCAGCACCGTCTGCACACCGTCGAAGACACTCATAAAGAAGATATCGCCCTGGCCGGTGATTTCCGGCCCGGTCTGCATCATGAAACCAATCACTCCGGTCGCGCCCTTGCGCAGTGCGCGGCCTGACTGGTTGGCGACATAGCCGAGCTGTTCGGCCGCCTCCAGCACGCGCCGGCGCGTTTCCTCGTTCACGTCCGGCTTGCCGTTAAGCGCGCGGGAGACCGTGCCGATCGAAATGTCGAGATGTTCTGCCAGCCGGCGAATGCCCTTCATGATCCCGTCCTATCAGACCGTAATCGTTTTCGGAAATCCTATTGACAAAGACCATAGCCTGTAAATAGGATCGTAAACGTTTACGGAGCCCGATGGAGGAGCATCGGCACCGTCGGCAAGGAGGGTATCGTGACATTGAAGGCAGTCCTATGCGGATGCGGAGCCATGGCACATGGCTGGATGCGGGCGTTGAAGACAACGCCCGGCCTGGCAGAGGCCATCACGATCGTCGGGTTGGTCGATCTCGATCGATCGGCCGCCCGTTCGCTTGCGGAGGCTTTCGACCTGACGGACGCGGTTGTCGGGACCGATCTTGATCGGGTGCTGGAAGAGACCAGGGCCGATCTTCTGTTCGATGTGGTCGTGCCGGTTGCCCGCAAGGCGGTCGTTGCCGCTGGGCTGAAACATGGTTGCCACGTCTTGAGCGAGAAGCCGATGGCGACTTCGCTGGAAGAGGCGAGGGAACTGATTGCGCTGGCCGAGACAGCCGGTCGGATACATGCGGTGGTGCAGAACCGCCGTTTCATATCCGGCATCCGCCGCATGCGCCGCTTCGTCGAGAGCGGTGCCATCGGCGAGTTGACCGGCGTTCATTGCGACTTCTTCATAGCCCCGCATTTCGGTGGGTTTCGAGAGCAGATGGAGAACGTGCTGCTGCTCGATATGGCGATCCACACCTTTGACGCCGCCCGCTTCGTCAGCGGCAAACGGCCGCTCTCGGTTTATTGCCTTGAAACCAATCCGGCCGGCTCCTGGTATGCCCACGGGGCTTCGGCGAACGCGATCTTCAAGTTTTCCGACGATGTCGCCTTTACCTATCGCGGCTCCTGGTGCGCCGAGGGCCGCCGCACGAGTTGGGAAAGTGCCTGGCGGCTGGTCGGCTCGAAAGGCATGCTGACCTGGGACGGCGAGGAGGCCTTCGAGGCGACAGTCGCCGGCACGGGAGAAGGGCTTCTGCGTGGCCACCGGGCGATCGATGTGCCGCCGCCACCGCGCGAGGAGGAAACGCACGGCCATGCAAGCGTGATCGCCGATTTCCTCAACGCGATCCGGTCCGGCCATCCGCCCGAAACGGCGGGTTTCGACAATATCAAGAGTCTGGCCATGGTGTTCGGCGCCATCGAAAGCGCGCGAACCGGCCAGCCTGTCGCCATTCAAGTGTGAGGACCAGGAACAGTGAGCAATCCGGCCAAATCCATCCGTATCGGCACCATGATCCGTGGCACCCAGGGGCACGCCGCAGAGCGCATCGCCCAGATTGCCGATATGGGTTTCGAGAGTTTCCAGCCGTTCTTCTGGCAGACGACGAACGGTCAAAACCTTGCGGAACTTGGCAAGCGCTGCCGCGAGGCCATCGGTGATCGCGACATCACCATTCCGGCGATCGGCATGTTCGGCAATCCGCTGGAAGAGACCGATGTCGACCTCCAGACGCTCCAGGGCTGGAAGGACTGTATCGACAATGCCCATCACTTCGGTGCGACTTGTATTGCAGGCTTCACTGGCCGATTGCGAGGCCGACCGATCCCCGAGAGCCTGCTGCGCTATCGTGAGATCTGGAGCGAGCTTGCGAAGCGCGCTGCGGACAAAGGCGTCAGGATCGCCTTCGAGAATTGCGCCATGGACGGCAACTGGCAGTCTGGCGACTGGAACATCGCCCACAATCCGGATGCCTGGGAGCTGATCTTCAACGAGACGCCGGACGACAATATCGGCCTCGAATGGGAGCCGTGCCACCAGATGGTCTATCTGATCGACCCCCTGCCGCAGATCCGCAAATGGGCATCGAAGATCTTTCACGTGCATGGCAAGGACGCGACGATCCGCCGGGGCGTCATTCGCGAGCACGGAATTTTCGGCAAGCATCCGTTCGTTTTCATGCGCACGCCCGGTTTCGGGGACACGAACTGGACAGACGTCATTTCCGAACTGCGGCTCGCAGGCTGGTCGGGTTCGATCGACATCGAGGGATGGCATGACCCCGTTTATCGCGACGAGCTCGAAATGACCGGTCAGGTGCACGCGCTGAATTATCTGAAGTCCTGCCGGGGCGGCGATTTCGTTACGGATCCGGTTTGATGCAGCCGCTCGCCGCGTGCGGCCTGGAGGAGGTCGCATCGGGAGCACAACCTGAAGGAGGAGAGCATGGGTATTCGCAATTTGGCTTTGGCCGGCGCGCTCGCGGTCGCCAGCATGTCGGCATTCTATACCTCGGCCCACGCCGAGGACGTGAAGATCACCGTCTGGTCGCTTGACCGCGACATTCAGCCGGCTCCGAACCTCATCAAGGATTTCAACAATCTCAAGAGTGGCATCACGGTCGAATATCGCCAGATCCAGTTCGACGATGTGGTAAGCGAGGCAATGCGTGCCTATTCGACCGGGCAGGCGCCCGACATCATCGCCGTCGATAATCCGGAACATGCACTGTTTTCGTCGCGTGGCGCATTCGTCGACCTGACCGACATGATTGCGCAGTCGAGCGTCGTCAAACCGGAGAACTACTATCCCGGTCCCTTGAAATCGGTGATGTGGAAGGACCGTTACTTCGGTATCCCGAAGGCGACGAATACAATTGCGCTCTACTACAACAAGGACATGTTCCGGGCGAAGGGACTCGATCCGGACAAGCCGCCGCAGACATGGGACGAATTGGTCGAGACCGCCCGCAAGCTGACCGATCCGGCCAAGAACGTCTATGGCATCACCTTCTCGGCGAAGGCCAACGAGGAGGGGACCTTCCAGTTCCTGCCCTGGGCGCAGATGGGCGGCGGCGGTTATGACAAGATCAATGCGCCGGGCGCAGTCAAGGCGCTGGAAATCTGGAAGACGATTATCGACGAGAAGCTTGCCTCGCGCGACACGCTCACCCGCAGCCAATGGGATTCCACCGGAACCTTCAATTCCGGCAATGCGGCGATGGCGATTTCCGGCCCATGGGAGCTGGATCGCATGGTGAAGGAGGCGAAATTCGACTGGGGCGTGGCATTGCTGCCGCTGCCCGAGCCGGGTGCCAAGCGCTCATCCGCCATGGGCGATTTCAACTGGGCGATCTTCGCCAACACCAAACACCCGAAGGAAGCCTTCAAGGTGCTGGAATATTTCGTCTCGCAGGACAACCGGATGTTCAAGGATTTCGGCCAACTGCCGGCCCGCTCTGACCTTGCTATTCCGCCCACCGGGCAGCCGCTCAAGGACGCTGGATTGAAGGTCTTTCAGGAGCAGCTGAAATATGCCCAACCCCGCGGGCCGCATCCGGCCTGGCCGAAAATCTCGAAAGCGATCCAGGATGCCATCCAAGCGGCTTTGACCGGCCAGATGAGCGCTCAGGAGGCGCTCGATCAGGCGGACCAGAAGATCAAGGCTGTGCTTGGTTGAACCATGGGAGCGGGCCCCTGACAGACGGCTCTTAACCTTTCCTCCCGGCCGGGGTCGCGACGGTTTTGCCGCGCGGCTCCGGACCGGAAGATGGATGCCTATCCGGAGGTGTCATGAGAAGATTCCTGCTTTCCATCAGCGACGGGCGCGGCTTCGACATCGGCCTCGTCTCCGTGCCGCTCGCCTTCCTGTTCGCGATGGCCGGCCTGCCGCTCATCTACAATATTGTGATGAGTTTTCAGGAAGTGGACATGTTCAGCCTCGGGACTTTCGCGCGGCCGTTCGTAGGATTCAAGAACTATGTCACGCTGTTCTCGCTGCCGGAAACCTGGCCGATCCTCGGGAATACGGCTGTTTTCGTGATCGCTTCGATTGCCGGGCAATTCACCATCGGTTTTGGATTGGCGCTTTTCTTCTGGACCGGCTTTCCCGGTTCTTCCTGGCTGCGCGGGTTGTTTCTCGTCTCCTGGGTCATGCCGGGTCTGGTCGTCGGCGCCATCTGGAACTGGATTCTCTCGGGCGATTTCGGCGTGCTGAATTACATTCTCCGAGAGTCGGGGCTCATTTCCGGCAATATCTTCTGGCGCTCCGATCCCGATTTCTCGCTCTGGGCCGTGGTCATCGCCAATATCTGGCTCGGCATCTCCTTCAACATGATCCTGCTCTCGGTTGGCCTTTCGGCCATTCCTCAGGACCTTTACGAAGCAGCCGAGCTGGATGGCGCCAATGTCATCCAGCGGTTCTATACGATCACCCTGCCGATGATGCGTTCCACGATCGGAGCGATCATCTCGCTCGGCCTGATCTTCACCTTGCAGCAGTTCGACCTTTTCGCCGCGATCACCGCCGGCGGGCCGAACAATTCCTCGAATGTGGTGCAATACTGGGCCTGGGACCTGTCCTTCCGCCAATATGATTTCGCGCAAGGGGCAACGGTCTCCGTCATCATGATCGTCTTCGTGATGATTGCGTCGGTCGTCTATGTCCGCTCGACACGGCATGAGGTGCGCGGATGAACCTTGCCTTGCGCGACAAGCTCATGCTGGCGATCGCAGTCCTGCTCGCGGCGGTCTATCTTTTCCCGCTCTATTGGATGTATGTCACGGCCATCAAGACGGGATCGGCGATGTTCGCCTCTCCGCCTGCCTTCTGGCCCAGCGATCCGCAATGGGGCATCTACGGCTCCGTCTGGGAGAGCCGCAATGTCGGTCGCTATCTCTGGAACTCGCTCGTCATCGCTTCCGGCGCGGTCTCGCTGATCGGCATACTCGGCACGGGCTGCGCCTATGTGCTTGCGCGTTACCGGAATGTCTGGGTGGATATCGGCCTGTTCCTCATCCTCATGCTTCAGGTGCTGCCGGCCTCGCTGATGATCACGCCGATCTTCGTCGGCTTCTCCCAACTCGGCCTGCTGGACTATCCGCGCACCGCCGTCATCCTGGCGATCGCGGCAAAAAGCATGCCCTTCTTCGTCGTACTGGTCAGGGCGACCTTCATGAGCGTGCCGATGGAACTGGAAGAGGCCGCACTAGTGGACGGCAATTCCCGCCTCGGCGCCTTTTTCAACATCGTGCTGCCGCTCGCCCGAAACGGCATTCTTGTCAGCGCCATTCTGATCTTCATGCAGGCCTTCGGCGAGTTCGTCTATTCGAAGTCGATGATCCAGGCGATCGAATACCAGCCGGCAAGCGTCGGGCTCAATTCCTTCATGGGACCGAACACCAACGAATGGAACAATATCATGGCCTATGCCGCGATGTACGTGACGCCCATCCTCGCCATCTTCGTTCTCTTGCAACGCCGGATCGTGTCCGGCCTGACCTCGGGAGCTCTCAAATGACCGCGAACCAGATCGAACTTTCCGGGGTGAACAAGTATTACGGCGCCTATCATGCGCTGAGGAACATCGACCTGAAGATCCGCAAGGGTTCTTTCGTGGCGCTCGTCGGTCCTTCCGGCTGCGGCAAGTCCACGCTGCTGCGTTCGCTCGCCGGGCTGGAATCGATTTCCGAGGGAGAGCTAGTCATTGCGGGCGCCCGGATGAACGGCGTTCCGCCTCGTAAGCGAGACCTTGCCATGGTCTTCCAGTCTTACGCGCTCTACCCGCACATGACGGTCGAGGAGAACCTCACCTACAGCCTGCGAATGCGCGGTGTCGGCAAGGCCGAAGCCAGGCGCAAGGCGGAGGAAGTCGCGGCCACCACGGGCCTTTCAAACCTTCTCGGTCGTTACCCGCGCGAATTGTCCGGCGGTCAGCGACAGCGCGTAGCGATGAGCCGGGCGATCATCCGCAATCCCAAGGCCTTTCTGTTCGACGAGCCACTTTCCAACCTCGATGCGGCGCTCCGCGTCCATATGCGCAAGGAAATCCGGGCGCTGCATGACCGGCTGGGTGCCACGTCCGTTTACGTCACCCATGACCAGATCGAGGCGATGACCATGGCCGACCATGTGGTGGTCATGCGCCAGGGCGTCATCGAACAGCAGGGCGCGCCGCTCGAACTCTATGACCGGCCGGCAAACCAATTCGTGGCGGGGTTTATCGGCTCGCCGGCCATGAATTTTGTGCCATGCATAGCCGGAGCGGACGGACGATCGCTGGTGCTTGATTTGGGAACTCCTCAGACAGTGATCGCGCCCAAGGCCGTCGCGGCCGGTCGGGTGCTGATCATGGGGATTCGCCCGGAGCATATCGAGCTTTCCAGCGAGGCCGACGCGACGCTCCGGCTGCCGGTTGGGGCCGTCGAAAGCACCGGTGCTGCAACCTATGTCACGACCGCGACGCTGCCGGAACTGGTCATCGTGCTGAACAGTCGCATTCAGATACGTCCGGGGGAGACGGTTCCACTCCGTCTCGACCAATCCCACCTGCACCTTTTCGATAAAGAGACGCAGCTGCGTTTGCCCTAACCTCAGATTCCAACAATCCGAGGGGAGAAGCGGCCAGCAATGCGAGCGAGATCATATACCGCTGTGCGTATCAACGGCGATATCCCAGCGCCCGGCTGATCTCGTCAGCGATGCTACGCACCATCAGGAGGAGGGTCTCGCGCCGCTCGACATAACGGATCGTCGGCATGCCGAGATTGAGGGCAGCAACGACAGCACCATGGGCGTCGAAGACGGGGGCGGCAAGGCCGGTCGAGCCGGTGATGAACTCCTGGTCGTTCAGTGCGTAGCCATCGCGCCGTATCTTGACGAGCATCTCCCGGATACGATCAACATCGGTTACCGTATATCGCGTGTAAGAGAGGAGCTGGACCCGGGCCAGATAGTGCTCCAGTGCCTCCTTCGGCGCATGGGCGAGAAGCATGCGGCCCGTGGCCGTGCAGTAAGCCGTGATTGCCGCATCCAGGTTCACATCGTAACGCACCCGGTGACGGCTTACGCATTTGGCGAGGCGGCGCATGTCGCAATGGGCGTTCATGGTTGCGAGCAATACCGTTTCACCGGATTCATCACGCAGCCGTTCCATGAACGGCCGTGCCGTCACCACCAACGGCTCTTCATGTCGGCGGAAGGGAAATCCATGCCGGCTCGCTTCGACCAGCATGTAACGCCCGGCGGCATCCTGGACAAAGTGCCCGCGGGCCGCCAGCGTCTGAACGAGGCCATGTGCGCTGCTTTTCGGAAATCCAAGATCGCGGACGATCTGTGCCAGCGGCACCGCTTCCCGCTGCGAGGCCATATATTCGAGCAGATCCAAAACCCGGCCGGCGCTTTTCACTTCGAAGTTCATGTATGTGAACAAAACCCCCGTTGATGGCTATTCGGTTGGCTCATAACAATTCTGCCCAGAAAGCGGCCACTCACATTTTCACGTGCTGTGGCGAAAGGATGAACGATCTCATGAACGCGCCAAATAAGCAAAACGATGCCTCAGAACCATGGCTGTGGCCCGATAGGGTCTGGCAGCAAAAGGTTCAGAAAGTGCGGGCGGGGCGTTCCCTGAAACCGGCGAAATGGAAGGATGGCGCGCGCATGGCGGTGGCGTTGTCTTTCGATTCCGATCACGAGACAATGGAATTGCGCAACGGGGGACTTTCCTTCGGCAGGATGAGCCAAGGCCAGTATGGCGCCCGTTCCGGCATGCCGCGCATTCTGCGCCTGCTCGAGAAATATTCCATTCCGGCCTCCTTTTTCATGCCGGCCGTCTCCGCGATGATCAACGCCGAGGAGGTGAGAACGGTGGTTTCCGCTGGGCACGAGCTCGGCATGCATAGCTGGATCCACGAATTCAATTCCCGCCTGGATGAAGCGACGGAACGGAATCTTGCACTGCGTGCCGCTGACGTGCTGGAGCGGCTCTCTGGCGCGCGTCCGGTCGGCATGCGCACCGCCTCCTGGGATTTCAGCCCCTACACGCTGAAGATCGCCCGCCAGATGGGGCTTCTCTACGATTCCTCCCTTATGGCGGACGACGAGCCTTACGAGCTTATCGAGGACGGCGAGCCGACGGGCGTCGTCGAAATTCCCGTCGAGTGGATCCGCGACGACGCCCCTTATGTAGCGATGGACCGCATGACCGGCGCTCGGCCCTATGGCGGCCCCTCAATGGTCTTCGACATCTTCAGCCGGGAACTGGAAGCCGCCTGGGATGAGGGAGGGCTGTTCCAACTCACCATGCATCCGCACCATGTCGGCCACCGCTCGCGCATCTTCATTCTCGAAGAAATCATCCGACTTGCCAAATCGAAGGGCGATGTCTGGTTCTGCACCCATGCGGAACTGGCACGCTATTGCGCCGATGAAGCCGGCCTCAAGACCGCCGAAAAAGCCGCGTGAGCAGATTTTAAATGAAGCAACAACATCTAAGAGGGTAAGGAACATGTCTGCCAGAATCGCATCCATAGCCGCAGTGCTCTTGGCGTTCACCGCCTCGACCGCGCTTGCTCAAACCAAGGACACGCTGACCATCGATCTTCCGGGCGATGCCGCGACGCTTGATCCGCATCTGCAGTGGAATACGGACAGCTATACCATCTATCGCAACATCTTCGACAACCTCCTGACCCGCGATGCCTCAGGCGAGATCGTGCCGCAGATCGCGAAATCCTGGAAATATCTCGACGACAAGACGATCGAGTTTCAGATCCGCGATGACGTCACCTTCCAGGACGGCAGCAAGCTGACCGCCGAGGATGTCGCCTTTTCGATCAACCGTATCATCGATCCAAAGCTGAAGAGCCCGCAGCTCTCGCAGTTCGACCAGATCGAAAAGGCGGAAGCTACAAGCCCGACGACCGTGAAAATGACGACCAAGTCGCCTTATCCGGCGCTGCTTGCCCAGCTCGTCAAGCTCTCGATCGTGCCAAAAGCCTATGTCGAGAAGGTCGGTGACCAGGAATTCAATCTGAAGCCGCTCGGCTCCGGCCCTTACAAGATGGTCAACTGGCAGAAGGGCATTCAGACCGAGTTGCAGGCCTATGACAATTACTGGCGCGCAAAGCCCCCGTTCGAGAACGTGGTCTTCCGCGCCGTTCCGGATGTCTCGACGCGCATCGCGGACCTGAAGACCGGCAAGGCGGACCTCATCCGCGATGTGCCCCCGGATCAGACGGCGAGTGTCGACGGAGATTCGAACTCTCAGGTCCTTTCGGTTCCCACCGAGCGTGTCGGCTATATGTTCATCAATGCCGAGGCCGGCCCGACGAAAGATGTTCGTGTCCGCCAGGCGATCGCCTACGCGATCGACCGTGATGCGCTGATCCAGTCGCTGCTCGAAGGTTACGGTGCGCTGGTCAATATCGTCGGGGCCAAGCCGGTGTTCGGTTACACCGACAAGGTTCAGGGTTACTCTTACGATCCGGAAAAGGCGAAGGAACTGATCAAGGCTGCCGGCGCCGAAGGCGCCAAGGTCGAGTTCCTGACATCGCCTGCTTACAATCGCGCCATGGTCGAAGCGATCCAGCAGATGGTCAACGAGGTCGGCCTCAATGTGGAAATCTCGTCCAGCGACCAGGCGACCTTCCTCAAGCGCCGCCAGGGCGATCCCGCCAATGCGGGCGGCCTTGCGCTCGGAGCCTGGTCCTGCGCCTGCCAGGATGCGGACGGTATCATCTTCCCGCTCTTCCGAAGCGGCAGCATCTGGGCAAAGTACAAGAACGAGACGTATGATGCCCTGGTCGATAAAGCCCGTACGATCCTTGATGAGGACGAGCGGCTGAAGCTCTACGAGCAGGCTTACGAGATCCTCCGTGAGGATGTTCCGGGCATGGGGCTTTATCAGGCGTACGCGCTCTACGGCGCAAGCAAGAAGCTGAAATGGCAGCCGACGGCCAATGAGTCCATGTTTGTCATGGACATGGGCTGGCAGCAGTAAAAAACGGATATCGGGATCATGTTGAGATACGCCGTCGAGCGTTTGGTACAGGCAATCATTGCGATCTTCGGCGTTCTCACCATCGTGTTTGTCATCATGCATCTTTCGGGCGATCCAACCCTGCTGCTCGTGCCGCAGGACGCATCGGCCGAAATGATCGCCGAACTGCGCCATCAGCTCGGCTTCGACCGGCCGATCTGGGTGCAGTATCTCGAATATCTTGGAGATCTCGCCCATCTCGATTTCGGCATTTCCGTCGTGCAGCGTGTGCCGGCGATCGACATCGTCGCCTCGCGCATACCCTACACCGTGATGCTGGCGACCGGCGCTATGGTCGTGGCGATCGGCATCGGCATTCCGGCCGGCATCCTGATGGCAACGAAGCGCGGCGGCTGGCTCGAACGCCTGCTGACCGCCATCGTCGTTACTGGCCAGAGCGTGCCGACGTTCCTTTCCGGCATCGTGCTGATCTTCATTTTTGGCGTGACGCTCCGCTGGCTGCCGACTTCGGGCTCTGGCGACTTCGCTTCGCTGATCATGCCGTCGCTGGCGCTCGGCGCAATCTCGATGTCGACCTTCGCCCGCATGACGCGGATTTCCATCATCGATGAACTCGGCAAGGATTATGTGCGGGCGGGACGGGCCCGCGGCCTTTCGCTTGGCTCGGTGGTTGTTCGCCACGTGTTGCGCAACGCATCGATACCGGTGATCACTATCGCCGCGCTGGAAATCGGCAACCTGCTCGCCGGCGCGGTCATCATCGAGACGGTCTTTGCCTGGCCAGGCATTGGTCAACTCGCGATCCAGTCCATCCAGGCGCGCGACTTCCTTGTCGTCCAGGTCATCGTGCTTCTGATTTCTTTTGTCTATGTGCTGACCAGCGTGCTTGCGGATTTCGTCTACGCGCTTGTCGATCCGCGCATCCGTCTGGTCCGGTGAGGAGGATTTCATGAGCACCGCCGTTCTCGTCCTTCGCCAGCGCCTTCGCCGGGTTCCCATCTCGGTCGTCATCGTCTCGATCATCTTCCTGGTGATCGTGCTGCTCGCAATTCTCGCGCCCTGGGTTGCACCCGCCGACCCCGCCAAGCAGAATCTGCTTGCCCGCCTGAAGCCGCCGGGTTTCGAACTGCGTGGCGTGACCTACTGGCTCGGCACCGACGATCTTGGCCGCGACCTGCTCTCGCGCACCATTTATGGTGGGGGTGTGTCGCTCTCCGTCGCCGTGCTTTCCGTCGTCGTTTCGACGCTCGTCGGGGTGACGCTCGGCATGGTCGCCGGCTGGTTCCGTGGTAAGATCGAGATCGTCATCATGCGCCTGGTCGACATCATGATGTCGATCCCGGCTATCCTGCTTGCGGTGCTGACCGTCGCGGTCCTCGGTCCCGGTTTCCTGAAGCTCGTCCTGGTGCTCGGGCTGACCCGCTGGCCGCGCTACACCCGCGTCGCCTATGCCCAGACACTTCAGATCGCCAACCTGCCGTTCATCAAGGCATCCGAACTCGCCGGCGCCGGTGCTGCTCGCATCCTCTTCCACCACATCCTGCCCAACATTGCCGGCCCGGTGCTGATCGTCGCGACCGCCGAATTCGGCCTGATGATCCTGATGGAAGCCGGCCTTTCTTTCCTCGGCCTCGGTATCCAGCCGCCGGCCTCGAGCTGGGGTTCGATCATGAGCGTCGGCCGCCAGTATCTCGAAAGAGCCTGGTGGATCGTCGCCTTCCCGGGCGTATGTCTCTTCCTGCTTGTCTTTTCCGTCAATGTGCTGGGCGACTGGTTGCGTGACCAGATCGATCCACGTTCCCGTTCGCGCTGAGGTTTCTCAAATGGAATTTGAAAACAAGACCATGGTCATCACCGGCGCCGCCGGCATTTTCGGCCGCTGGATTGCCGCCCATTTCGCAAGGGAAGGCGCGAGGCTCTGCCTCAGCGACATCCGCATGGACGCGCTGGAAAGGATGGTGGCGGAACTCGGCCTCGACCGTTCGAAGGTGCTTCTGCATGCGACCGAACTGACCAGTGACGCATCCATGCTGGAATTGGTCGATCTCGTGCGACGTGAATGGCAAGCGCCGGACATTCTTGTCAACAACGCCGGCATCTATACCCGCTTCAGCCTGCTCGACATGGAATTCTCCGACTGGGATCGCGTTTTCGGCGTCAACCTGCGCGCGCCTTTCGTGCTGTCGCGCGAGATGGCCAAGCTGATGATTTCGGAAGGCAAAAAGGGCTCGATTATCAACATCTCGTCTGGCGCGGCGCGTAAGATGAATCAGAATTCCGTGCCTTATTGCACCTCCAAGACGGCGATCGAGCGGCTGTCGAAAGGTTTCGCTATGGAGCTCGCCGAATACGGTATCCGCGTCAACGTCGTCGAACCGGGCTTCGCGCCGGGCAGCGAAGTGAGCGAGCTTTCCGATGAATACGTCACAAACATGCTGAAGAACATCCCACTCGGTCGCTCCAGCGGGCCTGAGGATGCGCCGGGTGCGATCGCCTATCTCTGCTCTGACAAGGCCTCTTTCATTACCGGTGCCGTGCTCTCCGTCGACGGCGGCAATTCGATCGGCAATTACAAGCGCCCCGAGCGCTACACCGCGAAGGCTTGAGATTGATGAATGCCGCCGCAAACCCGCTGCTTGCCGTCGACCGGCTCACCATTGATATCGGTGGCGCCAAGGTTGTCGACGACGTGTCGTTCACCGTCGCGCCTGGCAAGGTCATGGCGCTGGTAGGCGAGTCGGGCTGCGGCAAGTCTTTGACTTCCCATGCCATGCTCGGCCTGCTGCCATCGGCGGCGCGGCGTACCGGTGGCCGGATCATGCTCGAAAATACCGATCTTGCCGCCTTGTCCGAACGGCAGTTCCGCAAGGCGCGCGGCAAGGATATCTCGATCATCTTCCAGGAACCGAGCGCCTCGCTCGATCCGCTGACGACGGTGGGTGAGCAGATCGCCGAGGCCTATCGCGTCCATCACGGCGTCTCGAAGACCGAGGCTTTCGTGAAGGCGCGGCAGATGCTGGTGGATGTCGGCATCCCCGATCCCGACCGGCGTCTGCACCAATATCCCTTCGAGCTCTCCGGCGGCATGTGCCAGCGCATCATGATCTCGATCGCACTGATCAACGGCCCGCGCCTGCTGGTCGCCGACGAGCCGACGACAGCGCTCGACGTGACGATCCAGGCGCAGATTCTCGATCTGATGAAGAAGCTGGTCGCCGAACGCGGCACGGCAATTGTGCTGATCACGCACGACATGGGCGTGGTCGCCGACATCGCCGATGAAGTTGCGGTCATGTATGCCGGCCGCATCGCCGAGATTGCGCCGGTGCATGCCCTTTTTCGCGCGCCGAAACACCCGTATACGGCCCTGCTTCTGGCCAGCGTGCCGAAACTCGACGACGCGCCGAAGGCGGACCTTGCGACCATCGAGGGAATGGTGCCGAGCCCAAGTGAATTCGGCATCGGCTGTCGTTTTGCCGATCGCTGTCCGCTCTCTACCGACAAGTGTCGCTTGGAACAACCATCGCTGATCGATTGCAACGATGGGCATCGTTCCGCCTGCTGGCATATCGACCGAATGGCCGAAATCCGCGAGGTGGCGGCATGAGCGAGACGAAGAACGTTCTCGAAATCCGCGACGTCGCGGTGCATTTTTGCGGCCGCGGTGGGCTGCTTGGCCAGTCCGGGCCGGTCGTGAAGGCCGTCAATGGCGTGGATCTAGACATTCCTCGCGGCGAGACGGTGGCACTGGTCGGCGAATCCGGCTGCGGTAAGTCCACGCTTTCCAACACGATCGTCGGTCTGCAGGCGCCGGCGTCCGGCAGCGTGAGGATCAGCGGCGAGGAAGTGGTCGGAGCCGACAAGAGAAAGCTCAATGACATTCGCCGCAAGGTGCAGATGATCTTCCAGGATCCGGCGTTGTCGCTCGATCCGCGTTCGACGGTGGGGGCGACGATAGCCGAGCCCCTGATCGTGCGTGGTATCGCCAAGGGTAAGGTACTGAAAGCACGCGTCGCGACGCTTCTGCAGCAGGTGGGCCTCCGACCGGAACACGCGGACCGTTATCCGCACCAGTTCTCGGGCGGCCAGCGTCAGCGGATCGTCATTGCCCGGGCGCTCGCACTCGAACCAGACCTCGTCATCTGCGACGAGCCCGTCTCCGCGCTCGACGTTTCGGTGCGTGCGCAGATCCTCAATCTGCTTGTAGCGTTGCAGAAGCGCACCGGTGTTTCCTACCTTTTCGTTTCACACGATCTCGGCGTGGTTCGCCACATCTGCGACCGCGTCGTGGTGATGTATCTCGGCCGCTTCGTGGAGATGGCGGACCGGGATACATTCTTTTCCAATCCAAAGCACCCTTACACGAAGGCGCTGATGTCGGCCGTTCCGGAAGCCGATCCCGTCGTCCAGCGGTCCAAGGAGCGGCTGATCCTCGGCGGCGAACTGCCAAGCCCCGCCAACATTCCCGCCGGCTGCGCCTTCCATACGCGCTGCCCGCTGGCGACCGAAATCTGCTCGAAGGAGCGACCTGAGTTGACACCGCGCCCGGACGGTGCTCGCGTCGCCTGCCATCACGCCTAACCGCCACTGCCCATAGGGAATGCCATGACCGATGCCCCGACGAACGAAACGCTCCGACTGGCCGGCCTCAGTGCCGAGGCGGAGATACGCATCGACGGCTGGGGCATCCCGCATCTCAAGGCGGCAAACGAGAACGACCTGTTCTTCGTGCAGGGTTTCAACGCTGCACGCGACCGGCTCTGGCAGCTCGATCTGTGGCGCAAGCGCGGGCTCGGGCTGCTTGCCGCGGATTTCGGCCCCGGTTACCTGGCGCAGGACCATGCGGCCCGGCACTTCCTCTACCGCGGCGACATGGCACCGGAATGGACCTCCTATGCGCCGGATACGGAGACGATCTGCAACGCGTTCGTTGCCGGCATCAATGCCTATACCGCGCTTTGTGAGGCCGAACCCGCCCGCCTGCCGCCGGAATTCGCTGTCTTCGGCACTAGGCCGGCCTACTGGCAACCCTCAGATGTTGTGCGCATCCGCAGCCACGCACTGACCCGCAACGGCCTTTCGGAAATCCTGCGCGCCAACATCATGGCGCTTGCCGATGCCGAAACCGATCTTCTCCGCTACGAGATCGATCCGCCGGTTGAGTTGAAGCCTGCCGAGGGCATTGTGCTCGCCGACATTCCACTCGAAGCGACCCGCCTCTTCAAGCTCGCCACCGCGCCGGTAACCTTCGACAAGGTTCGGCTTGCCGCGACCCTCGACGACGTCTGGAAATGGACCGAGGTAACCGATCTCGGCGACGTCATCCAACGCGTCACGGAAGAGGGCTCCAACAACTGGGCCGTTCACGGTTCGCGCACGGACACCGGCCGGCCGATCCTGGCGAGCGATCCGCACCGGGCGCATGCTGTGCCGTCGCTGCGTTATCTCGTGCATCTCCAAGCGCCCGGCCTCAATGCCATCGGCACCGGCGAGCCGACCGCGCCCGGCATTTCGCTTGGCCACAACGAGAAGGTCGCCTTCGGACTCACAATCTTCGGCGCCGACCAGGAAGACGTTTATGTCTACGAGACAAAGGACGGCGATCCGGATTCCTACCGTTATGGCAGCGGTTGGGAGAAGATCAACCGAATCGAGGAGCGCTTCGGGGTCAAGGGCTTCTCCGACCAAGCGTTGACATTGTCCTTCACCCGCCACGGACCGCTCCTGTACGAGAACCCGAAGAAGAAACTGGCGATCGCCATGCGTTCCGTGTGGCTGTCGCCGGGCTCGGCCGCCTATCTCGGCAGCCTGGCCTACATGCGCAGTACATCAGTGAAGGCGTTCTCCGAAACGCTCGGCCACTGGGGTACGCCATCGGTCAACCATGTCAGCGCCGACGTGGACGGCAATATCGGATGGTTCACGGCCGGTTTCACACCGGTACGACATAACTGGCAAGGCCTGCTGCCGGTGCCGGGCCACGGATCCCATGAGTGGGACGGTTTCCTGCCGGCCGACCAGTTGCCACGGAGATATAATCCCGCCGAAGGCTTCGTCGCTTCCGCCAATGAAATGAACCTTCCCTCCGACCGCGACCCGAACGCTCCTTCGATCGGCCATGAATGGGCGGAGATCAGTCGCGCCCAGCGCATCAAGTCCGTGCTCGCCGCCGATCTGAAACATACGTTGAAAGGCTCGATGGCGCTGCAGACGGATACGTATTCCCGTCCCGCCGCAACGATCTGCAGCCTGCTGGAAAAGGTTGCCGTCCGGCATCCACTCGATGGCACGCAGCGAATGGCGCTCGCTCTCGTCAAGGGCTGGGATCACCGGCTGGAAGCGACGAGCGCTCCGGCCGCACTTTTCGAAGTGTGGTGGATGAAACATCTCCGTCCAGCGCTGTTGTCGAAATTCGCACCGAACCAGACCGTGCGCCAACTGCTTTTGCCGGGCGATGTCGACCGCATGCTCTCTCTGCTGACCGAGCCCGGCAGGCATTGGGACGAAGCCGAACGCGACGCCATGCTGCTTTCGACACTCTCGGCGGGCTTTGACGATTGCGAAAAGCGGCTCGGTTCCAGCCCTGCCGCCTGGCAATGGGGTGATCTGCACAAGGCGACTTTCGAGCACGCCACCAGCCGCATCACGACTGGAGGCATCGCAAATTGGAACGTTGGCCCGCTGCCGCTAGGTGGCAGCCGTTCGACACCCATGAATGCGGGTTACCGGATGAGCGATTTCGGCGTCACTGCGGGTGCTTCCGTGCGGCTCGTGATGGATGTCGGCGATTGGGACAACAGCGTGTGTATCAATGCGCCCGGGCAGTCCGGAGATCCTCGTTCACCGCATTATGGCGATCTCGCCGAAATCTGGTCAAAGGGTGGCTATGTGCCGCTGGTCTACAGTGAAGCTCGCATCGCTCGGGAGATTGTCCGACGCATCACCCTTCTGCCTGGCTGAGTGCGATGCAGGGATTTCAAAACCGTTGACAATCCGGACATCCAGGGCGGAAAATATTTCGCTCTGCGCGATAAGGCGTAGGGACGGAATGAAAGTCGCCTCGATCATGCAGCTTACGGTTTTTTCCGACTACGGGATGCGGTTGATGATGATGGCGGCCGCTCATCAGGACAGGCTCATCACGATCGAGGAAGCCGCCAGGGTTTACGGCATCTCCCGCGCCCACCTGATGAAAGTGGCCCAATTGCTGGTCAAGAAGGGGTTTCTCAAGGCTGTACGCGGCCGCACCGGCGGCCTCATGCTCGGGCAGCCGCCCGAAGCCATCCGCATTGGCGATATCGTACGGGCCACAGAACCGGATTTCGCGGTCGTTGAATGCTTTAAACCCGACAACAGGTGCCGGATTACCCGCTCCTGCCGCCTGCAGGGAATCCTGGGAGAGGCGGTTATGGCATTTATAGATGTTCTGGATCGCCATACGTTGCAGGATCTCATGCTCAACCCCGAAGATTTCGGCACCCCGAACGCTGCCTGAACTGACAGGGAAGCCGGCGAGCCAAAATTTCAATCGCAAAAAGATGCATCCCTTATAGTTGATTTAGCTCAAAGAGTATTTTCCCGAGTCCCCTAAAGCTCTGCTCGTAATTCACAGAAGACCGAGCAGATGCCACAGAGATCACGTTTTTCGCTGCGCCCTTCGATCCTGTTTGCCTGGTTTGCGGCCTTCTTCGTTGCATTCATGATTGCAACGCAAGGCCATGCTGCCGGGCAGCTCTCTACTTTTCTCGACAAGGTCCAGCCGGGAGATCTTTTTCAGGGCGCAGATCGTTTCGGACCGATTGCCGGAGACCCGCCGATCGTTCCGGTTCTCCGTGGCGACGAGCTGCTTGGCTACGCCTATCTCAATTCCGATTTCACCAGTTCCGTCGGTTATTCCGGCAAGCCCATCCGCATCGTTGTCGGCATTGATCCGAAGGGCGTCATACGGGGCTTCAAGCTGGTCGATCACAAGGAACCCATCGTTCTTATCGGCATACCGGAGAAGAAAGTGGTCGCATCGATGAATGCGATCATCGGAAAGGATATGGGACGCGTTGCGGCGGGAGCGGAACGACCGCCGCAGGTCGATATCGTCAGCGGTGCGACCGTCACCGTCCTTGTCATGGGCGACAGCGTGGTGCGGTCCGCAGTCCAGCTCATCCGCAGCAATCGGCTGAATGCAGGTAGCGGCGAGACGGTTGCGACGGTGACCGAAATCAGAAAGGTCGATCCATCCAGGACTGCCGTGAGTGACTGGCAGACGCTCATCGGCGACGGCTCGATCCGCAGCCTTCGGCTGACAGTCGGGGAAGTGTCGGATGCGTTTCGACAGGCGGGCCAGCCGATCGCCGCGGAGAAGGCTGAAACCCAGAATCCCGAAGACAGATTCATCGATCTTTTCATGGCGCCTGTCAGCGTCCCGGCGATCGGCAGAACGCTTCTGGGAGAGGAGGGTTACCAGCGTCTGACAGCCAGGCTTAAGCCCGGACAGTCCGCCCTCATCGTGGCTGGTGATGGAGCCTATTCCTTCAAGGGCTCGGGCTATGTTCGCGGCGGCATTTTCGATCGGGTCGAACTGCTGCAGAACGGCCAGGGCCTCCGCTTCCGTGATCGCGACCATACGAGGCTGCCGGCATTTACCGCACCTGACGCGCCACACCTTCGCGAGATCGCTCTGTTCATTGTGCCAAGCGAGTTTGCATTCGATGTCACGGAGCCCTGGGAGTTGCAACTGCTCGTGCAACGCAGTGCTGGCGGTCGTGAGAAGGCTATCCTTCCCTATAACCTCGGCTATTCTCTCCCCCCTGCCTTCATGACGGTCGAGAGCCGCCCGGCTGTACCACCGGTGCCTGTCGCGACTGACGAAAAAGCAATCACGGCCGCGTCAACTGATCCGCTGCAGGAGGGCCAGCCCCTGTGGATCAGCATCTGGCAGATGAACCGCATGTCGATCGGCATCACGGTCGTAGCCGTGCTCGTGCTGACTGCGATCTTCTTTTTTCAGGATTGGCTGGTCCGCCGTCCCAAACTTTTCGCCTGGGTCCGCAACGGCTATCTCATCTTCACGCTGGTCTGGCTCGGCTGGTATGCCAATGCCCAGCTATCGGTCGTCAATGTCCTGACATTCGCCAATGCCCTCGTCGCCGGCTTCAACTGGGAATTCTTCCTCGCGGCACCGCTCATCTTCATCTTGTGGGCGTCGGTGGCAGCTGCACTGCTTTTCTGGGGACGCGGGCCGTTTTGCGGCTGGCTGTGCCCGTTCGGCGCGCTTCAGGAACTGACCAACAAACTGGCCCAACGGCTGAAGGTGCCGCAGCTCAAGCTGCCCTGGGGGCTGCACGAGAGGCTCTGGCCGGTCAAATACATTATCTTTCTCGGACTGTTCGGCCTTTCCTTCTATTCGATGGCGCTCGCTGAGACAGTCGCAGAGGTCGAGCCTTTCAAGACGGCGATCATCCTGAAATTCGCCCGCCAGTGGCCCTTCGTCCTCTTCGCCGTGACATTGCTCGTCGCCGGCCTTTTCATCGAGCGTTTTTACTGCCGCTACCTCTGCCCGCTCGGCGCAGCTCTCGCCATACCCGGTCGCATCCGCATGTTCGAATGGCTGAAACGCTGGCCGGAATGCGGCTCGCCCTGTCATCGCTGCGCCAAGGAATGTCCCGTGCAGGCCATTCATCCGGAAGGGCAGATCAACGTCAACGAGTGCATCTACTGCATGCACTGCCAGGAACTCTACCAGGACGACCAGCGCTGTCCGCACATGATCGAGGTGCGGAAAAAGCGCGAGAAATTCCTGCGGCTGTCTTCCCCCGCTTCCCGCGGCGAAACGCCACCCAAAACCCAGGTCACCTACAAGGGTGCACCAATCACCAGCTCTGACGCCGTATCGGATCAGCCGGCGTGAAGGACCAACCAAGGAGAGACGAACAATGTCTGACGAACACAACCCACCGCGCCTGAACAGGCGGCAGATACTGGGGACGACCGCCATGGCCGCAGTCGCAGGCGCGACCGGGGTCGGTGGTGCGCTCACGCTTTCCGGCGCGGCTGCGACGCCGGCGCTCGCGCAGAAGGTGGGCGACCAGCCATACGAGGTGAAGCCGGGCGAGCTGGACGAATACTACGTATTCTTCTCCAGCGGGCAAACGGGCGAAGTCCGTATCGTCGGCCTGCCCTCCATGCGCGAGCTGATGCGCGTTCCGGTTTTCAACCGGTGCAGCGCGACTGGCTGGGGCCAGACCAATGAAAGCCGCAAGATCCTGACCGAAGGTCTGCTCCCGGAAAGCGTCGAGTTCCTGGAGGATAAAGGTGGCATCTATCTCAACGGCGACCTCCATCATCCCCACCCGTCCTTCACGGAAGGCTCCTATGACGGGCGTTATCTCTTCGCCAACGACAAGGCGAATACCCGCGTTGCGCGCATTCGCCTCGATGTCATGAAGTGCGACAAGATCATCCAGCTTCCCAATCAGCACACCGTCCATGGGCTGCGTGTCCAGAAATATCCGAAGACCGGCTATGTCTTTGCCAACGGAGAGGATCGTGCGCCTATCCCGAACGACGGCAAGATCCTCGACGATACCAAGCAGTACCATGCGATCTTCACCGCTATCGACGGCGAGACCATGAAAATCGCCTGGCAGGTCATGGTGGATGGCAACCTCGACAACGTCGATGCCGACTACCAGGGCAAATATTGCTTCGCCACCTGCTACAACTCCGAGGAAGGCGTCAACCTCGAACAGATGATGTCAAAGGAGCAGGACTGGGTCGTCGTGTTCGACCTGAAGCGGATCGAGGAAGCCGTTGCCAAGGGTGACTACAAGGAAATGAACGGCGTGCCTGTCGTCGACGGCCGCCATGGCTCTCGCTTCACGCGCTATATTCCGGTCTCCAACAGTCCGCACGGCATCAACACGGCACCGGATGGCATTCATGTGGTCGCCAACGGCAAGCTGTCGCCGACCGTGACGGTCTTCGACGTTCGCAAGTTCGATGACCTCTTCGCCGACAAGATCAAGCCGCGCGATACCGTCGTCGCCGAACCGGAACTGGGCCTCGGCCCGTTGCACACGGCCTATGATGGCAAGGGCAATGCCTATACGACGCTCTTTCTCGACAGCCAGATATGCAAATGGAACATCGAGGATGCCAAACGTGCCTTTAAGGGCGAGAAGGTCGATCCGATTCGCCAGAAGCTCGACGTCCAGTATCAGCCAGGCCACAACCACACCTCCATGGGCCAGACCAAGGATGCCGATGGCAAGTGGCTGATCTCGCTTAACAAGTTCTCCAAGGATCGCTACCTCAACGTCGGTCCGCTGAAGCCGGAAAACGACCAGCTGATCGACATTTCCGGTGATCAAATGGTGCTCGTGCATGACAATCCGACATTCGCGGAACCGCATGACGCCACGATTGTCCACGCTTCGAAGATCAACCCCATCAGCATCTGGAAGCGCGACGACCCCTTCTTTGCCGACGCCGTCAAGCAGGCGAAAGCCGACGGTATCGATCTGCTCGTCGATTCCGAGGTCATCCGGGATGGCAACAAGGTGCGTGTCTACATGACCTCCGCCGCCCCCGCCTTCGGCCTGGAAAGCTTCACGGTCAAGGAAGGGGACGAGGTCACGGTCTACGTCACGAATATCGACGAGATCGAGGACCTGACCCACGGCTTTGCCCTCGTCAACTATGGCATCAACATGGAAATCGGGCCGCAGGCGACTTCCTCGGTGACGTTCAAGGCCAGCAAGCCGGGCGTCTACTGGTACTATTGCTCGTGGTTCTGCCATGCCATGCACATGGAGATGAAGGGCCGCATGTTGGTCGAGCCCAAGACGGCATGATGCGGCGGAGATCAACAATTGCGACAATCGGGATGGCGGCCTTCTGGGCCGCCCTTCCAGCCGTGGCGCTTGCGGAAAATCACATCGTCGGGCCGGGCGAGGGAGTGTCGTTGCAGGCGGTCATCGATGCAGTTGCCCCAGGCGATCTCATCGCCTTGGAACCGGGTATCTATCCAGCGCCTATCGTTATCGACAAGCCCCTTACGATCTCCGGCAAAAAGGGAGCAAGCGTTGTCGGCAACGGCAGGGGCAGTGTGATCACGATCAATGCGGCGGGCGTCACTATACGCAATCTCGCTATCAGCGGCTCCGGCCACGATCTGACAGCACTCGATTCGGGAGTGCTGGCGACGGAGGCGGCGACCGGCGCAGTGATCGAGGGCAATGTGATGACCGGCAATCTTTTCGGCATCTATCTGCACGGCGCGGCCAATTCCGTCGCGCAACGGAATACGATTGTCGGACTGCAGGGCGAGCGCCTCAGCGAGGCCGGCAACGGCGTTTCCGTCTGGAACGCGCCCGGCGCGCAGGTGCTGGACAACGTGATCAGCTACGGACGGGACGGCATCGCCACCATGGCGAGCAAGCGCAATGTCTTCAGCCGCAACCGCTTCAGCGATCTGCGCTTCGGCATCCATTACATGTACACGAACGACAGCGAGATCAGCGACAATATCTCCACCGGCAATTCCGTCGGTTACGCGATCATGTTTTCCAACCGCCTGAAAATCACCGGCAATGTCTCGGACGGCGACCGCGACCACGGTCTGCTGCTCAACTATGCCAACAGCTCGGTCATCACCGGCAATTCCGTCTTCGGCCGCCTGCAGCCGGCGAGCCGCTGGTTGCTCGGGGGAAACCGGAACGCCGATCCCGACATGCCCAAGACCGAAGACACGACATCGATGGACCGGAATCCCGTGGGATTACGACCAGGCCCGGAAAAATGCGTGTTTATCTACAACGCCAACAAGAACCGCTTCACCGACAACCTCTTCGAGGGATGTGCGATCGGCATTCATTTCACTGCGGGCTCCGAAGCGAATGCTATCAGCGGGAACGCCTTCATCAACAATCGCAACCAGGTCAAATATGTCGGTACGCGCTATATGGACTGGTCGAAGGACGGGCGGGGCAACTACTGGAGCGACAATCCGGCCTTCGATCTCGATGGCGACGGTATTGCGGACAATCCCTACCGGCCAAACGACCTGATCGACAAGGTTCTGTGGACGGCGCCGCAGGCCAAGCTTTTGACGACCAGCCCTGCAGTTCAGGTCATCCGCTGGGCACAAGCGCAATTCCCTGCCTTGCTGCCGGGCGGCGTGGTCGACAGCCATCCTCTGATGAGGCCGATCATCGGAAAGAGACAAATCCAATGACAGCAACGGTCGAACTCACGGGCGCCTCCAAGCGCTATGGCAAAATCGAGGCCACGAAGGATATGTCCTTCGCGCTGAAGGCCGGAGAGACCATTGCCCTGGTCGGGCATAACGGTGCGGGCAAGACCACGCTGATCAAGCTGATGCTTGGCCTGATCCGCCCGACCACGGGCTCTGTCAAGGTTCTAGGCGAAGACCCGGCGACAGGCGACTTCGCGGTCCGCCAACGGCTAGGCTATCTGCCGGAGAGCGTTTCCTTCCATATGACGCTGACAGGACGCGAGACGCTTGCCTTTTATGCCAGGTTGAAGCGCGTGGCGGTTTCCCACATGGATATGCTCTTTGAACGTGTTGGGCTGGCGCCCGAAGCCGCAAACCGACCGGTGCGCACCTATTCGAAAGGCATGCGTCAGCGACTAGGTCTCGCCCAGGCGCTCCTCGGCGAGCCGCGCATCCTGCTGCTCGACGAGCCGACCAGCGGGCTGGACCCGGCGCTGCGGCGGAATTTCTACGACCTGATAACCGAGTTGCGCGGTGGCGGGACGACGGTGCTCCTCTCATCGCATGCCCTGACCGAGCTCGAAGATCGGGCAGACCGCGTCATCATCGTCAATCGTGGCGCCAAGATCGCGGACGGAACCCTGGATGAATTGCGCAAGCTCGCGCGTCTGCCGACCCGCATCAGCGTCCGGCTTGCGAACGGAGGAGGCAGCCTTGAAGGGGCAAGCTGGAGCAGAACGGCCGAAGGACGTCTCGAAGCCAATGTCGCGCCGGAGGACAAGATCGCGCTGCTGCGCGAAGTCACGGGCGATCCCTCCATGCTGGCTGATTTGGCTATCACCGAGCCTACGCTCGACGATCTCTACGCACATTTCCTGAACGGGCAGAAGACGCAATGACCAACATCCTCATCGTCGCCCGCAAGGAAATCCAGGAGGGCCTTCGCAATCGCTGGGTCCTGGCCACCACGCTACTCCTGGCGGCCCTCGCGCTTACGCTTTCGTTCCTCGGAAGTGCGCCGACCGGTAATGTCGGTGTCAACCGGCTGGATGTCGTCATCGTCAGCCTGTCGAGCCTCACCATCTTTCTCATCCCGCTGATTGCGCTCCTGATCTCACATGATGCGATCGTCGGCGAAGCGGAGCGCGGGACCATGCTGCTGTTGCTGAGTTATCCACTCGGCCGGAGCGAGGTGATGCTCGGCAAGTTTCTCGGACATGTGTCCATTCTCGCTTTCGCGACGCTCTTCGGTTACGGCGCATCCGCGCTGGGACTTGCTCTGACCAGTACGGGGATCGACATCGAAAGCTGGGAATCCTTCGCCTCGATGGTGGCATCCTCGGTACTGCTGGGCGCGGTCTTTATCGCCATCGGTTATCTGGTCAGCACGCAGGCAAGCGAACGCAGCACGGCGGGCGGGATCGCCATCGGCATCTGGCTGTTTTTCGTCCTGATCTATGACATGGCCCTGCTCGGCGCGCTAGTCGCCGGGCAAGGTCAGGCCTTGCCCTCGGGGCTCCTCGACCTGCTTCTGGTCGCCAATCCGACTGACGCCTATCGCCTGCTCAATCTTAGCTCCGGAGGCGCGAGCGCTCTTTCGGGCATGGGAGGGATTGTAGGCCATACCCGGCTTTCCACGCCTGTTCTGGTCGGTGCTCTGGGGCTGTGGACCGTCCTCCCGCTCGCCGTCGCCAACTTTATCTTCGCCAGGAGGGAAGTATGAGATTGATCCTAGCCGCAGCGGCAGTCGCTGCATCTTTCCTTCTTGTCGGCTGCAAGGAGGAAAGCACCATTGTCCCGCCTCCGTTTGCCCTGACGGAAGAGGCGATGGGCCGTTATTGCGGCATGAACGTGCTCGAACATCCAGGCCCAAAAGGGCAGATCATCCTGCAGCAAATACCTGAGGCGATCTGGTTCTCGTCCGCACGCGATGCTCTCGCCTTCACCATGTTGCCGGAAGAACCGAAGGACATCGCCGCGATCTATGTGTCCGACATGGGCAAGGCACCGAACTGGGATCAGCCGGGAGCGGAAAACTGGGTCGACGCGCGCAGGGCATTCTTCGTCATCAACAGTTCTGCGCGCGGCGGAATGGGTGTCGATGAGGCCGTGCCCTTCTCCAATGAGAACGATGCGCACGCGTTCGCCTCGAAGAATGGTGGGCGCGTGGTTGGTTTCGCCGAAGTGCCGAAGGCCTATATCCTCGGAGCCGGCGCGGAACTACCCGCAGCGGATTCCTCCCAAACAAACGACAACGGTGGGGGCCATGATCATGGCTGAGACTTTCACACGCCGCCGTGCAATCTGTATTCTTGCCGCTGCTGCGGGGCTTCCGCTCATCCCATCTGCCGGACTTGCGGCGCAGACGATGGAACCTGTCGGCTGGAAAGGCCAAGCCCTTGGAGCTCCGGCGACGCTGATTCTGAACCACGACGATCCCGTGCTGGCCAGGCAGTTGGTCAATCGCGTCATTGCCGAAGTCTCCCGGCTGGAAGCGATATTCAGCCTGTACAGAAGCGATTCCGTTCTGGCGGAGCTGAACAGGTTCGGCGCAATCGCTGCCCCCCCTTCAGACATGATTATGTTGCTGGAAAGGTCCCGCGCCATTTGGGAAGCAAGCGACGGTGCCTTCGATCCGACGATACAACCGCTCTGGGCCCTCTATGCGAAGCATTTCTCCAGGGCTGATGCCGATCCTGCCGGACCGAAAAACGACGAACTCCGGACTGCCCTTTCTCGTGTCGGTTTTGATGGCGTTCGCTTCAACCGGGATCGCGTCGCTTTCGCTCGATCACACATGGCCCTCAGCTTCAATGGCATTGCGCAGGGTTACATTACCGACGGCATCGTTCAGATGCTTCGCGATGCCGGGGTCACGAGCAGCCTTGTCAGCATGGGGGAAAATCGTGCCATCGGCGCCGCGTCCGATGGTCGACCCTGGCGTATCGGCCTCGCTGAAATGGAAGCCGGTGAAACCCCGAATACGGTCATCGATATCATCGACAAGGCGGTTTCCACTTCGAGTTCATCAGGATTCCATTTCGACCGTTCGGGCCGCTTCGGACATATCCTGGACCCAATCCGTGGCTGCGTTCCGGAGCGTTACCGGCGCATGAGCGTGATTGCTCCGGATGCGACGACGGCCGATGCGCTCTCCACCGCATTTAGCCTGATGGAACCGGCAAGAATTCGGCATTTCCTTGAAGCGCGCCCGGATATCGCCGTAGATATGGTCGCAGCCTCCGGCGAGCATGTTCGTATCGGCTAACTCGAAATCAGTATGGCAAATCCGAACCGTCGTTGGCGATGGCGTTCATGGCCGAGCTTCGTGCAGATACCCCTCAAACCATTTGATGTTACGAACCATTTAGTACAAAATCCCTGACCTCTAGCGAGGAGCAATCGGCGGCGGCCGATGCCCTCATGAAACGTTCTGCGGAACTGGAGGAAGGGAGGAGTACATGAAGACCTCGATAGCGACCGTATCGATCAGCGGGGAGCTGCCTGAAAAGCTTGAGGCCATTGCAAAAGCCGGCTTCGATGGCGTGGAAATCTTCGAAAACGATTTCCTGGCCTTCGACGGCAGTCCGGTGGATGTCGGCAGGATGGCGCGCGACTACGGCCTTGAGATTACACTATTCCAGCCCTTTCGCGACTTCGAGTGCATGCCGCCTTCCCACCGGCAACGAACCTTCGACCGTGCCGAGCGCAAGTTCGATGTCATGCAGCAGCTTGGCACCGACCTGCTGCTTGTTTGCTCGAATGTCTCGCCAGTCTCGCTCGGCGGGATCGACCGGGCGGCGGCGGATTTCCACGAGCTCGGCGAGCGGGCTGCTAGGCGCGGCCTGAAAGTCGGCTACGAAGCGCTCGCCTGGGGGCGCCATATCAACGACCATCGCGACGCCTGGGAGGTCGTGCGGCGCGCCGATCATCCGAACATCGGCCTCATCCTCGACAGTTTCCATACGCTGTCGCGCAAGATCGACATCAATTCCATCCGTTCCATCCCGAAGGACAAGATTTTCATTGTCCAGCTCGCCGATGCGCCGCTGATTGACATGGACTTGCTCTACTGGAGCCGGCATTTCCGCAATATGCCGGGCGAGGGGGACTTACCCGTAACGGAGTTTGCAACAGCGATCGCCGAAACCGGTTATGACGGCTACTTCTCACTGGAAATCTTCAACGACCAGTTTCGCGGCGGTTCGACCCGCTCGATCGCGGCGGACGGCCACCGTTCGCTGATCTATCTCGGCGATCAGGTGCGAAGGAGCCCGAATGTGTCTGGCCTGACCCTTCCCGCCATGCCGGATCGGGCAAAGGTGAAGGGTGTCGGCTTCGTGGAATTCTCTGCCGATGAAAAGGAGGCCGCGGATCTTGTTGCCATCCTCCATACGCTCGGCTTCCGCAAAGCGGCTGTCCACAGAACAAAGAAGGTCAGCCTGTTCAGCCAGGGCGATATCCGGCTGCTCGTCAATACGGACGAGAAAGGGTTTGCCAACGCGTCCTTCGCCGTGCACGGGACCTCCGCCTATGCGATGGCACTCCTCGTCGACGACGCCAAGGCCGCGCTCGCGCGTGCCGTGACACTCGATGCCGAACCCTTCAACCAGCCGGTCGGGCTGGGTGAGGTGGAGATACCGGCAATCCGCGGCGTCGGCGGCGGGCTGATCTATCTGATCGATAACAAAAGTGAGCTCGGGCGCTTTTCCGAAATCGATTTCCTGCCCGTTGAAGAAGGTATGGAGATTACCCCGGCCCATCTCCTGCGCATAGATCATATCGCCCAGACGGTGGCCTATGACGAAATGCTGACCTGGCTTCTGTTCTATACTTCGATCTTCGACGCCCATAAGACGCCGATGGTGGATATCATCGATCCGGCCGGCGTGGTGCGCAGCCAGGTGGTTGAGAATGCCTCAGGGGCACTGAGGGTCACGCTGAATGGTGCGGAGAACCGCCGCACTCTGGCAGGCCACTTCATTGCGGAAAAGTTCGGTTCGGGCATCCAGCACCTCGCCTTCGAGACCGACGACATCTTCGCGACCGCCGCAGCGCTCCGGAAGAACGGGTTCCGGCCGCTCTCCATCTCGCCCAACTATTATGGTGATGTCGAAGCCCGATTTGGTCTCGACCCGGAGCTGACAGAGCGGCTGAAGGCGGACAACATCCTCTATGACCGTGACGAACACGGAGAATATTTCCAGCTCTACAGCGGCACCTATGGCGAAGGCTTCTTCTTCGAGATCGTCGAACGGCGTGGCTATCGTGGCTATGGCGCCCCGAATGCCATCTTCCGTATCGCCGCGCTCAAGAAACAGATGCGGCCGGAGGGCTTGCCGAGAACTTAGCGTTTGCCTGCGTGCGCTCCATGTTCGGATCTGGCGGTCTATGTGCGGTTCGGCATATTTCTCTTCAATATTGGCTGCGACTGAACAGGATGTTTCCTATTCCGCGGCTTCGTTTGGCTTGAGGACGCCACGGCGAATCTGATCTTCCTCGATCGATTCAAAGAGGGCGCGGAAATTGCCCTCTCCGAAGCCTTCATCGCCTTTACGCTGGATGAACTCGAAGAAGATCGGGCCGATGACGGTCCTAGAGAAGATCTGCAGCAGGATCTTCGTCATACTGCCGTCGAGCACGCCTTCGCCGTCAATCAGGATGCCGTGTTTTTTCATACGGTCGATCGGCTCGTCATGGCCGTGCACGCGCTCTCTCGACATTTCGTAATAGGTGTCGGGTGGACCGGGCATGAATTTCAGCCCGTTATCGGCGAGCCTGTCGGTCGCCTCGTAGATGCTCTCCGTCCCGACCGCGATGTGTTGAATGCCTTCCCCCTTGTACTTCTTCAGATATTCTTCGATTTGGCTGGTGTCGTCCTTGGATTCGTTCAAGGGGATACGGATCTTGCCGCAGGGCGAGGTGATTGCCCGGCTCATCAGGCCGGTGATGCGACCGTCGATATTGAAGAAGTGGATCTGCTTGAAATTGAAGAGCTCGCGGTAGAAATCCCACCACTTGTCCATATTGCCGCGATAGACGTTGTGGGTCAGATGATCGAGGTAATAGAAGCCGACGCCCTCGGGTTTTGGATTGCGTTCGCCGAGCCATTCGAATTCCGCGTCGTAGGCTGAACCTTTCTCACCATAGGTCTCGACGAAATAGAGAAGCGATCCGCCGATACCAACAATGGCCGGCACATCGAGCGTCTTGTCTTTGTCCTCATAGGGTTTCGCGCCCCTGGCGACCGCATGATTGAAAGCGTGTTTGGCATCGACGACACGCCAGGCCATGCTCGGCGCGCAGGGGCCATGTTCATCGACGAAACGCATGGCATGGCTGCCCGGCTCGGCATTGATGACGTAATTGATGTCGCCCTGGCGCCAGACGGTGATGTTCTTCGTCCTGTGCCGCGCCACCGGCTTATAGCCCATGCGGGAAAACAGTTCTTCCAGCTTCTGCGGCTCCGGATGGGCGAATTCGACAAATTCAAAACCGTCGGTCCCAGCCGGATTGTCGGTGGTGATCTCGGAAACCGGTGCGTCGTGCGGGAAAGGACCCATGGTAAACTCCTCCTGTCAGTCACCTTTCATGATGATGCAGGTCACGTGCATTGTGCTTGCAATATGGGCTGTATTCCGCTCGAATGATGCATGATGTGTGCGAGATTAGTGAAGTGGGTGCACGATGGATGCTCTGGACGGATATGATCTAAAAATCTTGAGCCATCTGCAGAACGACGGACGGCTGACCAATAACGAGCTCTCCGAGCTCATCGCCTTGTCTCCCTCGCAATGTTCACGCCGGCGGGCACGGCTGGAAAGTGAAGGGTTCATTCAGACCTACCGGGCACATCTCAACCGGCAGAAGCTCGGTCTCGACCTGCTCGTGGTCATCGCCGTGACGCTGGCCACGCATAACCGCGATAATGCCAAGCGCTTCGCGCGCCTCGTCGAGGACCTGCCGGAAGTGCTGGAATGTTTCTCGCTCACCGGTGAGATGGATTATCATCTGAAGGTGGTGACACGCGATCTCGCGGGCCTGTCCCATTTCGTCAATGACGTGTTGCTGCCGCATGAAAGCGTGCAACATGTCAAGACATCAATCGTTCTCAATGTCCTGAAGGATTTCGGCGGGATTCCGATTCAAAAGCCCGCCAAGAGCTGAGGCTCAGAGGCCATCAGGTTCCGGAAGCTTCTTGCCCCTGGCGGGCTTGCGCATGACGCGTTCCACGGCCGCGAGACCCTCGTCAAGCGCCCGGACACCGCCGTCACCGAACTCTGCCTCCAGCTCTGCCTGATACCGGCGGGCGAGTTCGATCAGCTCCCGGTAAGCCTGTAGCCCGGCAGCAGTGAGTTCCAGATGCTCGAGCCGCCGGTCGGCTTCGTCCTGCGTTCGTCTTAGCCAGCGACGCTGTTCCAGCTCAAACACGGCGCGGCTTACCTTCGTCTTGTGCATGCTCGAATGGATGCCGACAGCCTTCGATGTCATGCGGCCGGAACTGCCGAGGGCTGCGAGCGTGCGCCATTCCGGCCGTGTCATGCCATACTTTGCCTTGTAATGCGCGGCGAAGCGCAGGCCGACAAATTCGGCGGCGCGATTGAGACGGTAGGGCAGAAATTGTTCGAGAGCAAAGTGGTCCATGGCGTTGATGGTTACAAAATAGATGGTTACATTTGTAACCATATCGTCATCATGGGAGGAAGCAAGCCATGCTGGACAAGATCGATCCGAAAGCCGTAAAGGCCTCTGTCAAAACGCAAGCGCTCGCCTACATGCCGGGCTTCGGCAATGATTTCGAGACCGAGAGCCTCCCGGGAGCATTGCCGCAGGGCCAGAACAGCCCGCAGCAGTGCAATTACGGCCTCTATGCCGAGCAGCTTTCCGGCTCGCCTTTCACCGCGCCGCGCGGCACCAATGAGCGTTCGTGGCTCTATCGTATTCGTCCCAGCGTGCGGCACACGGGCCGCTTCACGAAAATCGACTATCCATTCTGGAAGACTGCGCCGCATATCGGCGAGCACTCGCTGGCGCTTGGGCAGCTTCGCTGGAGCCCGCTGCCGGCTCCAAAGGAGGAATTGAATTTCCTGCAGGGTATCCGCACCATGACGACGGCGGGCGATGCGCTGACCCAGGCGGGCATGGCGGCTCATGTTTACACGTTTAATGCCGACATGGTGGACGACTATTTCTTCAATGCCGATGGCGAGATGCTGGTTGTGCCGGAGACAGGATCGATCCGCGTGTTCACCGAGCTCGGCAAAATGGACCTGGAGCCATCCGAAATCTGCATCGTCCCGCGCGGAACCATGTTCAAGGTCACCCGGCTCGGCGAGGAAGACGTCTGGCGCGGTTATATCTGCGAGAACTACGGCGCCAAATTCACGATGCCGGACCGCGGTCCGATCGGTGCCAACTGCCTCGCCAATCCGCGCGACTTCAAGACACCGGTAGCCACCTATGAAGACAAGGAAACGCCATGCCGTGTGCACGTGAAGTGGTGCGGCTCTTTTCATGTGACCGAGATCGGCCATTCACCGCTCGACGTCGTCGCATGGCACGGTAACTATGCGCCTTACAAATATGATCTGCGCACCTTCTCGCCGGTCGGTGCGATCCTGTTTGACCATCCCGATCCGTCGATTTTCACTGTGCTGACGGCACCGTCGGGCGAAGAGGGAACGGCGAATGTGGATTTCGTGATCTTTCCGCCACGCTGGCTGGTGGCAGAACACACGTTCCGGCCGCCCTGGTATCATCGCAACATCATGAGCGAGTTCATGGGGCTGATCTACGGCCGCTATGACGCCAAGGAAGAGGGATTCGTGCCGGGAGGCATGAGCCTGCACAACATGATGCTGCCGCACGGCCCCGATTTCACGGGTTTCGAGAAAGCGTCGAATGGCGAACTGAAACCGGTCAAGCTCGAGAACACCATGGCCTTCATGTTCGAGACGCGGTTCCCGCAGCAGATCACCAGGTTCGCCGCGGAGCTCGAAACGCTGCAGGACAATTATATCGATTGCTGGACCGGCCTCGAACGCAGGTTTGACGGCACGCCAGGCATCAAGTGAAATAATACGAGGGCACGTCTACTCAATTAAACAGTCTGGGCGTTGTTTTCTTCGGCAGGCGCCACACATTCTGACATGTTGCCTTGAGGAGCAGGGCGAATAAGAGGGGGACATATGAAGCTTGCGACGTTGAAGGATTCCACGCGCGACGGTCGGCTGGTCGTGGTGTCGAAAGACCTGACCCGGTGCTCGGAGGTAGGGCACATCGCCCGGTCGCTGCAGGCGGCACTGGACGACTGGGCGCATGCGGGGCCGCGGCTTGCCCGTGTCGCGGAAGGGATTGAAACCGGTTCGCAGCCGACCCTCCGTTTTCATGAGCACGACGCCACGTCGCCGTTACCGCGTGCTTATCAATGGGCAGATGGTTCCGCTTACGTCAACCATGTCGAGCTTGTCCGCAGGGCGCGTAACGCGGAGATGCCGGAGAGTTTCTGGACCGATCCGCTGATGTATCAGGGTGGTTCCGATGCCTTCCTCGGCCCGCGCGATCCGATCCTTCTCGGCGACGAAGCCTGGGGCTGCGACATGGAGGGTGAGGTGGCTGTCATCGTTGACGACGTGCCGATGGGCGCGTCGGCGGATGAGGCCCGCGATGCAATTCGGCTCGTTATGCTGGTCAACGACGTATCGTTAAGGGGACTGATCCCGGCTGAACTTGCCAAGGGTTTCGGCTTCTTCCAGTCAAAACCCTCTTCGGCGTTTTCACCGGTCGCCGTCTCTCCGGATGAGCTTGGCGATGCCTGGGATGGCGGCAAACTGCATCTGCCGTTGCGTGTCGATCTGAACGGCAAGCCGTTCGGCCGGGCCAATGCCGGTATCGACATGACCTTCGATTTCCCGCAACTCATCGCCCATGCGGCTAAGACCAGGCCCCTTGCTGCCGGCACGATTATCGGTTCCGGTACGGTTTCCAACAAGCTTGACGGCGGGCCGGGCAAGCCGGTGGCCGACGGCGGCACGGGTTATTCCTGCATCGCCGAAATCCGCACGATCGAGACTATCAATCTCGGCGTGCCGAAGACGCCCTTCCTGCATTTCGGGGATACTGTGCGGATCGAGATGAAGGACGAGAAGGGGCATTCCATCTTTGGCGCGATCGAGCAGGCCGTGACGAAATACGAGAAGACGGGATGAGCGACACGGTGCTCTACGATTACTGGCGCTCTTCTGCCAGTTATCGGCTGCGGATCGCGCTCAACATGCTCGCCGAGACATTCCGCTCCGTTCCGGTCGATCTGCTTGCCAAAGCACACAGGTCGCAGGAGCATCTGCAGCGCAATCCGCAGGGCCTTGTCCCAGTGCTGGAGATTGACGGCCACATCTTTACCCAATCGCTGGCCATAATCGAATATCTCGACGAGACGCGCGGCGGGGCCTTCCTGCCAGGCGATCCCGTCGGTCGGCAGAGGGTGAGGGCACTCTCCTACATCATCGCAATCGAAATCCATCCGGTCTGCAATCTCAACGTCACCGGCCATGTCCTGTCGTTGACCGGTGGCGGTGATGAAGCACGGATCGCCTGGATGCAAAAATTCATTGGAGAGGGATTGGCCGCTTTCGAAAAATCTCTGGATTTGCCTTCGACCGGCAGGTTCTGTCACGGCGACCGTCCGACCATGGCGGATATCTGTCTTGTGCCACAGGTCTATAATGCACGGCGCTGGAATGTAGATCTCACCGGATACCCGAGACTTTTGGCCATCGCTGATTGCTGCGCCGAGCTGAAATCGTTCGCAAATGCGCATCCGGACAAGGTGGCACGTTAGAAGCTGACTTTTCTCGTTCGGATCGATATCCGCCTGCTGCTTCTTGTCGGATCGGCCGGAGGGCCTCGTCGCTGGCGACAGATTCGCCGATCAGTTCCCGACAGACACCGGGTGGTGGCCGCCATATCACGGGCTCATTAGCTCATCCGCTCCCCGTAACGATGCCGCGCGGGCCCTCGATGCTGGCCTCCGCCGCGGTTCCGCGATCCACTGGTACACTACGGCAGGCCATTGACAGGACCTTCGGGTTCTGTATTCTCTTATAAAGTCTTATATATCATAATAGTGGAACATAAAAACGGGAGACCTCAATGAAACTGAAACTGGCGTTCCTGGTTGCGACTGCCTTGATCGCAGCCCCCTCGCTGTTGATGGCTCAGGAAAAGGGCGGCGTGATCAACGTCGCGACAATCGGCGAGCCGCCAACTCTTGATCCGATGGTATCGACCGCCGACCTCGTCGGCATCGTCACGCAGCATATCTTCGAGACCCTCTATACTTTCGACAAGAGCTGGAAGGTGACGCCGCTTCTCGCCGAAAGCCTCCCGGAGATCAGCGCGGACGGCAAGACCTATACGATCAAGCTGCGTACAGGCATCAAGTTCCATGACAGCAGCGACATGACGTCGGAAGATGTGGTTGCTTCGCTCAGTCGCTGGACGAAGCTTGCTTCGCGGGGCAAGCAAGTCGCCGGTTTCATCGAATCCGTCGCTGCTGCCGATGCCGCGACGGTCACTATAAAACTGAAGCAGCCCTATGCACCGCTTCTTTCTCTCCTCGCCTTCAACAATTCCGCGGCCATCATCATTCCGGCTGAAAAGCAGGATGAACCGATGAAAGAGTTCATCGGTACGGGACCCTATATGCTGAAGGAGCGCAAGGCGGACCAGTATATCCAGCTCGCCCGTTTTGATGGCTATAAGCCCCGTTCCGGCGAGAGCGACGGTTATGGCGGCGCCCGTCATCAGTATCTCGATGAAATTCGTTTCGTGCCGGTTCCGGATCCGAACACGCGCGTCGAGGCGGCTGTTTCGGGCCAGTACGACTACGTCGACTCCATTCCGGTCGAATCCTTTGACAAGATCAAGAATTCCCAGCCATCCGAGCCGATCATGCTGAAGCCGTTCGGCTTCCCGGTCTTCGTTTTCAACACCAAGGAAGGCCTCTCCTCGAACCTCGCGATCAGGAAGGCTGTCGAAAAGGCCCTGAGCATGGAAGACATGCTGGCTGCAGCTTTCGGCAGCAAGGATTTCTACAACGCGGACGGAGCCTTCTATCCGAAGAGCTTTGTCTGGAACACCGAGGTCGGGACCGAAGGCAATTACAATCTCGGCGATCCCGAGGGGGCTGCGGCGGACCTGAAGGCAGCCGGCTACAAGGGTGAACCGTTGCGGATCCTCACCAGCCGCCAATACGAGTTCCATTACAAGATGGCCCAGGTGGCGGCAGAATACCTGAAGCTCGCCGGCGTTAACGTGGACATGCAGGTGGTCGACTGGGCGACGCTGACCCAGCGTCGTGCGGACGCCAAGCTTTGGGATATCTACATCACCCACAGCCCCTTCCTGCCCGAGCCGGCCCTGATGGGCGTGCTGTCGACCAGTTCGCCCGGCTGGTGGGATACGCCTGCCCGCAAGGCCGCAGTTGATCCCTTCACGTCCGAAGCTGATCCGGCGAAGCGCGTCGAGCTCTGGGCAAATGTCCAGAAGACGATCTATGATGAACTGCCATTGTTGAAGATCGGCGATTTCAACGCCGTCTCCGCGAAATCGAAGAAGCTCGAAGGCGTCGATCCGGCTCCCTGGCCGTATTTCTGGAACGCCTCGATCACGAAGTAAGCACGAGAAATGCGGATGCCAGGCTGCAGGCCGGCATCCGCTCTCGGCCTTGTCCCGTGCGGACACAGGAACCCGTTTGCATGATACGTTACATCCTTCAGCGCCTCGCGGGCATGATCGTCGTGATGTTCCTGGTCGTCACGATCGTTTTCGTGATCGTGCGCGTGACGCCCGGAGACCCGGCCGCCGTGATGCTCGGTCCCGACGCGACGGCGCAGGACATCGCCGAGCTCAGGACCCGTCTCGGGCTCGACCAGTCGATCGGTGTTCAATACATCTACTATATAGGCCAGCTTCTGCGCGGCGATCTCGGTCAGTCGATCTTTCTCAATATGCCGGTCGGTTCGGCTCTTCTCGATCGCGCCGAGCCCACCTTTTTCCTGACAATCTTCTCGCTGGCGATCGCGAGCATCATAGCCCTGCCGATCGGCATCTATTCCGCCTACAGGCGTGGCTCCTTCGTCGATCAGGCAGCGACCACGATCGCCATGCTGGCCGCAAGCATTCCGAGTTTCTGGCTGGGCCTCATCCTGATGCAGTTCTTCGCGGTCAGGCTGAGCCTGTTTCCCGTTTCGGGATACGGGGGTCCGGGTTCCTCCTTTCTGGAACGGATGTACCATTTGACGCTGCCGGCTTTCGCGCTCGGTCTCGTCTCCTCGGCGCTCATCCTGCGCTTCACGCGTGCCTCGATGCTCGACGTGCTGGGTGACGACTATATCCGCACGGCGCGCGCCAAGGGTCTGGTCGAACGGCGCGTCGTGATGAAACACGCCCTGAAGAACGCACTGATCCCGATCCTGACCGTCATCGGCCTGACGGCGGCGGTCCTGATTTCCGGCGCGGTCGTCACCGAAACCGTCTTCGGCCTGCCGGGCGTCGGCAATCTCGTCGTCTCGGCGGTCTTGCGCCGCGACTATCCCGTGATCCAGGGCGCACTGCTGGTGATTGCCGGCCTCTATGTCCTGATCAATTTCGCGATCGACATGCTCTATCTTCTGGTCGATCCCAGAGTACGTTACTGATGGGGGTGCGCACCTGATGGCCGATATCGCAACCACCACTCCCAAGCCGGCTGTCAGCGAGCGAGGCAAATTCCTCCGCCGGCTCCTGAGGCGCAAGACCGTCGCTGCCGGCGTGATCGTGCTGATCATCTTCGTCCTGCTTGCGATCCTGGCACCCTGGATTGCGCCTTATTCGCCCTCGAAGCTCTCGATCGTCAACCGGCTGAAGCCGCCGAGCGAAATCTTCTGGTTCGGCACGGATGAATTCGGGCGCGACGTCTTTTCACGCACCATCTATGCCGGGCGGTTGTCTCTGTTGGTCGGGGCTGCCGTGGTGGCGCTGTCGGCGCTGATCGGCGTGACGCTCGGCCTGCTTGCCGGCTTCTTCCAGAAGCTCGACACGCCGATCGCCCGGCTGATCGATGCGATGATGGCATTTCCGGATATCCTGCTCGCGATTGCGCTCGTTGCGGCCCTCGGTCCGTCGCTGGTCACGGTCATCGTGGCACTCGCCATCGTCTATTCACCGCGGCTTGCCCGGATCGTCCGCGCCTCGACGCTGGTGATCCGCGAACTGCCTTACGTGGAAGCGGCGAAGGCGCTCGGCATTTCGACCTTCCACATCATGACGCGGCATGTGCTTCGCAATCTCATGTCGCCGATCCTGGTGCAGGGCACGTTCCTCTTCGCCAGCGCCATGCTGGCCGAAGCCGGGCTTTCCTTCCTCGGGCTCGGCGTCAGCCCTGAAATTCCAACCTGGGGAACGATGATCGCCGCCGGCCGCCAGTATATCGGCCAGGCCGACTGGATGACCTATTTCCCCGGCTTTGCAATCATTCTTTCCGTGCTGTCGCTGCAAATGGTCGGCGACGGGCTGCGCGACATGCTCGATCCAAGACTTCGAAAGGACCTTTAGAATGACCGGTGAAAAAGCGGGCAAGCCGCTCCTCCTCACCAATGTGAAGCCGATGGCCTTTGGCGGCGATACATCCGCCGCCGTCACGGATATCCTCGTTGGCGCCGATGGCAGGATTTCGGCGATCGGCTCGTCGCTTGCGGCGCCTGTCGATGCGGAGCGTGTCGACGGCAAGGGCGCGTGGATTTCTCCCGGCTGGGTCGACCTGCACGTCCACATCTGGCACGGCGGCACGGATATATCGATCCGTCCGTCGGAATGCGGCGCCGAACGTGGTGTGACCACGCTTGTCGATGCGGGCTCGGCAGGCGAGGCCAATTTCCACGGCTTTCGCGAATACATCATCGAGCCGTCGAAGGAACGCATCAAGGCTTTCCTGAACCTCGGCTCGATCGGGCTCGTCGCCTGCAACCGCGTGCCGGAACTGCGCGACATCAAGGATATCGACCTCGACCGCATCCTCGAATGCTACGCGGAAAACAGCGAGCATATCGTCGGCATCAAGGTGCGCGCGAGCCATGTCATCACCGGGTCCTGGGGTGTTACCCCCGTCAAGCTCGGCAAGAAGATCGCCAAGATCCTCAAACTGCCGATGATGGTGCATGTGGGCGAGCCGCCAGCGCTTTATGACGAGGTTCTGGAAATCCTCGGGCCCGGCGACGTCGTCACTCACTGCTTCAACGGCAAGGCCGGTTCGAGCATCATGGAAGACGAGGACCTCTTCAACCTTGCCGAACGCTGCGCCTCCGAAGGCATCCGCCTCGACATCGGCCATGGCGGCGCGTCCTTCTCGTTCAAGGTGGCGGAAGCGGCCATCCAGCGCGGCTTGCTGCCGTTCTCGATCTCGACCGACCTGCATGGGCATTCGATGAATTTCCCGGTCTGGGATCTGGCAACGACCATGTCCAAGCTGCTGTCGGTCGGCATGCCGTTCGACAAGGTCGTTGAAGCGGTCACCCATCACCCGGCTTCGGTCATCAAGCTCTCGATGGAAAAGCGGCTGTCGGTCGGCGAACGCGCCGATTTCACCATTTTCGATCTCATCGATGCCGATCTCGAAGCGACCGATTCCAACGGCGACGTCTCGCGCCTGCAGAAACTGTTCGAGCCGCGCTACGCGGTCATCGGATCGGAAGCCACCGTCGCCAGCCGCTATATCCCGCGGGCCCGCAAGCTCGTCCGCCACAGCCACGGTTATTCGTGGCGGTGAGCCGACATTCCTGGAATTGCATGACAGGAGTTTACGTGAATACGTCTCCAGCAAAGGCCACTCCGGTGGCAGAAACGCCTTATGGGCGGTTGGCGGCACTCGGCATCAAACTGCCGCCGCCGCCGCCGCCGATTGCCAATTTCGTGACGCATGTACGCGAAGGCAATATTCTCTACCTTTCCGGTCAGGGGCCGCGGGAGATGGACGGTTATCTCCATGCCGGAAAGGTCGGCGGCGATGTCGATGTGGAGCAGGCCTATCAACACGCGCGACTGACGGGCATCAATCTGCTTGCCGTGATGCAGGACGCGCTCGGCGACCTTTCGCAGGTGAAGCGGGTCGTGAAACTGCTCGGCATGGTCAATGCCGTTCCGGATTTCGAGGATCATCCGCGGGTCATCAACGGATGCTCGGACCTCTTCATCGAGGTCTTCGGCGAGGCGGGCCAGCATGCTCGCTCGGCCGTCGGCTTTGGTTCTCTTCCCGGCAATATCACCGTCGAGATCGAAGCGATCGTTGCTCTGCGCGATTGAGGGGAGGACAGAACTCAGTGGTTGCGCCAGCCCATCAGCTTTTCGATCTTCTCGGCGGAGGCGCGCACCTGTTCCGTATAGTGGTTTTCGTCGGAAAAGACCTTTTGTTCCGGAAGTACGATGGAAATGGTGGCGACGCACTGGCCCTCGCGATCTACGACGGGCGAAGCAATGCAGGCAACGGCATAGTCCGATTCCGCAACCTGAATGGACAGGCGCTCCTGAAACGCCTTGCCTGCCGAGTCGGACAGGGTGCGGGCATTAATCTCGGCGCGACCGGTCGGAGAGGTTCGGGCGCAACGCTTGAAGAGTTCGATCCGCTCCTCGTCCGGCAGGTGGCCGACAAGCAGCCGGCCGGAGGCAGTCCAGTTGAGCGGTACACGCGTGCCGACGCGCGAAGCGACCTGGAAATGGCTCGGGCCGTCCGCCATGGCGAGCACCAGCATATAGTCGCCGTCGCGGCCGCAGAGCTGCACGGTTTCACCCGCCTGCCTGCAGAGGTCGTGCATCTCGTGGGTGGCGACGCTCATGAAATCCAGCGACCGGGCATAGGCAAGACCGTAGTGGTAAAGCCGAGCGCCGAGCCAGATCGACCCGTCGGGATTGCGGGCCAGCATGTTCTTTTCGACCAGGTCATCGATGATCACGTAGACGGTGGAAAGCGGTGCCTTGACCGCCTTGGCGATCGCATAGGCGCCCGCCGGCGCACCGGTTTCGTAGAGATAATCGATCACCTGCAGCGCACGGTCGATGCCGCTCACGCGCGAGCGGCGCGCGCCCTTGGCTTCCGTTTCCCGGGTGGAAGCGGCGTCTTCGGAGAGTGCTGCAGATGAAGTCCTGGTGTCCAATTCAATGTTCCTTGCGGCCCCTCGTGTGATTTCGAGAGGCTATTACATTACTATGGCATAACTGTCGATGGCAATCCGCAGCCGGCCATCACTTTGGAGAGATGAGAATGTCCGATGATATCCGCACCCAGATCGGCCTCCGCCCGGTCATCAATGTATCCGGCACGATGACCAGCCTCGGGGCCTCGATCGTCGTTCCGGAGGCGATCGAAGCCATGGCGGCGATCCTGCCGCAGTTCGTGGAGATCAACGACCTGCAGCGCAAGGCAAGCGCCGTCATCGCACGGCTGACGGGGGGCGAAGCGGGGTTCGTGACGGCCTCCTGCTCTTCCGGTATCAGCCTCGCAGTCGCCGGAGCCATGACCGGCAACAACCTGCTGGCGATCGAGAAACTGCCGGACGCGGCGCCGGAGAAAAACGAGGTCATCGTCCAGATGGGCCATGTGGTGAGCTACGGTGCGCCGGTGGACCAGGCGATCCGGCTTGCCGGCGGCAAGGTGGTGCTGATCGGCCAGGCGACCTCGACGCATCGCTACCACATGGAAAATGCGATCACCGACAAGACGGCGGCCGCCGTCTATGTGGTCTCGCATCACGTCGTCGACTATGGGCTGCTGAACCTCATCGAGTTCGTCGAGATCGCTCATGCGAAGGGCGTTCCGGTCATCGTCGATGCGGCCTCCGAATACGACCTGAAGCTCTTCCTGGCGCAGGGTGCGGATATCGTGCTCTATTCCGGCCACAAGTTCCTCGGCGGCCCGACCTCGGGCATCGTCGCCGGTAAAAAGGAGCTGGTGCGCAGCGCCTTCCTGCAGAACATGGGCATCGGCCGCGGCATGAAAGTCGGCAAGGAGAGCGTCTACGGCGTCATGGCGGCTCTGGAAGCCTGGGAGAAACGGGATCATGCGGGTATCCGCGAGCGCGAAACGGGCTATCTGAACCTCTGGAAAAAGACACTCGACGGGCGTCCGGGCGTGACTGCACTGATCGAGCCCGACCCGACCAACAATCCGCTCGACCGCATGCGGGTGATCATCTCACCGCCGGAAGCGCATATCACCGCTTGGGATCTTGCAAGCGCGCTTGGACGCGGCGAACCGCCGATCATCGTCCGCGACCACGAGGTGGAACATCACTATTTCTACCTCGATCCGTGCAATCTGCATCCGGGCCAGGAAACGATCGTTGCGAACAGGCTTGCGGAAGAACTCGACAAGGCACGCGCCTCCAACGAGATCATCGCCACGCCCATCGAGGAACGCAGCCGGCACCGGTTTGATGGAATGCTGCGCTGGCCGGACTGAGCCGAACAAGACCACAGGAAGGGAACGATCATGGCCACCTCGCAAGCGCAAGCCGTCCAGTCCGATCAACCGGTTCTGTCAGTCCAGAACCTGACCACGTCGTTCAACGTGGACGGCGAATGGAAGCCGGTGGTCCGCAACGTTTCCTTCTCCGTTGCGCCGGGCGAGACGGTGGCGATCGTCGGTGAGAGCGGCTCGGGAAAGAGCGTCACTTCGCTCTCCATCATGCGCCTCCTGCAGGAAGGGACGAGCCGTATCGAGGGCAAGATCATGCTCGGCGGGCGCGACCTGCTGTCGCTTCCTGAACACGAGATGCGCAAGGTGCGCGGCAATGACGTCTCGATGATCTTCCAGGAGCCGATGACGAGCCTCAACCCGCTCTTCACCATCGGCGATCAGATTTCCGAGGCGCTGCTCTGCCACAAGGACATGTCGGCGGCAGAGGCGAAAGCCGAAACCATCCGGCTTCTGGAAAAGGTGCGCATCCCGTCGGCTGCCTCGCGTTTTGATGAGTATCCGCATCGTTTCTCCGGCGGCATGCGCCAGCGCGTGATGATCGCCATGGCTCTGGCGTCCAGGCCGAAGCTCCTGATCGCCGACGAGCCAACCACCGCGCTCGACGTGACGATCCAGGGCCAGATCCTCGACCTCATCAAGATGCTGCAGGATGAGGAGGGCACGTCCGTCCTGTTCATCACCCATGACATGGGCGTGGTTGCCGAAATTGCTGACCGAACAGTCGTCATGTATCGCGGCGAGCAGGTCGAGACGGGCGCGACCGCGGACATCTTTCATCGCGGCAAGCATCCCTATACCCGCGCGCTGCTCTCCGCCGTGCCGGTGTTGGGTTCGATGGAAAAGTACCAGCGGCCGCTGCGTTTCCCGGTCGTCAATGCCGCAACCGGAGAGTCCGATGTGCCGGTCGAAGTGCCGGATACAGTCGCGAAGGGCAAGCCGATCCTTGAGGTAAAGGGGTTGACCAAGCGTTTCGATATTCATTCCGGCCTGTTTGGGCGGTTGAGCGGCCGCGTGCATGCCGTGGAGAACGTTTCTTTCGATCTCTTCGCCGGCGAGACGCTATCTCTGGTGGGCGAATCCGGCTGCGGCAAATCGACAACCGGCCGAGCAATCATGCGGCTCATCGAGCCGGACGCAGGTTCGGTCACCGTCGAGTGCCGTGACCTGCTCGCGCTCGACAGACGGGAAATGCGCGAGATGCGCAAATCCGTGCAGATGATCTTCCAGGACCCGTTCGCCTCGCTCAATCCGCGCATGACCGTTGGCCAGGCCATCGCCGAACCCTATCTCGAACACCAGATGGGGACTTCGAAGGAAGCCAAAGAGGTCGTCGCTGACATGCTCGGCAAGGTGGGGCTGACACCGGACATGGCAAGCCGCTACCCGCACGAATTTTCGGGTGGCCAGCGGCAGCGCATCTGCATCGCCCGTGCGTTGGCGCTTCAACCGAAGGTGATTGTCGCCGACGAAAGTGTTTCGGCGCTCGATGTGTCGATCAAGGCGCAGGTCATCAACCTGATGCTCGACCTGCAGCAGAGCCTCAACCTCGCCTTCCTGTTCATCTCCCACGACATGGCGGTCGTGGAACGCGTGAGCCACCGCGTTGCAGTCATGTATCTCGGTGAAATCGTCGAAATCGGCCCACGCGTCTCCGTTTTCGGCAATCCGCAGCACGATTATACGAAGAAGCTCATGGCCGCTGTTCCCGTGCCGGATCCCGACCGCCGGCGAGAGAAACGCATGGGCGCCAGCGATGAGTTGAAGAGCCCAATCCGGCCGGTCGATTACCTGACGAAGACGCGCGAATATCGCGCCGTGTCACCAGGCCACCTCGTTGCGGTCTGACGCGGCAGACGGTTCATCTTCTCAGGATGCTTTCGCTGGTCCCTGTAAAGCAGGTGTCCCCGAAAGCATCGCACTATTTGGGTCAGTCTGGCGAGGCCGCCCCCATCGTCGAGCGGCGTTTGATAAGTTCACCGGAAATCCTGCGGATGGTCGGTAGCTTGCCGGGCACGCATGAGCCGTCTTCGAGCATGGTTACCGTGACATCGACAAGCGTGTCGATCGGCTGGCGGAATGTCGTCAGGCTGTAATGTGGCCAGCCTGCCATGGCGATGTCGTCGAAGCCGGCAACAGCGATATCCTCCGGCACGCGTACGCCATTTTCCTGAAGCGCGTCGATACCGCCGACCGCGAGAATATCGTTGGCAAAAAAGATCGCGTCAGTGTCTCCACGGGCCAGAATATCGAGCGCCGCGTTTCGCCCTGCATAATAGCTGTACTCGCCGCCATCGATCAGCGCAGACAGCGTCATGCCGTGCTCGGCGATGCGGGTGATAAAGGCGCTCTGACGCTCGCGGTTGGTGGTGGTGTGCGAAAGGCCCGCCACATAAGCGATACGGCGGCGCCCGATCTCGTGGAAATGATCGGCGATCGTCCTCGCGCCCTCGATATTGTCGCAGATCACGCAACTCAGTTCCGCATCTTCCGCGACGCGGTTGATCAGGATTGCCGCCCGATCCTCCGTCGCCCAACGCAGAGTCGGGCCGGACAGGATCGTCGCGGAAATGATAATGACCGCATCGACGTTGTAGCGTCTCAGCGCCGAAAGCTGCTCCTCCAGGTCGGCGCCCTTGGTGATGTTGAACATCAGACTCTGCAAGCCGACGCGTTGCAGCCCGCGTGAAAGTCTCTCGATAAGCGCCGGATAGAAAGGGTTCTGCATGTCCGAGATGACGATGCCGACGATGTTCGTCCGGCTCTTCGAGAGCATGCTGGCGATGGCATTGGGATGATAACCGACGTCTTCGGCATGGCGCAGGATTTTCGCCCGGAGTTGCGGTGCAATGCTCGCCCCGGGTGTGAAGGCGCGCGAAATGGCCGACTGGCTGACGCCGATCATCCGAGCGAGCTCGCGTGCCGTCATCGGCTTGCGCCGCACCTTTTCGCTGGTCGTATTATTCAATGCCGCACTCCCTGGCACCGTTGCAACCGCTGCGAGATTCTCCCTATCGCTTAATCAGCCTTCCTTCAATACGACGAATTGGAGCAGAAGCCAATCTTGCATACGTATGCAATGCGCGCTACTTTTGCGACGGCGGGGGAAGGAGACCTGTCGGCAAGCTGATTGGTGGAGGTGCGGATGCCCACGGCATTGCACGGCCTGCGGGTCGTCGATTTCTCGGATAGCCTGGCAGGACAGTATTGTGCACGCCTGCTAGCGGATTTCGGGGCGGACGTCACGCTGATCGAGCCTGTGGAAGGCTCTCCCATTCGCCGCATGCAGCCATTTTCGGTGACTGAGCCCAATCTGTCCTTGCATTTCTGGCACCTCAACGCCGGCAAGTGTTCCATCGTCGTCGACCGGGCGAATGCAGTACGGCTTGACACGATGCTGGCTGCGGCGGACGTTGCGATTTTGCCGGAGGATTTCGATCCGCAGCGCGTGGAGCGGCTGAATCCCGGCTGTATCGTAGCATCGGTCAGTGCCTTCGGGCGGGATGGACCGCTGGAGGATTGGCGCGGGCCGGAGATCGTCCTTCAGGCGCTGTCCGGCATGATGAACAACAACGGCGCCTATGGACGCGAACCGCTCTATGGTGTCGGAAACCGCGCCTCTTACGCGGCAGGGTTGGCGACCTGCATCGGCATTCTCGTCGCCTTGCACGAGCGCCATTCCAGCAATCTCGGTCAGGTCGTCTCGGTGGATGCGGCGGAGACTGCTGCAGCCATGTGCTTCCCTTATGTGATGCGGCACATCTACAACGGCTCCATCCACACGCGGCGGGATCAGACGATCCCCGCGGGCCAGGTGAAATGTCGCGACGGCTGGGTCTGCATCTGGATCTACAATCATCGCTGGCATGCGGTCTGCACGGCGCTCGACCTGCCGCATCTGGAAAACGATCCGCGCTTTGCCGAACCGGCTGTGCGCCGGGCGAATTGGGAAACCCTTTACGAGATCATTCAGGAAAAGGTTACGGATCAGTGCGCCGAGGAACTGGTGGAGCGGCTCCAGAAGGCGCAGGTCATCGCCGCGAAGGCTTACCAGCCGTCCGAGCAGTTGCAGAACGGCCATCTCAACGATCGGAATTACTGGGAAAAGGCAGACGGACGGCTGATCCTCGGCACGCCTTACCGGATGAGCGTTACGCCGCGTAAAGTCACATCCGGCGCACCGGCTCTCGGCGAGGCGAACGGTGAAATCGCCTGGACGCCCCCGGAACGGGTACCAGGTCGGCAATCGTCCCCGAGGCTGCCGCTTGAAGGCCTGAGGGTCATCGAGATCACGACGGCCTGGGCCGGTCCCATGGCTGGTCGGGTGCTTGCCTATTTCGGCGCGCAGTCGATCCATGTGGAATCGCCGAACCGCGTGAATTCCTGGCGGCTCAACAAGGAGAAACCCACTCCGATCAACTTTCCCGATGGTGAAGCGGGTTCCCGCCCCTTCGACCGCTCCTTCCTCTTCAACTCGCAGAACGTCAACAAGCTCTCGTGCATCCTGAACCTGAAGACGGAGGAGGGGCGCAAGACGCTTCGCCGTCTCGTGGCTGTCGCCGATGTATTGATCTGCAATTTCCGGCCGGGCACGCTCGCCAAGCTCGGACTCGACTATGAGAGCCTGGCCGCGATCAAATCCGATATCATTGTCGCGGAATTGCCGGCCTTCGGAGGCAGAGGACCGATGTCGCGCTATGCGGCGCTCGGGCCAACGATGGAAATGGCGACCGGCATGTCGGCAATGATGGGCTATCCTGGCTGCCAGCCGGAAAACAGCGGCCCTTCCTATCTCGATCCGATCGGCGGCTTCAACGCCGCCGCCGCGATCCTGATGGCGCTTTATCATCGCGACCGGACAGGTGAGGGCCAGTATGTCGAGGTGCCGCAGGTGGAGGCGGCCATGCAGTTCATCGGCGCTGAGCTTCTACTTGCTGCTGAAACCGGAGACGACCCGCCGGCGGATGGGAACCGGGTTCTGCACATGGCGCCGCATGACGCCTTCCCTGCGCGAGGCGAGGATCAATGGGTGGTCATTGCCGCGGAGGACCACAAACAGTGGGTCGCCCTTTGCGCGGCCATGGGTCGGCCCGAGCTTGCCTCCGATCCGCGCTTCTCCGATCTTGCCGCTCGCAAGCGTAACGAGGCGGAGTTGACCTCCATCATCTGCGAATGGACAGCGACCCGGGACAAGCATGCGGTCGCAAGGCTCCTGCAATATGCCGGCGTGGCGGCCGCTCCTGTCGCAAACGCAGCCGATGTGGCGGCGAGCACCTATCTTGCCTATCGCGGGTTCTTCACCGAACTCGATCATCCCGATGCAGGGCGACATCGCCATCCCGGCCTGCCCATTCATTTGAGCCGTACGCCCGGAAGCCAGCGCCGCGCCGCGCCACAATTCGGTGGCCATAATCAGCATGTGCTTCGGCACATATTGGCCTTTTCAGCCTCCGACATCGATCGCATTTCGAAGAGCGATGCGATGGCGGCCGTGCCTTTTCCGGACGGTTGAAGCATGAATTCATCTCCCGTCTTTCCACGAGAACTGGCCGTTAACATCCGGCTCGACGACGATCCGCGCTACAAAGGGTCGATCCATGACGACGCGGTGGCAAGATCACGCGGCTACAAGGCAGCACTGGTTCCGGGCGCCTTCGTTTACGGCCATATCAGCCGCCTCGCGCTTCACGCCTGGGGCAAGGATTGGACGGTCCGCGGCGGCATGGGCGTGCGCTTCCGCCGGCCGGTCCATAACGGCGACCATCTGGTGATGCGCGCAGGTCCTCTTCAAGATGAAGGCAGTATATGCCGGGCGGAAGTTTCGGTTATGAACGAGGATGGTGACGAGGTTGCTGCCGGCTGGATCGGATTGCCGGAGGACTCACCGGACCTGCCGGACATGTCAAGGCTTGCCGCTATTGCAAGGCCCGAGATTCCTCCGCCGGTTGAGGCGGGGGATCTCAGCCGGGGCATGCCTCTCACCACGGCCAATCGAATCCTGACGGATGTTGATTTCAAGGCTTCCCTGCGTGCCTTCGGTGAGGCCGATCCTTTCTACGAGCGGGAGGCGGTCGTCCATTCGGGATGCCTGATGCGGCTTGCCATGGGCGATACGAACAACAGCTTCAGATTTCCCACTCCGGTGGTCCTGACGGGGATCGAGACGCAGCATTTCGCTCAGGCGAGGCCGGGGCAGCGGCTTGCCGTCGTCGGTGCGGTCGCAGGAGCCTATCTCCGCAAAGGCAAGCATTATCTCGAAAGCGAGGAATTCATGCTTGCGGATGGAAAACTCGTCGCACGGTTTCTCCGAACCCAGATCTATGCCTTTGAGCAGGTGTCTTCCTGATCATCATCAGGCCCGCCATTCATTCCGCTTTTTTGCAGATGTCGCTTGCATACGGATGCAATTTGCGCAATGCTGTCAATATGGAGGAATGTGACTGCGACAGGCCGATCACGGTGATCGATGCGGTCGGGAGGGCCGCGCGAGACTTCAGCACAGCATGTCATGCATCGAACTGTTTGCCGGGCGTTGCCGGGACAGTGCCAAAGGACTTTTCAACCCGCGCTCATGCGCGGGCGGTTTTGCTTTTTCATTGAGGATGCGCAGTGGCTACGCCGACGACCATTAAATCCATAGAAGCTCTCCAGGTGATGTGGGAGCCGAACGAGCCGCCGGGTCGCCGCAGCGCGATCGTTCGGGTGACGACGATCGACGGGATCGTCGGATATGGCGAGGCTTCGCCGATGATGGGCGGCGAGCATTCGCTCGGTGTGGTGCGGGACTTCGCGCCATCCCTGATCGGTGCGGATGCGCTGGACCAGGCGGTGCTGTATGACAGGCTTTTGCATAGATACGTGAAGCTCGGGCCGGAAGGCGCCGTGACCGGGGCGCTTGCTGCGCTTGACATCGCGCTCTGGGACATCAAGGGAAAGTATTTCAACCAGCCGATCTTCAAACTGCTCGGTGGCGGATGGCGCACCGAGGTGCCGTTCTACGCTTCGATCGGGGGCAATGCCGGGCGCACCGTCGATGAAGTCCTGCGTGTTGTCGAGGCACGCTGGAGGAAAGAGACGCCGGCCGCCATCAAGATCCGCTGGGATGGCGACCGTACCCGGCAGGACTATGACATCCCGGGCGATATCGCAAAGGCGAAAGCGGTTCGAAAGCTCGTCGGCGACGATTTCCCGCTCGCCTTTGATGCCAACAACCAATATTCGGTCGGCGGTGCGATCCGGGTCGGGCGGGCCTTGGAGGAGCTCGGCTATATCTGGTTCGAAGAGCCGGTGCAGCACTATAACGTTCGTGCGATGGGGGAGGTCGCCCAGCGACTCGACATCACCGTTTCGGCGGCGGAGCAGACTTACACTACCCAAGCGCTCGTCGACATGATCAATGCCGGGGTCCGCATGGTGCAGCCGGATATCGTCAAGATGGGCGGCATTACCGGGCTCATGCAATGCGCCGCGATATGCCATGCGCACGGGGTCGAACTGGTGCCGCATCAGACGCAGCCGACCATCGCGCACACCGCGAATCTGCATGTGCTCGCGACCATCATGCACCTTACCAAGCCCGCCGAGTTTGCCGATCCCTCGACCCGCATGCATGTGGCTTTCGAGAATCCGCCGATACCGTCCGATGGCAAGTTTACGGTTCCGAATGGGCCGGGTCTTGGCCTGGTGGTCCGCGATGCTGAATTGAAGATGCGGCGAAGCTGATAGACTCAAACTTGTCTTTGGGAGGAGATGATGAGCTTGAACAGAAGGGAATTTCTTGAACTGGCTGCCGCGGCAACGGCATTGAGCACAATGGGCGTCCGCGCAGCCAATGCCCAGGACACCGACGTCATCCGCATCGGGATTGCCGCAGGCGGGCCGCGTACCAGTGATCCGAACTTCACGACGCAAGGGTCCGATAATTGGGCGACGGAGCAGATGTACGAACAGCTCGTCCGTCCGGAAGACGGCGATTTCGCCACCTCGCCCGACAAATATGTGCCGACGCTCGCGACCGAATGGACATCTTCCCCGGACGCCAAAACCTGGAATTTCAAGCTTCGTCAGGGCGTGCAGTTCCACAAGGGGTATGGCGAGATGACGTCCGATGACGTCGTCTTTTCCTACAAGCGTGCAATTGCCGACGGCACCAACAGAACCATCATGTCGAACGTCGCGGACGTGGTCGCCAAGGGACCTTACGAGGTCGAAATCACGCTGAAGACACCGGACGTGAACCTGCTCGGCACCACGATCTTTTCCAACAATACTGTGATCGTTTCGAAGAAGGCCTTCGACAAGATCGGCGCTGAGAAGTTCATGACGGATGCGGTCGGCACCGGTCCCTACGAGCTCACCCGCTTTGACAGCGAATGGGGCGAGGCGATGAAGCGCCATGAGGGTTATTGGGGCAACAAGGCAAAGATTGCCAATGTCGAATGCGTCTTCATCGCCGACACCACGGCCCGCACATTGGCGCTGCTCTCCGGCAACGTGGATATGATCGAGGCCGTGCGTGCACCGGGCTGGGTGGATTCGATGCTGCAGCGTGACCCCACCCTGCAGTTCGACATGACGCAGCCGGGTTCGTTCAATACCCTGCATATCAATCTCAAGCGCAAGCCTTTTGACAACCTGAAGGTCCGTCAGGCGGTCATGTATGCGATCGACCGGCATGCGGTCGCCGAGGCGCTGAAGCCGATGGGTGGCTTCATGGCCGGCCTGCAGCCGGATTTCTTCCCCGCCGGCTCCAAGACCGAGGATCTGCCGCCGGAACTGCAATACAAATACGATCCGGAAAAGGCCAAGGCCCTGTTGGCGGAAGCAGGTTTTCCGGACGGGTTCGATTTCGACAGCAATTGCAGCCAACGCGAGGACTATTCCTCGACCATGCTCATCGTACAGGAGCAGTTGCGCGCCGTCGGTCTGCGCATGAACCTCAAGATCGGCGACCACACGGCCTATCACGCAGACAATCGCAGCGACAAGAACACGCTCGCGATGCATTCTTCGAGCTATCCGCCGATCCCGACGCAGCTTTATTTCCAGCAGCTTTCGTCGAAATCGGAAGTAAAGCCGGACGGCAAGGGTGGCGGCGCCTACAGCCATTACGGCGTGGCGATGCCGGGTATCGACGATCTGCTCAACCAGGCCCTGCAGGCGACCGATTACAAGATCTATGTGGATCTCTGCAAAAAGATCGAGCTGCAGGTGCTCCGCGATCTGCCGCTGATCGGTCTGTCGACGCTGTCCTTCACCGTGGCGCGCAACAAACGCGTTGATCTCGGTTACCCCGTGAAGAGCGGCTATGCCCGCTGGCGCTTCCATCGCGCGACCAAAACGGCGTGATATAATCCTCCCAGCGCCTGCTATCCCTGTTGAGCGATCTTCGGGGATAGCCTTTTCCAGAAGGGTGCGTTCTCCTCTCGAAAAGCAACTCCGACCTCATCCGGTCGCGGGCCCACGAAGACCGGTGATGCTTGTGCCTCGCCGGTCTTCGGACATTTCCTGTTGATTTTATCAGGCCGGAACCGCTTGAGATGCCGTCGGCCGAGGGATCGGAAACGGCTTTGCAAAATGACAGGCCGTGAGCTGACCCGGCGCCACCTCGCGCAAGGGTGGCCGCTCGATGCCGCAGATATCCTGACGGATCGGACAACGGGTATGAAAACTGCACCCTGACGGGACGCGCTTGGGGCTCGGGACGTCTCCCTCCAAAATGATCCGCTTTCCCTTGCGGTCGGGATCTGGCTCCGGGGCCGCCGACAGAAGCGCCTGCGTATAAGGATGCTGAGGCATGCCGTAGATCTGCTTCTTCGGTCCGATCTCGACAATGCGGCCGAGATACATGACCGCAACCCGATCGGCGATATGGCGCACCACGGCGAGGTCATGGGCGATGAACAGGAACGAAAAGCCTTTCTGCTTCTGCAAGTCCTGCATCAGGTTGATGATCTGCGCCTGCACGGAAACGTCGAGCGCGGAAACGGGTTCGTCGGCCACGATGAAGCTCGGATCGACGGCGATGGCGCGGGCGATGCCGATGCGCTGGCGTTGGCCGCCGGAGAACTGGCGCGGATGCCTGTCCATGAAGCTTGGCGAAAGTCCGACCTGGGTCATGAGGTCGGCGACGCGTTCGCGCCGCTGGCGGCCCGAGCGGACCAAGCCAAACACGTCGAGAGGTTCGGCGATGATCTGCGCGATCGTACGGCGAGGACTGAGCGAGCCGTAAGGGTCCTGGAAGATCATCTGCAGGTGGCGGCGCATGTCTCGCATGCGCGCGGCGGGCAGGTTCGTCAGTTCGGTATTCTCGAAATAGACCTTGCCCGCGGTGGCATCGATCAACCGCAACAAGAGCCGCCCCAGCGTGGATTTGCCACAGCCGGATTCGCCCACGAGTGCCAGCGTCTCGCCGCGATTGATCTCGAAAGAGCAGCCGTCGACGGCGCGCACCTCGTCGGCCTGTTTCGCAAGGCTGAGCCGCATGCCGGAGCCGAATGTCTTGCCGAGGTCGTTGATGCGAATGATGGGATCGGTCATTGCAGGGCCGCCTCCTTCTTCTTGGCATCCGCCTGGCTGGCCGTCACCCAGCATGCCGCCCGCTGATCAGGCCCGAAAGAGAACATGGGCGGCATTTCGTTCGCGCATTTTTCGATGCGCAGCGAGCAGCGTTCATAGAAAGGACAGCCCTTTTTGACCGATCCGGCCAGCGGCACCGATCCAGGGATCTGGTAGAGGCGGTCGCGGTCGTCATCGAGCCGCGGAATCGATTGCAGAAGTCCCCGCGTATAAGGGTGCTGCGGTGTGCGGAAGATCGAGCGGATGTCTGCTTCCTCTACAACACGGCCGGCATACATGACGACGACGCGCTCGCAAACGTCCGCGATGACGCCGAGATCGTGTGAAATCAGCAGAATGGCGGTGTTCAGCGTACGGCGCAGCTTATGCATCAGGTCGAGGACCTGGGCCTGGATTGTGACGTCGAGGGCCGTTGTCGGCTCGTCCGCGATCAGCAGTTTCGGGTTGCAGGCGAGCGCCATGGCGATCATGACGCGCTGGCGCATGCCGCCCGAGAACTGATGCGGATAGGAGTCGAGCCGGCCTGCCGGGTCGGGAATGCCGACGAGGCGGAGCATCTCGATGACGCGCGCGCGCCTTTCCTCGCCCGTCATTGCCTCATGCAGTTTGATCGCCTCGCCGATCTGGTCCCCGATCGTCATGACGGGATTGAGCGAACTCATCGGCTCCTGAAAGATCATGGCGATGTCGCGGCCCCGGATATCGGGCATTTTCGAGCGCGGCAGCTCGAGCAGGTTCACGCCGTTGAACTCGATACGTCCCTGCACGATGCGCCCGGGCGGTTCGGAAATCAGCCGCAGGATAGAGAGCGAGGTGATCGACTTGCCGGAACCGGACTCACCGACGATCCCCACCGCCCCGCCGGCGGGGATCTCGAAGCTTACGCCATCGACGACCCGGATCGGATTGGCTTTCGGTCCGAACTCGACAGCGAGGTTATCTACTCTCAGAAGCGGTACCGTCATTCCGATATCTCCGGATCGAGTACGTCTCGCACCGCGTCACCCAGGAGGTTGAAGGAAAGGACAACACAGGTGATGGCGAAGCCGGCCCCGATGATCGGCCAGGGCGAACCGAAGAGATTGTTGAGGCCATCGCGGATGATGTTGCCCCAGCTCGGGTTCGGCGGCTGCGTGCCGATGCCGAGGAAGCTCAGCGACGCTTCGAGGCGGATGGCCGAGGCGACCCAGAGCGTCATCAGCACGACGATCGGGGCGGCGATATTGGGGATCACGTGGCGGAAGATGATGACCGGCGTGCGCACGCCGACTGCGATGGCCGCCTCCACATAGGGCTCCTGCTTGACCGCAAGCGTTGAGGCGCGCGCCACGCGGGCAAAGCCCGGAACGAAAGCGACGGTGATTACGGCGATGACATTCCAGAAGCCTCCGCCCAGCACCGCCGCGATCATGATGGCGAGCAGCAATTCGGGGAAGGCGAGGAGGAGGTCGATCAGGCGGGAAATGATGCGGTCTATGACTCCGCCGAAATACCCGGCAACCACGCCAAGCACCGTACCGCAGATCGCCGCCAGCACCGGCGAGATGAGGCCGAAGATCAGTGAGTTCCGCGAGCCGTAGATCATCCTCGACAGGACGTCGCGCCCGAACTGGTCGGTGCCGAGCCAATTGTCGGCGGAAGGCAGCCGGTTGATCTTGAGGATGCTCTGGGCCAGCGGGTCATAAGGTGCGAGAAGCGGCGCGAAAACCGCGACGAACACGAAGACCACGACGACCGCAAACGCGAACATCGTCGATGTGCGCGAGAAGAGCTCGTAGCCAAGCCGGCTCAGCGCCCTCGGTTCCGGTGCTAGGGAAGGGGACGGCAGTTCGGAATGTTCTGTACTGACGGCCATTACTGCACCCGAATTCTGGGATCGACGACGATATAGACGAGGTCCATCATGAGGTTGATGAGCACGACGAACATCGCGAAAATCACGACGCCGCCCTGGATGACTGCATAATCGCGTTCCGAGATGGCGCTGATGAGCAGCTTGCCGATGCCCGGGCGATTGAACACCAGTTCGATTGCCACCGATCCCGACAAAGTGGCGAGCGTGCTGAGGCCGATCCCGGTGGTGAGCGGCAGCAGGGCATTGCGCAGCCCGTGCCGGTAGATGACCCTTGGTTCCCTTGCACCCTTGGCCCGCGCCGTGCGGATGTAATCCTTGCCGAAGACTTCCAGCAGGGACGTTCGCGTGAGCCGTCCGATGAAGGCCGCCTTGACCAATGCCAGCGTGACGGCCGGCAGGAAGACGTGATGCATCCGGTCGAGAAAACCCTCCCCGCCGCCATTGATGGGAAAAAGCCCGAGGTTCAGCGAGAAGGTGATGAGAAGCAGGGCTCCCAGGTAAAAATCCGGCACTGCATAGCCGAGCAGTGAGAAGCCGCGCACCGCACTGTCGGCGGCCTTGTTACGATGGGTCGCCGCCAGCACGCCGAGCGGAATACCAAAACCGACGCCCAGTATCATGGCGACGATAGTCAATTCGATCGTGTAGGGCAGGTTATAGCCGATCAGTCGCAGCACCGATTGATTGTTCATTAGCGACGTGCCGAAATCGAGCGTCAGCATGCCCCAGATGAAGTCGATGTATTGCTGCCAGAGAGGCGCGTTCAGGCCCATCCGCTCGCGGAAAATTTCGAGCTGTTCCGGCGTCGCCATATCTCCTAGCGCTGCGATCGCCGGATCGCCCGGCAGAATGCGCATGGCGATGAAGACGAGGGTCAGAACCAGCAGGACTGTGGGAACGGCATCCGCCAATCTCAACAGAAGATATCGCGCCATGGTGTTTTCCTCCTCCCTGGTCGCGGTGTCCGTTTTGCCTCCTCGCAGCACGGGCAGGCTATACTTGCGCAATCACCTGCCTACTGCCAGCCTCTCTCCTGCAAGGACGTCAAATAAGGCTCGTTGGCGAGGTTCGGCTGCAATCCCGGCGATAAGAAATTTCGTCCGTCGCGCTCAAAGCTGACGAAATACTGCAGGTGATACTTCGAGCGTGTGTAGTCGCCCGGGATGGTCGCGACGAAGCTATCCTCCCGTCGCCTCATCGGCAGAGATATCCAGCGCTCGGCCTGATTGACGTGCCGGCAGTGGAGGAGGGGCTCACCATCGGTCTCTCCGGCGAAGCGGACCACGAAATCCTCGCCCGGCTTGAAGGTCGGGGCACCATGCACGGAGGACGCGCTTGATGAGACGGGTTGGCGTGCTTCCAGCGCCGCGATCGTGGCTGCCACCGCTGGTTCGGCCCTGACGCTTTCATAAAAGCCGCCGCCACGGAGCGATTCCAGATCGGCCAGTTCCGCACGCATTTCCGGCAGTCGCGAATGCCACGAGCCACGCAGCCAGGATTGTGGGCCATAGGTGAGGTCATCCATGTAGAGATCACGGGAAATGTCGGCGATCTTCTCCCATGCCATCAGCGAGCGGTTTGCATGGTCGATGACACGATCCATCAGCGTCGTGACCTTGGTTGCGACGAAGAGCTCGGCCCAGCATGCCGCCCGGAAGCGTTCAGCGAAGAAGCGTGCCAGCCCGGCGCAGATCTGGATGTCGACGATCATCCGCTGCACGGCTATGTTGCCGAAGCTTTTGGTGCCGGTCGCCTTGAGGACTGCGCTCTCGCAGCCATGCGCCATCTCGTCCAGCCAGTCGGCGACATCGAGCGGGGTATAGCGGTGCGATGCCTTTCCGTTGAGCAGCAGTTCAATGTATTCACGCGCATTGGCAAAGAGGGCAGGATCGAAGGTCGGAGCGTTACCGAAGCGGACCGGTCCCTCCATATCGGAACCATAGGCTCTCCGTCCCGAGCCGTCGATCAGGGCGAGGTTGGTGTAGACCTCCGGCCAATAGTGGTTGTTGGATGCGGACGGGCCATGCGCCAGTGTGACCAGCGGCAGGACCCGGCTTGCCCAGGACAGCCCCTTTTCGCATGCCTCTGCTGTATCGCCGCAGGTCTTGGTGAGATAGCGCATCCAGCTTTCGCGTGGCGCATCCGGGTTATAAAGCAACCGCCCCCAGACGCGGTACTGATAGTCGTATTTCTGCCAGTCGTAACGGGTGGCAAGGCCCTGTTTCTGGTAGTTGAAGCGCCCGCCCGGAATGCCGGTTCCCATACGCCCCTTGAAGCCCAAAGGTTCACACCATTCGACTCCGTCGGAGCCGGCAAACATGGAACTGCGCCCGTAGCCTGCGGCAAACTCGGGATCTCCCCAGAGAAGCACACGCTGCGTGCCTGGCCAGATGCGGTAGATGACCTTATAGTCCTTGTCCGCGGTCAAGAGATCGCCATAGGAATACCGCAGGAACTTTCGCGAGCCCTCGCTCAACTGCTCTCGCTCGCTCCGGGCGACTTCCGGCGGATATTCCTTGTCGCGAATGGCCGACTGGTGATAGGGCGGGCCCATGTGCTCAGCCAGATATTTCGGCGAGGCCGCGATCGGCATGCCGCTGGCGCGGGCGATTCCGATCATCCTGTGGTCGAGGCCCTTGCCGTGCATGTCGATTTCGATCGGACGGCCGGCAGCGGCAACGCCGGCGAAAGCTTCTTCCCAGAAGCCGTATTCGCCCTCGGCGATGCCGCCCTCCACATGGACCCGGAAGGTAAGCCCGGTAATTTCGGGCACTTCCTTCAGGAGCGTCGTGATAGCCTCGCGACAATAGGGGGCGAGATTGTCTTTGGTTATGCCCGTGACGGTGTAATTGGCGCGCGGCACGTCATCGAAGTCGTATCGCTGGGTCCAGAGCGCAAGCTGGAATTCGAGCCCTCGCTTGGCAGCTTCCCGGCCGATGAACTTCAGCATTTCCAGATTCAGCTCGCGCTCGTCGTCCGGCAGTTCCTCGACCCTCACGTCATGGGCGGGGAGGTTAAGCAGATAAGGATAGGGGAAATAGAAATAGACGTCGGTAATCCATGGATTGTGGTAGGGGTAGTTGTAACCAAAACCGAGCGCGAGTGAAAAACGATTGAAGCGGTTGGCTGCAAGCATCGACAGGTATTCGCGCCATTGCTGACGGTCGTAGAACCAGATCTTGTCTTCCTGCTCACTGCAGAACAGCCGGCTCATGCTTCGCACGCGGGCAGATGGTTGCTCGACAAGCGGGAAAGTGCCTTCGAATAAATCCTGGCCTGGAGCGAAACGCACCCGATCGGCTAGTTCCGTCAGCGCGAAGACCAATCCGCGCGTATCGGAACCCCAGGCGGTGATGATGTCGCCCTGCCGGACGAGCACGAAGCTTTCCGGCGCTTCAGGGAGTTCCACAGGCAGTTCTCGAGTGTCGGGCAGGCCGGCTCCGAAGACATTGATAACGATACCGGACTGCGCCGTATCGGCGATCCTGGCCTCCACGTTCCGGCGCGCAAGCGCGTTTTGCAGTTCGGCCGCGGCCCAGCGAACCGGCGGGGCGGTATCCGTCCTCGGGAGAACAATGGTGACCGAAGCCGATGCAGTCATAACGTCATTCCTCTAAAAACAGGCTCGAATTCACCGCTTTCTCGGAGCGCTCTTGGGTGAGGCGTCGAGGCTCGCCGTCTTTCGGCGGATGAATTCATGAAATCGGGCATGGCGCAGCCAGCCGGGACTGTGCCCGGCGGGCCTGTTTCGTTTGGCGATCGGCTTTGCCGGTCAGCTGATCTTCGCCTTGGTCAGCCGCCAGTGGGCGTAGCCCGACTTGAGTTCGTAGCCGAGATCGACATTGGCAGCCCGGACGACCAGATAGCCGTTGTCGCTGATCGGCAGGAGCGGCATGTCGGTCAGGAACTTGACCTCGATGTCCTGGACCAGCTTGACGCGTTTCTCCAGATCAGGCTCCTCCATCGCCTTCTTCAGCATGTCGTCGATGCCGGGGATGGCGACGCCATAGTGGCTGAAATTGGGACCGCCGGAACCATCTGATTTGACTTCGGCAGCGGCACTCAATTGCTCGATGATCGCCTGCGTAGGGACAGGCGGATAGGCCGCCGAGCGCTGGAAGATCGTGTTGGTGCCTTTCTGCTGATCGGCGTGGAAGGCGGTGTGGTCCTTGATGTTCAGCTTCATGTCGATCCCGCCGGCGCGAAGCTGTTCCTGGACGATCAGCATTACCGAGGAATAATCCTCGCGCTGCGAGGTGTCGGCGTTGAACGAGAACCCGTTCGGATGACCGGCCTCGGTCAGCAGTGCCTTCGCCTTCTCCGGATCGTAGTCATAACGAACCTCTGCAGGGATGGTCTCCGTTGTGAACCCTCCCAGATAGGCAGGCGGATTCAGGCCATAGGTCCGCTGACTGACCGGAGCCATGGCGTTGGCGATCTCGTCGCGATTGATCAGATGGGCGATTGCCCGCCGGACACGGATGTCGTCGAAGGGCTTCACTGTCAGGTTGAACGAGATGGTGAAGAAGCTTCCCGGGGAGGCGACGTCGAAATGCAGGTTCGCATTTCGTTGCTGAATCGAGGGCACCCAGCCCGGCGCACGAACGCCTTCGATCATGTGAACGTCACCCGAAAGCAGCGCCAGCGTCCTAGCCGTGGTATCCGCGATATAGCGGACCTGGAGATTGGGGGTGACGGGCGCCCCGCCGAAATAGTCCTTGTTGGCGGTGAGCTTCACGCCCTGCGAGGGATCGCTTTCGACACTCGCGAGCTGGTAAGGTCCGGTGCCGATCGGGTCCTTTTCGAAGGCGGCTGCCCCTTTTTCCTCAAGTGCCTTGCGTGAAATGATGCTGGACGAATAGTGGCTGAGCGGCCCCATGATGAACAGCGGATCGGGCTGGTTCAGCGTGAATATGACCGTGTTGAGACCGTCCACTTTCACGTCGGCGATATTGTCAAACAGGACGCGATTGCCGCCCAGAGCCTTGTCGTTGCGCAGGCGATCGAAGGTGTATTTCACGTCGTCCGACGTGAGGTCGCCATAGCCTTTGTGGAACTTCACGCCCTGGCGAAGCTGGAACGTCCATGTCTTCGCATCCGGTGTCATCGACCAGCTGGTTGCAAGGCTCGGCTGAACTTCGGCGACACTACCCGGAAAATGCCCGAGCGGCACTTCCACAAGCTTGTCGAAGATATGGATGATGGCCCATTCGTCGGCACCCTGGATCGATTTGGCCGGATCGATAGTGCGGACGCCGCGGGCGGCAAAGGCCAGCCGCAACGTATCTGTTGCTCCCTGTGCGAGAGCGTTCGGACCAAGGCTGGTCGCGATGCCTGCGCCGGCAATGGTTGCGGCCGTGCGGCTCATGAACATGCGTCGAGATATTGCCATGCCACTCCTCCCCTGGGCTGTACCGGCTCCGTGTCGCCTCCACGGCACAAGACGGTTGACGAACAACTCGCGCTGATGGTAGCGCTACCATAAACAGATCGTCAAGCGCTGGAAGTCGATTTTTTGAATTGGGGAGGCGAACGCTGTGGTTGGACGAGGGCGTAAATGGATTACCTGCGGCAACGTGGATATCATCGTGGCGTGCTGCAGACGCACGCGGCGGCGCCTTCCCGCCGTGATGCGAACAGGTGGCCATTTCATGGAGCCTTGAATGTCTAAACGCCGTACGGACGGTAGACCCACGATAGCCGATGTTGCCCAGCGTGCCGGGGTAGGGGCGATTACCGTATCCCGCGCTTTGCGGGACCCTTCCCTGGTGTCGGACATGCTGCGCGAGAAGATCGATACTGCCGTCCGCGAACTCGGGTATGTTCCCAATCTCGCTGCCCGGACCCTGGCATCCACCCGCAGCGACGTGGTGGGCGTCCTCGTGCCCTCGCTGACGCAGCATATTTTCGCCGATGTCTTGCGCGGCATCTATGACGGGATCGGCCAGACCAGGCTGCATATCCAGGTCGGCAACACGCGCTATGATCTCGACGAGGAGGATCGGCTGCTTGCCGAACTTTTGCGACACAAGCCGGCCGGCCTGATCGTTTCAGGGATCGACCAGAGCGCTGCCGGCCGCCGGATGCTGGAAAAGGCGAATTGCCCGGTCATCCAGATCATGGATCTCTCCGACAATCCGGTGAACAAGATCATCGGCTTTTCCCATCACGACGCCGGCAAGGCGATGACGCAACATCTGATCGAAGCCGGATATCGCCGCATCGGATTCCTGAGCGGCTGGATGAACAGCCGTTCCAAGGGGCGGTTGTCGGGATATGTCGAAGCTTTGGAGGAGGCGGGGCTATATGATCCGCAACTGGTCAACCCTGCCGGTGATCTCGAAGCACTGGCCTTGCGCGGCAGTTGGGACAGGCATCAGTATTCAACGCCCGCCATGGGGCGGCAGCTGCTCGCGGATCTCTGGAAAGCGGCG
>NZ_JBEAAL010000022.1:0-59374 GCF_040066075.1 Neorhizobium phenanthreniclasticum
CTCTCTTCGAATGCCAGGCCCGGGGCGTGGCAGTCCCCCGCGAATTCGGCATAGCAGGATTCAATGATGAGGATTTCATGGAGGCGGCTTCTCCCTCCCTGTCGAGTGTCCGGACCCATCGTTGGAAGGTCGGACATGACGCCGTTATCGCCTTGCGTCGGCAGTTGGACGGCGAGCCGGACGATGAACGGATTGTCGATGTCGGCTTCGACGTCATGAAGCGTGCGAGCACCGATCGCACGGGAAAGTCCGCGCAACCAAGGGATGCTGCGGCTGAATGAGGAAGTCGGCAAACTGAGGGAGGAAAGAATGGCTGAAGAACCCTGGTACAGGACAACGAAGCGTTGGGGGCAGACCAATCTGGTGGAGATCGACCCGGACCGCTACGATGCCGCCTGGTGGCGCGCGCATTGGCGCAAGACACGTATCCAGGGGGTCATCGTCAATTCCGGTGGGATCGTTGCCTACTATCCTTCCCGCTTTCCGTTGCATCACAGGGCTCATACACTGGGCGAGCGTGATCTCTATGGAGAAATCGTCAAGGAGGCCCGGGAGGAGGGGCTTAAGGTTATCGCCCGGATGGACTCCAATCGGGTTGCCGAGGATTTCTATCGTGCTCATCCGGATTGGATCTGCGTTGACGCGACCGGCAAACCCTATCGGCAGGCGGACAAGTACATTACCTGCGTCAACTCTCCCTATTATTCGGAATATCTGCCGGAGATCATGCGTGAGCTCATCGAGCGCAGTCATCCAGACGGGTTTGCCGACAACAGCTGGGCAGGTATTCCGCGCAAGAAGATCTGTTATTGCCGGCACTGTGCCGATCAATTCCGGGGATATTCCGGAGTCGATCTACCCTCCGGCCATGACTGGTCCGACGAGCGTTACCGACGCTGGATCCGCTGGAGCTACAAGCGCCGGACAGACCTCTGGGAATTCAACAATTCCGTTACCATGCAGGCAGGCGGCGAGCATTGCCGTTGGATGGGCATGATCAGCGGAGACGTGCTCAACAATGGTAACCGGTTCATCGACCTCAAATCCATACTGGAGCGCACCGAAATCGTCATGCTCGATCATCAGCGCCGCAATGCCGTCGACGGCTTTGCCGACAATACGGAAGCAGGCAAGCGGCTGCACGAAGTGGGGGGATGGCAGAAGCTCATTCCGGAAAGCATGCCGCAATACCAGCTTGGCAGCCCCGCCTTCCGGCTTGCGAGCATGCCTGCGGCCGAAGTGCGGTTATGGTCCTCCTCGGGGTTTGCCGGAGGCATCCAGCCGTGGTGGCACCATATCGGCTCGTCGCATGAGGATCGTCGCCAGTACAACAGCGCGGAGCCGATCTTTTCCTGGCATGAAGCCAATGAAGACATTCTGGTCGACCGCAAGCCATTGGCCGATGTCGGTGTCGTCTGGTCGCAGGACAACCACGATTTCCACGGCCAGGACAAGGCCAACGATCGCACGATGACCCCCTATAGGGGGGCGATCCGTGCTCTCGACCGCGCCGGGATCTCTTATCTGCCCGTTCATGCCGACGACATCAGCCGTGTCGTAGGCCGTTTCGGCGTTCTCATTCTGCCCAATCTCGGTGTCATGTCTGATGCGCAGGCCGAGGCGGTGAAAATATTCGCAAAGTCCGGCGGATCGGTCGTAGCGACATCCGAGACCAGTCTTTACGGGCCGTTCGGTGACCCGCGCGAGGATTTCGCGCTAAACGACCTTTTTGGTGTCCACTGCCAGGGCAAATCGCATGGCGGGCAGGAATTTGCCAACCCGGACATCGAGGTGAGCGATCGCCACACCTATATTCGGCTTGTTCCAGAACTGCGCGCCGGCCTCTACGGCCCAAGAGACGCGACCGCTCCCTTGGCCACTGGCCGGCGTCATGCGCTGCTTGCCGGTCTTGAAGGGACGGACACCGTTCCGTTCGGCGGGTTTCTGCCGGTCGTGGAGGTGGATGACGACGTTGCGGTCCTTGCAACATTTATCCACGAATTTCCGATCTACCCGCCGGAAACCGCATGGATGCGGCGGCCGCATTCGGACCTGCCGGTCATCACCGCCCGCGAAACCACATCGGGAGGAAAGCTCATCTGGCTTGTCGGCGATCTCGACCGGTGCTTTGCCCGCGACGAGCATCCGGAGCATGCGCTAATCATCGCCAATGCCGTTCGGTGGGCCCTTGGTGAAAAGCTCCTGGTGTCGCTCGAAGGCACGCATGGCCTCATCACTCCGACGCTCTATGAGCAGGACGGCCGATATATCCTGCATCTCAACAACCGGCTGGTTACCGCCAAAACGCCCGGACGACAGAGCGACCTCGTTCCGATCGGTCCGGTCACAATCCGGCTGCGCGTTCCCTCCAGGGAAGTTCCCTCCAGGGAAGTTTCCTGCCAAGTGCAATTGCGTGTCAGCTCGTGTGACGTTGCGGCCAAACTTGAGGGAACAGAACTCGTTTTCGAGGTCCCGCAAATCCTGGACCATGAAGTCGCCGTCATCGAATTCCGCTCTTGACGGAAGGTCCCCCTGCCAGGTTCAAAACGAGAGGTCGAGTACACGACCTTCGAACAGGCGGTCGCGCGAGCCTTCAAGGTGCTTGCGCATCAGGTCGCGCGCATCCTCGGCACGTCCGTCGGCGATGGCACGGAAGATTTCCTGGTGTTCCTCGTAGACCTGCTGCAGGCCGGGGCGTGGTCCCATCAGCGACAGGCCGTGGAGGTGCATGCCGACGGCGATGTGCGCTTTCAGCGCTTCCATGGAGGCCGTGTAGAAATGGTTGTTGGCCGCCTCGGTGACCGCTCTGTGGAAGTTGAAATCCGCCTCCACTCGATGAAGCTGGTGGCTCGTTGCTTCACGCAGTTCTTCGAGTGCCGCGGCGATCTTGTCGATCGCCGCCTTGTCGCGTCGCTGTGCGGCGAAGAAGGCGGCCGCCGGCTCGATCGTCAGGCGGAATTCGTAGCAGCGCTGGATATCGGCGATCGATTTGACCGGCGAATAGGCGAGATGCGCGGCTCCCGACGCCTGGGCGCTGACGAAGGTTCCGGCACCCTGGCGCGAGTAGATGAGCCCCTGATCGCGAAGGCGGCTCAAGGCATCGCGGACGACCGGCCGGGATACGCCGAGCATGGCTGCCAGTTCGTGCTCGCCGGGCAAACGTGAGTCCGGTGCATAATTGCCGGTGCGGATGCGTTCCAGAAGCTGGTCGAAGACGCGGTCAACGAGTTTCACGGAGCGGCCGCGTTCCGATTTCACGCTCGCCGTTACTCGCGTTTCTCTTTGTGCACTCTCAGTCAGTCGATCTGCCATTCTTGCCCATCATCCGGCCTGCCGCGTTTCGGGCGCCGTTTCAATCGCTTGTATCAGAGATTCCCGCGTACCGAAGCCCCCGGACTTTACCGCAACCCGGATGTGCCGGCCATTTTTCAGCAGGATTTCGCACCAGGGAATACCCGGCTCGATCTCACCCTTCGGAAACAGCACGCCGGCTTCCAGAGCCCGCAGCAGCGCGTAGGCCGTGTCGCCGCCGCCGGTGACCACCGTGTCGGGCATCAAGGCTTCGATCGCGGCTTGGATCGTTTCCGCAAATCGGCTTGCGACGGTCGCGCTGTCCTCGACGATTTCGCCGGAACAGCGAATAAGCACCGGCAATCCGGTTTCAAGTGGAGCTACAAGGGCACCCGCGGGTGCATCGATCACCGTGTGGAGCTGCCGGCATTCCTCCAGAGCCGTCATCTGCGCCGTGGTGATCGGATCGCGGGAGCCGATTGCAAACAAGGTTGCCGCGGAGGTGCGGAAAGGTGTGGAGTTCGTGTCCGGTTTACGAAGCCTCCGCGCGAGCGCCAGGCCAAGGCCCCGCGTTCCGACTGCCACCGTGTCGCTCCAGTCATGGCTTGCGAGAACGCGGTCAAGGTCACCGTCGGTCTCGGCATCGGCGATGACGAGGTCCGCGCCGGGGCCGGCAAAGAGGGGCAATATCGGGATAGGTTTGTCGACGCCGCGACCGACGACCGCTCCACCACGGGTGAAACGTTGCTGGTCGGGAATGGCGGGCGCGACGACAAGCTTGCGATAACCTGAGGCTTTTGCAACTGCTTCGCTTTCGACGGCGACATTTCCTTTCAGGCGTGAATCGATCTTCTTGAAGAGGAAGGCGGGTTCGGCAACTGCGATTGCCGCTGCCGCAAGCCCGATACGCGCTTCCGCTTCCTCCGGAGGCAAGGCACGGGAGGCGGTGTTGACCACCAGCACGTCCGGCTTGCTTCGCAAAGCGGTCGGAATGTCCTCTATGTCGGTTGCCACCGCGACGACGAGTCCCGCCGCCGCGAAGGGCGTGCCCGTATCGAGCGTGCCCGTCAGATCGTCGGCGATGATCGCGACTTGAATAGCCATCAGCTCAAGCCCGAATTGACCGCATGGCAGGCCACGAGATGACCGGGCCGTGCCGCCTTCCATTCCGGCACGACCTTGGAGCAGACCTCCATGGCGATCGGGCAGCGGGTGTGGAAACGGCAGCCGGAGGGCGGATTGAGCGGGCTCGGCACATCGCCCTGCAGGATCTGGCGCTTGCGATTTCGTTCGCGCTCCGGATCGGTTTCGGGCACGGCGGAGAGCAGCGCCCTGGTATAGGGATGTAGTGGCGTCTGAAACAGCGCATCGCGTGGTGCGAGTTCTGCCAATCGGCCAAGATACATGACCCCGACACGGGTCGAAATGTGCTGAACCACCGCAAGATCATGGGCGATGAAGAGATAGGTCAGGCGGTATTTCTCCTGCAGGTCGAGCAGCAGGTTGATGATCTGCGCCTGGATCGATACGTCGAGCGCCGAGATCGCCTCGTCGCAGACGATGAATTTCGGCTGACAGGCAAGCGCCCTCGCAATCACCACGCGCTGGCGCTGACCACCGGAAAGCTCGTGCGGATAACGGGATGCGAAACGGGCGGGCAGGCCGACATCGGAGAGCAATGTGGCGATGCGCTCCTTGAGCTCCGCCTTTGTCGCAAGTTTGTGGAAGAGGATCGGTTCTCCGACCGCTTCGCCGACCGTCATGCGCGGATTGAGCGTCGAATAGGGGTCCTGGAAAACGATCTGCAAATCGCGGCGGAAGGGCCGCATATGCTTCTCGTCGAGCCGTGTCAGGTCCTGGCCCTTGTAGATGACCTTGCCGCCGCTGGCGCGGTGCAGGTTGAGGATGGTGAATCCGGTCGTCGACTTGCCGCAACCGGATTCGCCGACGAGGCTCAGCGTCTCGCCTTCCTCGATGTCGAGGCTGACGTCGTCCAATGCGTAGACGGTCGCCGCCTTCTCGCCGAAGGCGCCGAGCCGCACGTGGAAGTGCTTCACCAGATTTTCGATCCTGAGCAGGGGTTCGGCACTCATCATGCAGCCTTCAATGCTTTGTTGACGGCAAAACAGGCGGCGCGATGGCTGCCGCCGGAGGAGATCGGTTCAAGCTTCGGCACGTCCCGCCGACAGATGTCCATGGCAAGCGGGCAGCGCGGCGCAAACGGGCAGCCGGCAGGGCGGCGGCCGGGTTCAGGCGGCGTGCCGCCGATCGAACTCAGCCGCGCGGCCGGAGCATCGGAAAGCGTCGGGATCGAGGCGAGCAGGCCGCGGGTATAGGGATGGCTCGGATTGGCGTAAAGCTCGTCGACCGGTGCGTCCTCAACCACCGTTCCGGCATAAAGCACCACGACGCGATCGGCCAAACCGGCGATCAGCGCAAGGTCATGGGTGATCCAGACGACCGACATGCCGAGTTTGTTGCGCAAATCTTTCACCAGATCGACGATCTGTGCCTGGATCGTCACGTCGAGCGCGGTGGTCGGCTCGTCGGCAATCAGCAGCTTCGGCTCGCAGGCAAGCCCGATCGCGATCATCACACGCTGGCGCATGCCGCCGGAAAGCTCGTGCGGATAGGCGTCCAGCCGTTCCTCCGGCCCCGGAATGCCGACAAGGCGCAAGAGCTCCACGGCCCGTTTGCGGGCATCCGTCTTCGCCATCTTGCGGTGATAGATCAGCGGCTCGCACAGCTGGTCGCCGATCCGCATCACGGGGTTGAGGGAAGTCATGGGGTCCTGGAAGACGAAACCGATATCGCCGCCGCGCACCTTGCGCAGTTCCCGGGTCGGCATCGTCTGCAGGTCGCGGCCGTCGAAACGCGCCGTTCCCTTGCTGACACGGATCTTGTTCGGCAGGAGCCGCATCAGGCTCAGCATGGTCAGGCTCTTGCCGCAGCCGGATTCGCCGACGATGCCGAGCGTCTCTCCTCTGCCGACATGCAAATCGATCCCGTCGACGACGACGGCGGGGCCACGACGGCCGTCGATTTCGACGGTCAGGCCTTTGACATCGAGAAGAGGGGGTTCTGAATTCCGAGCGGTCACTTCGTACCTCGCGGGTTGAGAGCGTCGTTCAGGCCATCGCCGAGGAAGGAGAAGGCGACGGAGGCGAGGCCGAGCACGGCGGCAGGGGCGGCAAGCAGGTGCGGATAGTGCTGCCAGACGCGCAGGCCGTCGGAGATCATGTTGCCCCAGCTCGGTGTCGGCGGGTTCACGCCGACACCCAGGAAGGAGAAGGCGCTTTCGAGCACCATGGCCGTGCCGAGGCCGGCGCTGACCGAGACGATCAGCGGACCGAGCGCGTTCGGCACCACGTAGCGCGTCATGATGATGCGGTTCGACAGGCCGAGCGCCATGGCGGCGGTAATATAGGGGCGGCTGCGGATCGACAGCACCTGGGCGCGGACAAGACGCGCATAGGGAGGCCACGAGATCAGCGCCATAGACCCGAAGACGAGGAGGAAATCGATCCAGATCGTCTCACGGTAGAAGGGATTGAGGGTCGCCATGTATCGCGCTTCCATCCAGCGGGCGATCGGCGTTTTCAGGGAGGCATTGATGACGACGACCAGAAGCAGGTTCGGCACGGACATGGTCATGTCGGTCAGCCACATGATGAGGCGGTCATAGGGATCGCCGAAGAAGCCGGCGATTGCGCCGAGGGTCGTACCGATGGCGAGAGCGATCACCGTGACCACGACCGCGACGAGGAAGGCAGTGCGGGTGCCGTAGACGACACGGCTGAAGACATCGCGGCCGAGGTCATCCGTACCGAAAAGATGGGCGAGCGACGGCGCCTGGTTGCGGGCCGCGAGGTCCTGGCTCAGGAAATCGTAAGGCGTCAGATACGGGCCGAAGATAGCGGCAAAGGCGAGCAGCAGGACGATGCCGAGGCCGAGGATCGCCAGCTTGTTGCGTTTCAGCCGGTGCCAGGCATCCCGCCACAGGCTGACCGGCGGCTCCTCGTCGGCCATCGCCGGATTGGTCTGAACGAGCGTCATCGTCAGCTCCTCCTCCTGGAAGCGTTGGCGCGTGGGTCGAGCAGCGGATAGAGGATGTCGACCAGAAGGTTGGAGATCATCACCAGGAAGGAGCCGATCAGGGTGATCGCCAGGATCACCGGATAATCCGAATTGATCAGCGCCTGCACGGTGAGGCGGCCGAGACCGGGCAGGCCGAAGACCAGTTCCACGAAGATCGCGCCGTTGACGATGGTGATCATGATCAGGCCGAGCTGGGTGACGACGGGGGTCAGTACCGGCCGCAGGATGTGGCGCAGCGCCACCATTATCTCCGGTACGCCCTTGGCGCGGGCAGTGCGGACGAAATCCTCCGACAGAACCTCGATGACGGCGGCCCGTGTCTGGCGCACGATCAGCGCAATCGGCTGGAAGGAGAGGACGATAAGCGGCAGGAGGATGCGCACGTCGAAGATACCGCCCCAGCCATAAGGCACCCTGACGCCGGGCAGGAGAACGATCAGCGCCACCATCAGGAGCGGACCGGCGACATAGGCCGGGATCGCCCAGAGGAAGAGGGCCGAACCCAGAATGGTGTAGTCGATACGGGTGTTCTGGTTCAGCGCTGCGATCATGCCGAGCGGAATGGCGACCAGCGCCGTGAGGATGACGGAACAGAGAGCGAGCTGGAAGGAGACCGGGGCAGCCGCTTTCACCAGCGCCCAGACCGAGCGGCCGGAACTCAGCGAATTGCCGAATTTGCCCTGGGCGAGATTCCAGACATAGTAGGCGAACTGTTCGATGAACGGCTTGTTGAGGCCGGCGCTTTCGCGGATCGCCTCGATGCGTTGCGGGTTATAGGCCACATCGCCCGGTGCACGCAGAAAAATCAGCTTGATCGGATCGCCCGCGCCGTAAAAAACCAGCGCATAGACCGCCAGCATGACGAGCAGGACCGACGGGATCCAGATCGCAAATCGTGTCGCAACATAACGCAGCATCGCCGAAAATCCTCCCGCATGGGGCCGGAAACCGGTGGCGATGGCGGTTTCCTGACGCTTTCATGCCGTTTCTTCCGCGAGCGCACAGCCGCTGCGAAACATTCGGAGCCTCCCGCACCGGCGGAAGGCAATGCGCGGAAACTGGCGCTCCGCGCATCGCACTCTTGCGGGCCTTGCAGTCGGCCCGCGTTCCGATCGATTGCCGCCTTAACCGATCGAAATCTCCCAAGGCCGCGCCACCTGCCAATCCAGGTTCTTGTCGATGCCCTTGACCTCGCTGGTCGCCCAGCGCGACATGGCCTGAGCATACCAGGGAATGAAGACCCAGTCCTCGCGGAAGGCCTTCTGGGCCTCCTGTGCAAGTTCCACGCGTTTCGGGTCGTCGGCCGCCTTGGTCGAGGCCTCGGCAAGCGCTGCATCGACCTTCTGGTTTTTGTAACCGCCGAGTTTGTTCTGTGCATTGGAAGAGGCCGAGGCGATCGAGCCCTGCAGGTAGGAGACTGCATCCGGCACGCGGGTGCCGACGTCGTCGCGGAAGATCTGCACCGCGTTCTGGTCGGGGCCGGCATAGGCATCCTGCTGCGGCTTCATATCCACCGCCGTAATGCCGAGGTTCTGACGCCACTGTTCGGCGATGAATTGCGCCGCGGCCTCGATCGCCGGGCCGGAAATACCGACAAAGAGGAGCTTCGGAAGCCGTTCCGGACCGCCGTATTTCGATTCGGCCAGCAGCTTCTTTGCTGCTGCCGGATCGTAGGGAAAGGGTTCGAAACCGGAATTTTCTGCGCCCGGCACGGAATTAAGGACCTGATCGGTCTTCTCGTGCGGTCCGTCCGGATAGGAGGCTTTCATCAGGCCGTCGCGGTCGACGGCCATGATCAGTGCCTGCCGAACCTTCGGGTCATCCATCGGCGCACGGGACGTGTTGAACCAGAAATGCTGACTGGTGGGGATGATCGGACCGGAGGAGAATTCGGGACCGAGATCCTGCACGATCGTGGAGGTGATGAGCTCCGTATGGGCATTGAACTCGCCCGACTTGATCAGCGAGGTCGCGGTGATATTGTCTTCGATTGAGGTGATTTCGATGCGAGCGAGCTTCGGCTTCGGTCCAAAGAAATTCTCGTTCGGTTCGAAGGTGAGCTTACCGGCATCAAGGTCGATCTCTGTCAGCTTGAACGGGCCGGAATAGACCGCGTCGTTGTCCGGCATGTACCAGTCCTGGATCTCCTCTCCATCATCGCCGCGCGACTGAGACGCCTTGGTGATCGGTGCAATGTGATTGGCAACGCGCATGAAGAAGATCGGATCAGCTTCCGAAAGCGTGACGACGATCGTGCCTTCATCTGGCGTCGCGATGCCGGCGAGTTCTGTGGCATTGCCGCCGCTCACATCCGCATAGCCGGCAACCTTCGACAGAACCTGGTCGGCGCGCTGGTTCTTGGTGTTCGGCATGGCCGAGACGTTCCAGGAGCCTTTGACGTCCGCCGAGGTGATCTTGCTGCCGTCCGAAAAGGTCGCCTTGGGATCGATCTTGAAGGTCCAGACCTTGCCGCCTTCCGACGGCGACCAGCTGGCGAAGACATAGGGGTGGATCTCGCCCTTCTCATCGAAATACATGGGCGAGGCCCACCAGATCGAGTTCCAGCGATAAGGAACGCCGCCGCCGCGAAGAGGCGACCAATCCTGGTTGAAAGCGGGATTGGCGACTTTGAGTATCTGGCCTTCCTGCGCGAGCACGATGTGCGCGTTGCCGCCGAAAACCGATGCGGCGATCGTCGCGCCAATGCCGAGTTTCAGCGCCTCACGCCGCGAAAACTGCGCGGCTGCTGCAGAATCGTCTTCCCTCTTGGTCATCCCTACCTCCCATGTGGAAAAATGCGTACCGTTCCTCCTGGCCGCAAGATGCGCTAGATTTGCGCGATATTGTAAATATGTCAATATTGTTTCTTGGGTTTTCTGTGCTTCGTGGAAGTCTTCAAAAAATATTTTGTGAATTCAATGTGTTACAATAATCGTCTCTGGCCTCGTGGCGTTTGTTTGTTGACAACTATCGATTTTTAACGTCAAAAAAGCGGCATCCATATGCTCTATGAGCGATGGTTCAATCGGCCAATTCCAGAGCGGGTTGGAATCGGGAGGCTACATGTCAAATAATCATGTCATCAAAGGCGTCTTCTGCGCGGCGGCAACGCCGATGAATGCGGATTATTCGCCCGATCTTGGCTTGTTTGTCGCTCATTGCAAGCGCTTGCTTTCCGATGGTTGTCACGGCATCGCGCTGCTTGGTACGACCGGGGAGGCGAATTCGTTCTCGATTGCCGAGCGGCGGACGATTCTCGAAGCGGCTCTTGCCGCTGGCATTGCGCCGGGGGAGTTGATGCCGGGCACGGGGCTGGTCTCGGTTCCGGATACCGTGGAACTGACCAGGCACGCCTTGTCTCTTGGCGTGACAAAGGTCGTCATGCTTCCGCCTTTTTATTACAAGGGTGTGAGCGATGATGGTCTGTTCGCCGCCTATTCGCAAATCATTGAAAAGATCGGCGATGCCCGTCTTCAGATCGTGCTCTATCATATCCCGCAGGTCTCCGGCGTGCCGCTGTCGCTGCCGCTGATCCAGCGCCTTGTTGCTGCTTTCCCGAAGACGGTTGTGGGTATCAAGGATTCGGCCGGCGAACTTGCCAATATGCAGGCGATCACGGCGGCCTTGCCGGATTTCTCGGTATTGGCGGGCGCCGATCCGCTGATGCTGCCGCTCCTGAAATCCGGCGGCGCAGGCTGCATTACGGCGACTTCCAACATTGTGGCAGATTCTCTGAGGGTCATCTTCGACAATGTCGCCAATCCGGCCATGGCCGCCGAAGTCGAAGCGGCGCAGGCGCGCATCAACGCCTACCGCGCGCTCTCCAATTCTTATGTGCAGATTCCGACGATCAAGGCGATGGTGGAACTGAAGACGGGCGAGGCTGGCTGGCGTCGCGTGCGTCCACCTTTGATGGCGCTTTCGGAGACGGAATTTGCCGATCTTTCCGCAAGCTATCTCAGCTTGCCATAAGCGATTGATCTTATGACGTTTACAGCTCTCAACCCCGCTGATGTGCCGGCCCTGATGACCGGCGAAATTCCCCCGAATGCCGGGAGCGCCGGTCGCTCCGATGCCTACCTTCCATCGCCTTGCATGCAAAATCATGCTGCAAACCTCGCCTTCCTGGCGGATGGAACACTCACGTGCGTCTGGTTCGGGGGCACGATGGAAGGCATGGGTGATATTTCGGTCTACATGTCCCGTCTTGCGCCGGGAGCAAAAACATGGTCGCAAGCGGAGAAGCTCAGCGACGATCCCGCCAAATCCGAGCAGAACCCGCTGATCTTCACTGCGCCTGATGGCAAGGTGTGGCTGCTCTATACCTCGCAAACATCCGGCAATCAGGACGGCGCAGTTGTCAAGAAGTGTGACTCTGCTGATGGTGGTCGTACGTTCGGGACGCCCGAGATTCTCTGCGACATTCCCGGCACGTTCATTCGCCAGCCGATCATCGTGAATAATCACGGCGTATGGCTTCTGCCGATCTTCCGCTGCCTGACGGAAATCGGTCGCCGCTGGACGGGCGATATGGATCGGGCCGCCGTGCTGGTCTCCCAGGATGCCGGCAAAAGCTGGCAGATGGTCGAGGTGCCGGACAGTATCGGCGCCGTGCATATGAACATCGTACCGCTTCAGGGCGGGGAGATGGTGGCCTTTTATCGCAACCGTTTTGCGACAAAGATTCTGCGCAGCCGCTCCGGCGATGGCGGTCTGACCTGGAGTGCGCCGGAGGCAACCGAGCTTCCCAACAACAATTCGTCCATTCAGGCAACGCGCCTGAAAGATGGTGGGATTGCAATGGTTTACAATCACTCCGATGCGATTATGTCGGATGCCCGCAGGCATTCGCTTTACGATGAAATCGAAGGTTCCGAGAGTAGTGGAGCGGCGGCAGGGGTTGAAGCTGTGTCCCGTCCGGGCGGTGCTGTCTGGGGCGTGCCACGTGCGCCGCTCAGCCTTGCGATCTCGCGTGATGGCGGCGCGACATTTCCGACACGCTTCGACCTCGACACGGGCGACGGTTACTGTCTCAGCAATAATTCGACCGACATGCTGAATCGGGAGTTTTCCTACCCGTCAATCGTCGAAGAGACGGATGGGACCCTGCATGTCGCCTACACCTACTTCCGACGGGCCATCAAATATGTGCGGCTGGACAGGTCTTTTTTGGAGACTTGACAATTCAGAGCATTGGCGCCGCAGGTCCTGGAGTGTGGCCTTCTCGCCCGGTTCAGGGCGGGGTGTTCGGTCTTTCAAGTTCATATTGCTTATTAAAAGTCTGCTGAGGACGCCGGCAAAGTGGGAAAAGCCTACTCGTCGCTTGCCAAGTTTGCTCAATGGATATAACAACTTTACATCTATAGGCGCGAGGCGCTCCGCCCGCATGGGAAGAGGTGAAGCGGATGAACACTCTGAGCATGCCGATCTCCATGATCCGGCCGCCGGTGATCGAATTCGGTGTGGGGACGGCGGAACGCCTTGGCGTCTGGGCCGCCCAGCGGAAATATCGCCGTATTCTGGTGATCTCGGATGCGTTCAACGCGTCGCGAACGAAAGTGCTCGGTCTTGCAGGTGAGGTTACGGTGTTCGGCGAGGTGCGTGCCGAGCCGGATATCGAGGACCTGACGCGCGTATTGGCAGCAGCCGATCAGGCAAATGCCGAACTCATCGTTGGCTTCGGCGGGGGAAGCGCCATGGACCTTGCCAAGCTTGCGGCTGTTCTCTCCGGCTCCAGTCAGGCGCTTGCCGATGTGGTTGGCGCCGGCAAGGTCGCCATGCCGCGCCGCGCCGCACTTGCGCAAGTGCCGACGACCTCGGGTACGGGGAGCGAAGCCGGTATCCGCGCACTGGTCACCGATCCGGCTACCCAAAGCAAGCTCGCAGTCGAAAGCATCCATATGCTTGCCGATATCGCGGTCATCGATCCGGCACTCACCTTCACCGTGCCGCCCAAGGTTACCGCCGCCACCGGCATCGATGCCATGGCCCATTGCGTCGAGGCCTTCACCAACCGGAAATCCCATCCGGCGATCGATCTTTATGCAATCGAGGGCGTACGGCTCGTCGGGCGTTATCTGGCTCGGGCCGTCGCCGAGGGTAATGACGCGGAAGCGCGCGCCGGGCTGTCGCTCGCCTCTCTTTATGGGGGCTTCTGCCTCGGCCCGGTCAACACGGCGGCGGGCCATGCACTTGCTTATCCGCTCGGTACGCGCTGGCATATGGCGCATGGTGCGGCGAATGCGCTGATCTTTCCGCATGTACTCGCATTCAATACGCCGGCCGTGCCGGAAAAGACGGCAATGATCCTCGAGGCGCTTGGCCTCAGGCACTCGAACACCATCGGTTCAGTCTTTGAGGCAGCGCATGCCTTCTGCGCCTCGCTTGATATCGAGATGAGGCTCTCCAAAATCGGCGTGCCGGATACGGATCTCGGTATCATGGCCGATGATGCCTTTTCTATCCGCCGTCTTCTCGACAACAATCCGCGCGACATGTCTCGCGCTGATATTCTGGCGATCTACGAAGCTGCATATTAAGACGGGCTTTAGGAGAAGGGCATCCGATCATGAGCAAGGACACGCGTATCGCGATCACGCTGGGCGATCCGGCGGGCGTGGGGCCTGAGGTCATCGTCAAGGCGCTGACGGCTTTGCCGGAGGTTGAACGTGCGAATTTCACGGTGGTTGGCAATATCGAAGCATTGGAGCGCGCCAACAAGTCCTGCGGCACCTCGCTTGCTTTTTCCACTACACCCAGGGCAGGAGCGATCGCGGTCGATGAGGTGGAGATCGATGGTGTGATGCCCGATATTGGCAAGGTAAGCCTTGTCGCAGGTGATGCCTCGGTGCGCTATATCCGTCGGGCAGTGGAGCTTGCGCTTGCGGGGGACGTGGATTGTATCGTCACCGCACCGATCAACAAGGAAGCGATGAACCTCGCCGGCCATCATTACGACGGCCATACAGGCCTGCTGGCACATCTGACCGGCTCGAAAAGCTCGTTCATGCTGCTCGCCTCCGAACGGCTCAACACGATCCATGTCTCCACTCATATCTCGCTGCGCGGCGCGATCGAGCGGGCGAAGACGGAGCGGGTGCTGGCGACGATCGAGGCGGGACATCAGCACTTCCTGCGGATCGGCAGAAAGGCGCGTATTGCGGTGGCCGGTCTCAATCCACACTGCGGCGAGAACGGCCTTTTCGGCACCGAGGATACGGAATTCCTGGCGCCCGCCGTCCAACAGGCCTGCGCAAAGGGCATTGATGTGGTCGGGCCGATTTCGGCGGATACGGTCTTCGCCCGGGCGTATAACGGCGCCTTCGATCTCGTCGTGGCGCAATATCACGACCAGGGTCACATCCCGATCAAGCTTGTGGCGTTCGACAGCGCCGTCAACGTCTCGCTCGGCCTGCCGATCGACCGTGTTTCGGTGGATCACGGCACGGCATTCGATATCGCCGGCACCGGAAAGGCGAACCACGTCAACATGCTGTCTGCCATTTCCTATGCGCGGCTGATCGCAACCAGCAGAACCAACGCTTTGTAACTGCCGTTCCGACGGAGCGAACCTTAGCGCCAGCCAAGAGCCGGGGCAACGTGGGTCAGGATGGCTTCCATGACATGCGCGTTGTAGTCGACGCCGAGCTGGTTGGGGACAGTCAAAAGCAGCGTGTCAGCCTCCGCGATCGCCTCATCCTTCGCCAGTTGCTCGATAAGGACATCCGGCTCGGCGGCGTAACTGCGGCCGAAGATCGCCCGGGTCTTTTCGTCGATGAAGCCGATCTTGTCGTCGTTATCGTTTCCATACCCGAAGTAGGCACGGTCGCGGTCATCGACCAGCGCAAAGATGCTGCGGCTGACCGATACCCGCGGCTCGCGCGCGTGACCAGCGGCCTTCCATGCCTCGCGGAAGGCTCGAATCTGGTCGGCCTGCTGAACGTGGAATGGAAGTCCGCTCTCGTCATCCTTGAGTGTGGAACTCTGCAGGTTCATGCCAAGCTTGGCCGCCCAGGCAGCGGTGGCATTCGAACTCGCTCCCCACCAGATGCGATCCCGCAGACCTTCCGAATGCGGCTCGATGCGCAGGAGGCCGGGAGGATTGGGAAACATCGGCCGCGGATTGGGTTGAGCAAAACCTTCGCCTTGCAGCACTTCGAGCAAAACCTCTGCATGGCGGCGGGCCATGTCGGCTTCGGTCTGGCCCTCGGGCGGGACGTAACCGAAATAGCGCCATCCGTCGATCACCTGCTCAGGCGATCCACGGCTGATGCCAAGCTGCAGGCGCCCACCGGCGATGATGTCGGCCGCGCCTGCGTCCTCGGCCATGTATAGCGGGTTCTCGTAACGCATATCGATGACTGCCGTGCCGATCTCGATGCGGCTGGTCTTCGCACCGATTGCCGCCAGCAACGGGAATGGCGAGCCGAGCTGGCGGGCGAAATGATGTACACGGAAATATGCCCCGTCAGCTCCCAGGTCCTCGGCCGCGACGGCGAGGTCTATGGACTGCAGAAGCGCGTCGGATGCCGACCGCGTCTGCGATTGGGGCGAGGGCGACCAATGCCCGAACGATAGGAAGCCGATCTTTTTCATGATCCCGTCGCGTAAAAGGTTTTGCCAGTGCAGCTTGCGCTTCTTGGCACAATTCCGGCTCGGGATATAGGTGCGACGCAGCTACAGAGCGTTCACACTTTACGGGCCAGCCTCCAATCCAATTCTTGAGCGCTCATTTCGGGCCTTTACTGCCGTCCAACTGCCTTTCGCAGGATAGCCTCCGGTGAAGGAGGTGTGTCGTTGGAAGACCACGTGACAAATTGGTCGGGCCGCACAAGAATGTAGCGAGCATCATATTTCTCTCGCCCATCAGCCCGGTTGTCGGAGATGATTTCGAGCGGCAGATACAGCATTTCCGCGGCTTTCGAGAAGGCCGCCATGCTCTTGGCGTCTCCATCGAAAGCAAGCAGCGTGAACCCCGACCCAAGAACTTCAAAGGCATTGCGCCCGTCCGACAGTATTTGTGGCGAAAGATGGTGGCCGGGACGGGCGGTGAATTCATGCCCGCCGATGGCGCCAGTCTTTCCACCAGGGGGACCGAAGATAACCGGCGAGCCGCAGTAGTTCGGCTCGAAGGCATTTACCTCCGCTCTCGCTCCTGACCCTCGTGCCGCCCATTCCGCTTCGAAGGCAGCCTTGTCGCGCGCCGGATCATATTTCTCCAGGAAGTCCCGGTCGCTGTGGATCGCCTTCTCGATAAAGTCGCCGGCAGTAGAGGCAAAGACCGGCCGACGCTCTTCGTCATAGCTTTCGAGGAGGTCCGGGCCGCCCCAGCCCTGAAGAACCGCTGCAAGCTTCCAGCCGAGATTGCGGGCATCTTCGAAGCCGGTGTTGATGCCGTAACCGCCATAGGGAGGATGGCTGTGAGCGGCATCGCCGGCGATATAAACCCGCCCGCGACCATAGCTGTCGGCATTGGCGAAACGCAGATCCCAGAAGCCTATGTAATCAAAGGCGATGTCGAATTCTGCGCCGGCCGCCCTGTGCAGATAGGAGGCGAAATCGAAATTGTCCTTCGTCGTGCCCGCCGGGACCGGCGCGTGGAAGAACCAGCTATTGCCGAGATCGACGCGGCCAAAGAACTGCCAATAGCCCTTCAATTCCGGATGAAGCACATTGTAGAAGGATTTGCCGGGGAATCGTTTTAACAGCTCATGAAGGCCGGTGGAGCGAAAGACCAGGAGAACCATCAGCCGATCATGGTCCGAGAGTGTCTGGGTAATGCCGGCTTTTTCCCGCACCATCGAGCGGCTGCCGTCGCAGCCGACGACGTAATCGGCATGGAGCACGCAGCGCTCGGCCCCATCGCGCCGAGCCATAGCAACCGAAGCACCTTCCGGATCTTCCGCTATATCCTCAGCGTTCCATCCGTAGAAACACTCAACGTCACGTAATGCTTTCACGCGCTCGCGCAGCACCTCCTCGGTCCGGTATTGCGGCAGCCGCTCATTGTCGGTGAAGTAATAGGGCCGCACGAGTTCGCGCTGCAGCCAGTCATAGTGATAGTCGCCGAGGAGCGTGCCATATGCAGTCAGCCCACCGATACCGTATTCCTTCGGCACCGTCCGGGCCGCTCTCAGCGGTTGTTCTGCGCCCCAGAAGTAGAAATGCTCCATTGTCCGCTGGGTGAGGTTTTGTCCCTTGGGCACTTGCTGCGGTGAGGGATAACGCTCGACGATGATTGTGTGAACTCCTCGCTGGCCCAATTCGATCGCAAGTCCCGTTCCAACCGGACCACCGCCGACAATAATTACCTGCGCTTGTCTTTCCTGCATCTCGCTTTGTCCTCCCGCTTCCGAAGATGCGAGGCTGAAGCAATCAAGTCAATGCAAAGTCTCTCTATATGAGATTATGATTTTCATTGCTGTGGCGATGCGATGCCAGCATCTGGCTTATGTCCTTTCCCACGGATCTGACGTTTCGGCCGATCTCATCGATGGTCGAGCCATCGACAAGGCTGCCGGAAATGGTGACGCAAACGCTGGCAATGGGGCTGCGACCGACATCGAAGACCGGTGCGGCGATGCCAACCACACCTGGCGTGACCTCGCCATAGGCGACAGCAAAGCCCGCCTTCTTCACGCGTTTCAGGCTCTCGTATACTTCTTCGATGGTGCTGCCGAGACCAATGGACTTCATATCGTCGAAATTGCGCTCGACGATCTGCAGAAGGCGCCGGCGAGGCAGGAACGAAATAATCGAGCGGGCAATCGCGCCCTTGGTCAGCGGCATCGGGCGGCCACGCGGGTAGCTGCTGATAGGGTTCTTGACGGAGCTGCGGGAGTCGACGCAGAGGATCTTATCGCCATACCAGCGCAAGAGAAGGGCGGTGCAGTTGTATCGTTGAGTGAGATTCTGGAGGTGTTGAGCGCCAGAGAGGATGAGGGTGTCCGACTTTCTCAGAAGATAGTCCAGCTCGACGATTTTCGGTCCCAGCGTAAAGCCAGTATTCGGCATGGAGGTCAAAAGCCCCGCCGCCTTCAGGATCTTCAGATAACGGTAGAGCGTGGGGCGGGCGTAACCCAGGACCTCCATCATTTCTTCCGGCGTCCATTCCAGTCTGTCTTCGGAGAAAAGCCCCAGCACAGCCTGCAGGCGTTCGAGACTGTTGACCGATTTTTCCGTCAAGATGCTGCCTGTTCCATGAGTTTTTTGCCACCGACGTAGGCATATGCCATGGCGGCGATCCCAGCGACAAGTCCCGCCGCATCGGTATAGACGGCGCCTGTAAAGGCGTCGGTGGGAATGAGTGCCAGAACTCCGGCAATAGCAAAGACGATGCGCATGATGATCGAGAGGCGGGCCGTGAAATAACCGGCGAGCGCGGAGGAAACCAGCCAGACGCCGAAGGCCGCAGTGACCAGGGCCCAGATAACCGAGGTTGTATCGCCGATCATGAGCAGGCTCGGCGAATACGCGAACATGAAAGGAATGACGAAAGCGATCCAGCCGAACTTGCAGGACGCGATGCCGGTCTTGATCGGATCGGCCTTTGCAATGCTTGCGGCCGCGAAGGCAGCAAGCGCGATCGGCGGCGTGATCATCGACATCATGCCGAAATAGAGCACGAAGAGATGAGCCGCCATTGGAGGCAGCCCGACTTCGACGAGGGCCGGCGCTACCAGGGAGGCGAGGAGCACATAAACGGCGAGCGTCGGCAGACCCATGCCAAGGATGATGCAGACAATCGCCGACATGACGAGCAGCACGATCGCGCTGCCGCCACCGAGTTGAACCAGAGCATAAGTGAGATTGAAGCTGAGGCCTGTCATATTCATCACGCCGATGACGATACCAGCCGCGGCTGAGATGACGATAATCTCGACGACCGCCTCGCCGGCCTCGATGATCGTCGCAGACAACGCTCGGACCGATGCTCGTACACGGTCGTAACCGAAGATCGCTCCCGTCACCACCACCGAGCCGCAGGCAAGAAAGGCAGCCTTTTCCGGTTGCCAGTTCATCCAAAAGAGAGCGTAGATCAGCAACGCGAAGGCAATCAGGAAATGCAGTCCGCCGAGGATCGCCCAGCCGTTTGGGATATCCTCCTCCGGTGCGCTCTTGATGCCGAGCTTGGCAGCGTCGAGGTCGGCCTGAATGAACAAGGCGCCATAGTAAAGCAAGGCGGGTATGAGTGCCGCCAGTGCTACGTCGGCATAAGATACCTGCAGGAACTCTGCCATCAGGAAGGCCGCGGCGCCCATTACGGGGGGCATTAACTGTCCGCCGGTCGAGGCGACGGCCTCGATCGCGCCGGCCTTGTGGGCGGGATATTTATCCCGCTTGATCATCGGGATGGTAACGACGCCGGTCGCGACCACGTTGGCGACCGCAGAGCCGGAAATCGATCCGAACAGGGCGGAGGCGGCAACCGCGATCTTCATCGAGCCGCCGCGATATCGACCCATGGAAAAAAGTGCGGCATCGGTGAAGAACCTTGCGCCCCCGGTTGCGCCGAGCAAAGCTCCAAAGAAAATGAATGCCACGACGATCGTGGCGCCGACCGATATCGACAGGCCGAAGATGCCGTTGACGTCATAGGCCATGTAGCCGGCGAGCTTTTGCCAGTCCTGTGGCCGGCCGGCGAGACGGCCGGGAACGAAATTGCCAAACATGGCGTAGAGCAGGAACGCGACGATGATGATCACAAGCATCCAGCCGGTCGAGCGGCGAAGGCCTTCCAGCAGAAGTAAGAGCAGGATGATCCCCGGCAGCCATGCCTCGATCGGACGCATGAATATCTGGTTTACAACGGCTGGATAATTCCAGGCGATATAGGCGGAAGCCGCGGCGCTGAGGACGGCACCGATCGCGTCATACCACGGCATCGCGCCGGAGCGCTTGTCGCGGCCAGGCGTATAGATCATGAAGGTAAGTGGCAGAGTGAGGGCAAGCACGACGGCCAGGAACTGCTGGGGATAATAGGATACCCCCAGCATTCGCGGCACGTCCAATGACCAGAGCATGGCACTCAACGTGATGGCCGCGGCAAGCACCGCAGCGACCGGCTTCCAGAGACCTGCGGGAACGCCAAAAGCGGGCTCCCTCATGCGTTCGACGGCCATCACGCATCAACCCTTCCAGAGATCAGCTTCCTTGTAGAACTTGATAGCGCCGGGGTGGTACTCACCCGGAGCCGTCTCACCGACCATCGCTTTCGGGTCAAATTCGGCAAATGGCGGGAAGGCCGCTTGCATGGAAGCTTTGCTATCGTAGAGGACTTTTGTCATCTTGTAGACAATGTCCTCGCTGACGGCTGCATTGGTGAACACGAGCTGCGGATAGGCAATGAAAGTGCCGGGTTCCAGGACGCCGGGGTTGGCAGGACCGGGTTCCATCTTGACGACATATCCGGACTTCCAGTGTTGTCGGATCGCGGCCTTTGCTTCCTCCGTATCCGGAATGGTCAGTGCCCGGATGCCGCCAACGGCCGCGTCCGCTTCGCGCACCTTTCCGGCACCATGCGCGAAGATAAAACCGACACTCTGGCCGGCGATGAAGGCATCTGCGCCCGCGACGACGCTGGGCACTTGCACCGGTTGCATATCCTTTCGCGACAGGCCGACAGTGGCATAGATGGCATCGAGCTGCGGCAGGATGGTTTGTTGCGCCGTATAGCCGTCCACCATCGGCTTACCCTTGAGATCGGCGGTCGTTTTTATGTCGCTGCTTGCCTTGACGAAGATCGCTTCCCTGATCGGCATGATCAGGCCGACGACCCGCAGGTTCTCGTTGACGCTGCCCTGGAACCAAGCTTCGCCCTTCAGGGCGTTGTTGAATTCCTCAAGGTTACCGACGCCGAATTCGACCTCGTTCTGATTGACGAGAGGCATATATTGGTTGGGGCTCGTTGCCGGTTGGATCGTCGTGTTGAGGCCGGCATCGTTGGCGGCTTTTGCGACAGCCGTGCCGATATTGTGGAAGATCGAACCGGGGTTCGACGTGGCAATGCCGACGGTTTGCGCCGAGGCATGGCCAGAAAGGATCAGCCCGGCCGTAAAGACGGCCGAGAGCATCAGCTTCTTCATTGATTGTTCCTCCTCCGCTTGTTCTCCTCCATCGGCCAAGCATACCGATGTAAAATCTCAATAAGAGAGATTACGGATCAATCTTGTCTCGCGACTGGTGTTTTTACAAGCCCTTTTCTCGGATGGCATAATATTCGACACTCGCCTTTGTCCGTCGATGGAGCGCCGGCCTGGATCTTCTCTCACCGCGCATAGAGGCGATCCAGGCGCACCACTCTGCCCACCAGCGTCAGGGCAATGACCGTGAAGAGGATCAGCACGGCGGAAATCGCGTGCGCGGTCGGTTCCAGGCTGAAGGTCGATTCCGCATAGATGCGGACCGGCAGCGTCGTCAGGCGGGCTGTGGTCAGGAAGCTCGTCACCGTGACTTCGCCGAAACTGAGGAGGAAGCCGACGATTCCGGCCGCGAACAAGCCCGGCGCAAGACCCGGCATGATGACCAGCACGAAACGCCGGATCGGGTTTGCTCCGAGGCTTGAGGCTGCTTCTTCCTGAGCGCGGTCGAGGCCCATGACTGAGGTGGTCAGCAGCGTGATGGCGAAGGGCAGGATGACAATGACATGAATGGCGACCAAGCCGAGGAAGGGCGGTATCATCAGATAAAGCTGGAGAAGCCGCAGCATGCCGACGCCGATCGCCACATGCGGTAGTGAGAGCGGCAGGAGCCAGAAGGCGAGCAGGACGGACCGGCCCTTGAAGGGAAACCGTGCCAGGGCGAATGAGGCCGGCAAGGCAAGGGCGATCGCCACCAGCATGGAGGTGACCGCAAGCTTCACCGAGACCCAGAACGCATCCGCATAGGTGCCGGCGAAAAAGACCTGTTCATACCATTTGAGCGTGAAGCCCCGGAAGCCTGCGGCCGTCGCCTGCGGCACGTCGTTGAAGCTCTGGATGCAGACGAGCACGAGCGGCAGCAGGAGAAGCAGAAGTGCCGCGACCAGCAGAAGCTTCGAGACGATCGGCCCGAGGATATCGACCACCGGCACGAGCCAGCGCGGGATGCTCAGAGGCCGGCTGGGCCTGGCCTTCAGCCAGGGCATCAGGCGGTTGAGCGCAACGGTGCACAGAGCCGCGAAAGCCAGGCTCGTGATGGTCATGATGACGGCCAGCGCCGAAGCAAGCGGGGCGTTGAGATTCTTTATCGCCTCCTGGAGCACGAGCATGCCCGTCGTCCAGACTTTCTTGCCGCCGAGCAGGGTGGCGGACACATAGGCCGTCGATGCCATCAGGAAGACGATGATCGCCCCTGAGCGCAGCCCCGGCAACGAAAGCGGCAGGTCGACAGTGAGGAACCGCACCGCGGGAGACGCGCCGAGGCTTTCGGCCGCCTCATGGACGCGGGGCGACGTGTTCTGCAGGTTGTCGTAAAGTGCCAGAACCATGAACGGCAGGAAGACCTGCGCCAGCGCGACGGCGACGGCGCCATGGGTGAACAGCATGTTCCTTGCCGGCGGAATGTCCAAGAGCCCGGTCACGGTGTTGATCAGGCCTTCGGGCGCAAGCAGCAGGATGATGCCGAGCGATCGCACGACGACGTTGGTTAACAACGGGATGAGGATGACCGAGAATGCGAGTGCGCGATATTTGACCGGCATGCGCGCCAGCCAGTGGGCGAGCGGATAACCGAGCAGCGCGGTCAACACGGTCACGCCGATGCCGAGAAGCACGGTTTCGGAGACGACGCCGTAATAGAAGCCGTCGGAAACGATATCGCTGTATTGCGCAAGCGACGGCGCCATGAAAATGGGGCCGAACGGGTCCGGATACTCGTGCAGGGACAGCACGAGTACCACGAACATCGGTGCTGCGAAGGAAAGCAGCAGCCACAGGGTGACCGGCGCAGCAAGCGCCGGTCCTATCCATCGGTTCATCCGGCGATCTCCCGGTCGTAGCGCGCCTGCCATTTCGCGCGGCTGGCGTTGATGACGTCCCAGTCGAAGTCGACAAGCTTGCTCACCTGCTCATCGCCGAGAATGAGCTTCGGTTTAAGATCGTCCGGCACGGTGACGTTGTTGACGGTCGGCGAATAGTAGATCTCGCGTGCATAGGCCAGCATGCAGGGCTCCGAAAGGTGGAGGTTGATCCACTCCTCGGCGAGTTTCTGGTTCTTGGTGCCCTCGGTAATGCAGGCGACGTTCATCGCGAGAGCCTGTCCCTCAATCGGAGATGCAATTTCAATATTCGGGTTGCGGCTTTCCACATAGGAGCGGGTGAAGCTGCCGAATTCCACCGACAGATCGCAAAGTCCCTGGTCGAACATTTCAAAGAGTTGCGCCTGGCTGGCCTGGATGGCGGCGAAGGGCTTGAGTTCCTTGACCTTGTCGACGACGAGATCAAAGTCCTTCTCGGTGCCGCCCCAAGCGCGGGCGGTCATCATCAGGGCCGAAATGCCTTCGGCACCGAGCCCGTCCGGCCAGGCGATGCGGCCCTTCCATTCAGGGTTCCACATGTCCTTCCAGGACGTGATCGGCTTCGAGGCCTTGCGCTTGTCGTAAACGATGGTGCAGGGATTGAAGGCGACGCCGTAGCCGCCCTTGCGCGCGCTCGGGTAAAGCGCCTCGAAGTTCTTGACGGCAGGAGTCGGGGCCTGGGTTACGCCGTCCTTCACGGCCTGGCGGCTTTCGTAGATATTGAGGTAGATGACATCGAAGCTCGGGCGGCCGCGCTCGGCATAGGCGCGGGCGCGGCGATCGCCGGTGCCTCCGAGAACGTAGCTCACCTTGCAGCCGTATTTCTCGACCAGCGGCTTTTCGACATGTTCCTTGACGATTTTCTCCTGGGCGCCGCCCCAGATGCCGACGACCAGTTCGTCGCCTTTCTTGGGTTCCTGCGCTGCTGCGGGTCGGATGATGTGGAACGGTGCGGCAAGACCGGCACCGAGAGCGAGCTTGTTGAATGCACGACGCGAGAGAGTCATCTGAAGTTCCCCTTGTTCGTTTAGATGAATGTGGCGCCACCTGGCTGGGTTTGGATGTTGCACGACGTGCCGATGGGCGGAGGCGGCATATCCGACGACACGATCAGCCGGATCGTGCCGCATGCGGATTGAATGTCGGCTTCGTAGGTGTCGCCTAAGAAAGCCGAATTGACGAGCGTGCCGGAGACATTGAGCGGTCCGGGCTCGCTGGAAATCCTGAGACGCGAGGCGCGCAGCACGAGCCTGGTGGCACCCTCCGGTGCACCGTCGCAGGCGAGCCCCGGCGCGTGGAACCGGCCGTTTTCCGTTCGTCCTTCGATCACCGTGCGGGCGCCGAGGAAAGAAGCGGTGAAAGCGGATTTCGGCCGGTCGCAGAGGCCGACCGGCGATCCGATTTCCATCAGCAGCCCCTTGCTCATCACCGCCACGCGGTCGGACATGGCGAGCGCCTCCTGCTGGTCGTGGGTGACGAAGACCGTGGTGATGCCGAGGCGCTGCTGAAGGGAGCGGATTTCGCTGCGCATATCGGCGCGCAGGTGGGCGTCGAGGTTGGAAAGCGGCTCGTCGAGAAGCAGAACGTCCGGCTCGATCACCAGGGCGCGGGCAAGCGCCACGCGCTGCTGCTGGCCGCCCGAAAGCTGGCCGGGATAGCGATCCTGATAGGCGCCGAGGCCGACCGTTTCGAGAGCGGCGGCGGCCTTCTCGCGGCATTCCGCCTTGCCGACATGGCGCATGCGCAATCCGAAGCCGACATTGTCGAGCGCCGTGAGGTGCGGAAAGAGCGCATAGGACTGGAAGACCACGCCGATATTGCGGGTATGCACGGGGCGGCGGCTGATATCCTCGCCGCCGAGGATGATGCGTCCGCCCGACGGCTGGATGAAGCCGGCGATCATCCTGAGCGTCGTCGTCTTGCCGCAGCCCGAGGGGCCGAGCAGCGAGAGCAGCTCTCCCCTGGCGACCTCGATCGTCAGGCCGTTGACCGCGACGGATTCGCCGTAGGTCGCAGTGACATTGTCGAGTGTGAGATAGTGCTTATGCGACGTCATCGGACACCCTGGGCATGATGAGGCGGGAGCCTGCAGCCCCGCCGTGGTGAATGGAAATCGGAATGGGCCTGCATGCGATGGCTGGCGCCGGGGCAAAGGCGCCGTTGCCGGGGTGGATTTCGAAGGCTGGCGCCGCCGCGCCCTGCAAGGACAGCCGCAGCCTGAACCCGACCGGAACCGACAGGCATATGGATCGCAGGGAAATGCGCGCGAGAGCACGATGGGCATCGTCGATCCGGGCATAGCCGGTGGAGATGACTTTCGCTGCGCCATCAGGGCCGACCAGCGACAGCGTCGCGCAGACATCGCAGCCCAGGGATCGGGAGGCTATCTCGATCTCGGCCGCAGCCTTGCCGATGAAGGTCGTCGCGGCGTCGAACGGAAGGGTCGTGTAGACCGCCACATCGGCGCGGTTGTCGAAGGCGCTGCGGTCGGCAAAGCCGGCCGGTGTGCCGAGATGGCCTCCGACAAGCGGCGTCGGGCGGAAGGGATCGTGGACGAAGGTGTCGCCGGCCGGCGACGACGGCCCGGTATCGAGGCGACCGTCGCTGATCATCGCGGCGGCAAGCCCTGACGACGCCAGGAAAAAGGCCGTATCCGCCGTGGGCGGAAGCGAGGGAAGCGTCCGCCAGCGTCGAAGCCCCATATCGAACAGCCGAGCCGTCGCCGGCCGATCTCCTTTACCCTTCAGGTAGAAGTCGAAGAATGCAATCTGGGCGCGGTCGACCGGGAACTCCGCCTCCGGCCCCATGTCGGTGCCGCCGCTCATCCTGTTCCAGGGCGCATGCGTCCATGGCCCGATGACGAGATGAGAGGTTTGAGGGTTCTTCCGGCGGAAAGCGGCATCCGCCGCCCAGGTGCCTTCCAGAAAGAAATCGGCCCAGCCGCCCGTATGGAAAGCGGGGATGTCGAGCGGGTTATCCCTGAGGAGGACGCCCGGAGAAATCTTGCTCCAGTATGTTTCGTCGTCCTCGATCCATTTCCCGAGATGCGAAAGGTCAGGCCGGGCGATCAGCAGATCGCGGAGCGCAAGGTCGTCTGCCGCGCCGTCGATCGTGGAATAGGTCTCGCCATCGTCGTTGCGGGCTGCCTTGAGCTTGGCCATCTGCGCCGCCCAACTCACATTCAATCCGAGCCGGAACGCACTACCCTCGTAGGCCCAGTCGTCGCGCGGCATCCAGGATGCCATTGCCGGGGCGATCGCATCGGGCCGGCGGCCCTTGCCGGCAAGCGCAAGATATTGCGTCATGGCCTGGTAGCTGAAGCCGTAAAGGCCGAGCTTGCCGCTGCAGCCCGGAAGAGATGCCGCCCAATCGAGGGACTGCGCGCCATCTTCCATTTCGTTGACGAAGGCTTCGAAATCCCCGCCGGAATCGCCGCAACCGCGGACATCCTGAATGACGACGATATAACCATGCGACGCATACCAGCACGGATGCGCCAGCACGACCGTCGAGGCGATGGCGCGCCCATAGGGCTGGCGCATCAGGAGCACGGGATAGAGGCCTTCATTCGCGGGCCGGTAGATATCTGCAACAAGCACGATACCGTCGCGCAGCACGAGTTCGGCCCTTTCAGGCCCGATCACGTCATGAGGCGTCCGGTGGTGCATCACGTCGTCAGCCCCTGTACGTCGTCTTGTCGGTGATGCGGTCGAGTGGGAATTCGAGAACTTCCCTGACCAGCTTCAGGAGATTGCGGGCGCTGCGCTCCACATGCTCGCGGCCGCGTTCGGCATCGGCGGCTGCTGCGTTGCCGCAGGCGCCGGACGGCTGGATGTCCTGGGTCTGCCATCCATAACCGATCCGCCCCTCCGGCATCAGCAGACCGCCCGCCTTTTCCAGTTCGACGGATACGGGCACAAAATCATCGGCGAACTGCATGTCGATCAGTTCGGGATGGAGATGCAGCATGACGCTGGTTTCCGCCTCGCCGCCGTGAATACCGTGTTTCAGCTCGTGTTCGCTGTAGAGGTCGGAGAAATCGGCACCGGCGCTTGCCCAGGCGCTGACGGCGAACATGCGGAGCTTCACCCGCAATTCTCGGCAGACGATCTCCATGACCTGTGGCTGGCCGCCATGCGAATTGACGAAGATGATCTTGCGGCAGCCGGCCCGGTTGACGCTCTCGCCGAGCTCGAACCACATTTTGGCGAGCGTATCGTAGTTGAAGGTCAGCGTGCCCGGATAGGCCGTATGCTCGACCGACTTGCCGACCGGCATCATCGGCAGCACCAGCGCCGGCAGGTCGTCTTCCATCAGTTCCACGGTCCTTGCGATCGTGCCGGCATTGATCGCCGCATCCACGCGCACCGGCAGGTGCGGACCATGCTGCTCGACGGCGGCGACGGGCAGGATGGCGACGAATTTCTCCATGTCGAATTCGAAAAAATCCCTGGTCGTATGATCCCACCACCAATGCGACTTCAGCTTCATGGATATGTCCTCGATTTCGTTTCAAACCGCCGCGGCGCGCGCGGCGAGTTCGGCCTTGGCGATCTTGCCGGTGGGGGTCATGGGAAGCTCGGCAAGCGAGACCACGGTCATGACGGAGAGGTCGTAGGGCAGAGCGTCGGCGATCTTCGCTTTGATCTCCTCGCCATCCAGCGGCAGGGTGGCCTGCACGAAGGCGACCGGACGGGTTGCGATCGCCGCATCGGGCACGCCGACGACGGCGGCCTGTTCGACACCGGGCACCGTCGAAAGCGCCTCCTCCACGTCGCGCGGATACCAGGTCTTGCCGTCGACATGCAGGAGTTCGGAGCGGCGCCCCAGCATGGTCACGAAACCCTGGCGGTCCATCGAGCCGATATCACCGGTCCAGAGCCAGCCGTCTCTCAGCGTCTCCGCCGTCTTTTCCGGCTTGCCCCAGTAGCCCCACATGAAGCCGCCGCGCAGTGCGATCTCGCCCACCGCCCCGTTCGGCACTTCGGTGCCGTCGGCATTGAGAATGCGGACTTCCTTGTCGGGAAGGGGCATGCCGGCGCGGCGCGTCTCGATGTCTTTCCTGTCGAGCTTCGGAAAACCGAGGGCGACGAAGCCGCCGAGTTCGGACTGTCCGTAACTTTCAACCAGCGGCAGCTTGAGCTTTTCGTGCCAGCCGGCCTTGAGGAGGGGTGGAACAGGCCCGCCGCCCGACATGCTCATGCGCAGCTTCGACGGTGCATGGCCGCGGGCGGCGGCCTCGTTGAAGACATCGGTGAGGATCGGCGGATTGGCGATCAGCATGGTCGCGCCGCGCGCTTCCAGTGCATCGAAGCCCGTCGACGGCGTCCACTTGCCCATGACGTTGATGGCGGCGCCGTGGGAGAGCTGCGGCAACAGGTTGCCGACGAGCTGATAGGAGCTCGACAGCGCGCTCGGACCGAAGGAGACGTCGTCGGCGGTGATCTGCAGGCGTTCTGCGATGCAGCGCGTCGCCCTGACCGTCGGTTCGTGCTTGAGGCAGGCGCCCTTCGGTCTGCCGGTCGTGCCGGAGGTATAGGAGAGATGGGCAATCGCATCCTCATTGCCGGGGTCGGCGGGCACGGGAAGCGCTGCGGCCATCAGGGCGGGCAGGGAATGGGCGCCTTCCTGCGGGCCGTCCATGCAAACCAGCGCCCGGATGCTCGCAATGCCGGCGGCGGCGGTCCGGACCGGCTCCTGCATGTCATGGGTGTAGACGACAACGGTCGGCTCATGATCGGCGAAATAATAGGCAAGTTCACCAGCGAACTTGACGTTTACGAGGGCGCAGATCGCTCCAAGACGCCAGCAGCCGAGCATGGTGACGAGATAGTCCATGCCGTTATGGGCAAAGATCGTCACCCGGTCTCCCGGCCGGACGCCGAGGTCGTGGAGGGCGCCCGCGGCGCGCTCCATGGCGCCGACGGCCTCCGCATAGGTCAGGCTCCTATTCCTGTCCACCCAATGGAAACAGGCGTGGTCCGGATCACGGTTCGCACCGTCCAAAAGCAGAGTGTGCATCAACATTCGCATTTCCCGGTCGTTATGCTCAATTATTCAGCATGCATTATGCGTGCCTCAAGCATGGGCAAAATTGCTCGCGGGGTGAATGTCTCGCTCGTCAATACTAGGTATAGACGGAGGCTTATATATCTGGGGTTCAAGAGGCTGCTAGGAGTTCGGATGTCGTTGGTACGGCATGGAGGGTCTGGTCGAAGCGGCGGGCCACGGAGCGCACCACGCTGCGGAGCCATTGATTGGCGCCGCTGGCATGGGCCCGTTCATGCCAGAGCAGATAAAGGTTCATCTGATCGAATTCGCGGGGTGCCTCGACGAGCTGAAGCTGATTGGCCGGAGCATGCTCGACAATATACTCCGCATAGGGCCGGGCGGTGGTGAAAACGAGGTCGGTTTCGGCGAGAATGGCCGGGATGAGGGCGTATTCCGGAACGGACATGGCGATCCTGCGCTTCAGGCCAAGCTGGGACAGCCGCCCGTCGATCGGACTGTAGAAGGCGCTCGATCCCGGCGTCGGCGACACGTGATCGGCATCGAGATAGGTTTCGAGGGAAAGCCTGCCGCGCCGGGCGAGCGGATTGGATTTCTGTACCACGCAGGCGATGTCGCAATGCAGAAGCGTGGTCGACTTCAAGCTTTGTTGGGGCGCCGGCCAGTTGCCGATCACGAGATCCACTCGCCCCGATCCGAGCTCATCGATCAGATCCACCTTTTCGGAGGGAGCGAAGAAATCGACGGATATGCCGGGCGCCTTCTGCCGGATGCTGCTCGCGAGCGGCGGAATGAGGAAGGCGCCGAAACAATTCACGGCAGCAACGCGCATGCGGCTCTGGACTGCGCCCGGATCGAATTGGTTGGTCCGGTTGATGGTGTTCTTGAGGCTTTCCAGCATCGCGCCGAGCGAAGCGACGATTTCCTCGCCGCGCTCGGTGAGAACAAGTTTCTGGCCGCTGCGCACCAGCAGCGGATCGGAGAAGATCTCGCGTGCCTTCTTCAGTGATGCGCTCACGCTCGGCTGGCTGAGGCCGAGCAGGACTGCCACTTTCGAGACGTTCCTCTCGGTGAGCAGGAGATAGGTGGTGTGCAGCAATCGGATGTCGATCGAAGGGTTGATATTCGCATACACGGCCGTATCCTCTCGCAAGCTGGCATCTAACCGATGCAAGCGACGTGCCACGCGCGTTCAGAGGCTGCCGGTGTTCGACGCCGATGATGGCTCTTTCTTCCAGACCGTCATATATTGTTGCGGCGGATCAGCCTGGGCACGTACCAGACCAAGAGTGCGGCCACGACAATCAGCAGGAGAGAGACGATCATCTGATAGATGGGGTAGCCGATGTCATTTTCCGAGACGAAGAAGGCAACGATGACACCCGCTGCCGACAGTATTGCCTGAGCGACGATCCTGACCATCCGCGCATCCTTTCCGGTTCCGTATTGGAATTCGTACAACCGTGGCGGTGAGCCGTTTGAAGGTCTCCGCTCTGAAATTCCCTTAAGACCTCCAGAGTTGATCAAGAGGTGGATGCCAATATGCCTGTTGGAATCGCGGGCGAGTTGACATGAGTCAAAATCCATCGCCCTCTCGTTGGACCTTATGATTTCGAGGCGTCAGTTCAGCTCAATAGAAGGTTGAGTGGAATGGCGTGATCGCGGCCCCCATGGCCGAGGCGTCGGTTCCTATCTCCGAAATAATGAGTTTTGGGCTAGGGCGATGTACACCGTAACGCGGTCGATCATAAATGCGCGTTCGCTCAATCAACATCTGCGCAAGATCGGGCGGGACCTGGCCGCCGAACACGATTGCCTGTGGATCGACAACGGCCCGGATGGCGTTGATGAGACGATTGTATGCGGGTGTGATCTCTTCCACCCATTCGGCAACGCCGGGCCAGTCCGGGTCGAAATGTTTGCGCATATAGCTGATCGAGGGCACGTCGACGCCGTTGCGGTTCAGCCGTTCGATCAGATATTGCAGGGCCGGCCGGCGTTTCGATTCCTCTATGTCGAATATCCCGGAGAATTCCCCGGCGTTGCCGTTGCCGCCGAGCAGCAGTTCGCCATCGCTGATCAGCCCGCCGCCGAATCCGTAGTTGAAGCTCAGATAGGCAAAGTGCTTGATGTAGCGCCCGACGCCAAACATCGATTCGGCGATTGCTCCGGTATTGGCGCCGTTGTGGACCCAGACCGGCCTGCTGAAAAAGTCGGAAAGGAGAGGTCCGAGCTCGATCAGCGACCATTCATGCAGGGGCAGCGGCGCGTTGTAGCGCGTACCGCCGACATGGTAGCCGGAAATGGCAAAGCCGATGCCGAAAAAGCTTTCCGATGTCAGACTGTTCTGCCGCTGCAATTCAACCATCTGTTCGCGAACGAGATCGAGCGACCGGGCCATGGTGTGTTCGCGCAGCGTCACGCTGCTTTCGCCGAGGATGTTGCCTGCCAGGTCCATCAGGCAGATGCCGATGATGTCGGTGTTGACCGAGATACCGCAGGAATAGGCATGGCGGCCGTCAAGCCTCAGTGTCGGGCTCGGCTGGCCGCGGCCAAGGCCGGGCTTCGGCGAACCAAGGGCAACGACGCCGCGCTCCGCCAGCTGGTCGATGATCCGGTAGACCGATTGCTGCGTGAGGTCGGTATGGCTGGTGATTTCGGATCGGGAAAGGCCCGGGTGGCGCCAGATCAGCTTCAAGAGGTTGCGCTCGTTCGGCGATACGACGCCGCCTTCGCTGGCGCGCAGAAATTGGGGGGCGATCGACGCTTCCGGAGAATAGCTCATTGTCATACCCCCTAGACCGACAAGCATTACCATAAAGGTGTAATAATTGCCGCTTCGCGTATTGCTTGCTCACTTCCCGATTCCTGCATAGCTGCGCCCTTCTTCGAGGGCAAGGGTTTCCGGCCGTCATCCTATTGTTACACTTTAAGTGTAGTAAGGCTACGTTCAGGGCCGGCAAGGCCAATCCCAAAACAGGCGAGGGCAATTATGAAGATTTCCGTTCTGGTGGCAGCGACCGCCCTGGCGACGTGCGCGGGTGCAGCACATGCCGCCGATATCGAATTCTGGTATGGCAATACGGGCAATGTCGAGACCGCGATCAAGGCCCAGTGCGATGCCTTCAACGCCGCGCAATCCGAACATCGCGTCACCTGCGTCGGCCAGGGCAGTTACGAAGTCGGCATGCAAAAGGCGATCGCCGCCTATCGCGCCAAGAACCACCCGGTGCTGATCCAGTTCTTCGATGCCGGCACGCTCGATCTGCTGCTGTCCGGCGCCGTGGTGCCGGTGCAGGACGTGCTTCCCGATGTCAACTGGAACAACTACATCGCCGGCGCCCGCTCCTATTACGAAACGTCGAACGGCAAGCTTTATTCACAGCCCTACAATTCCTCGACGCTGCTCTTCTACACCAACAAGACCGAATTGGAAAAAGCCGGCATCAGCAAGACCCCGGTGACCTGGGAAGAGATCATTGAAGCGGCCCGCAAGCTGAAGGCCGCCGGCCATGCCTGCCCGTTCGTTACGGACGGCGATACCTGGCGCGTGCTGGAGCAGTTTTCGGCGCGCCACGGCCTGCCGATCGCCTCGAAACATAATGGATACGACGGCCTTGATGCCGAATATGTTTTCAACACCACCTTCGCAGCCAAGCATCTCGCCAATCTTGTCGAATGGCGCAAGGAAGGGTTGGTGAAGCTCAATGCCGACACCAAGGCCGGCAACTACACCGCCGCTTTCAACGCCGGCGAATGTGCCATGATGGAGGGCTCCTCCGGCTCCTATGCTGCTTCCGCGAAGGCTTTCGAAGGCAAATACGAGATCACCGTCGGCATGGCGCCGATGTACCAGGGTTATGAGCGCCACAACACGTTCGTCGGCGGCGCGTCGATCTATATCATGAAGGGTCATGACAAGGCGGAAATCGAAGGCGCCAAGGCTTTCCTCGATTTCCTGCGCCGCCCCCAACAGCAGATGTTCTTCACCGCCGCGACGGGCTACGTCCCCGTCACCAACGACGTGCTGGACGTCATCGCCGAAAGCGGTGAAGCGGACTCTCCCAAATATGCGACGGCTGCGATCGGCATCGAATCGATGAACCAGCCGCGCACGCCGGACACCCGCGGCATCCGCCTCGGCTTCTACGTGCAGTTCCGCGAAGTCTTCATGGAGGAAACCCAGAAGGCGTTCGCCGGACAGCAGACCATGCAAGTGGCGCTCGACAGCGCCAAGAAGCGTGGCGACGAACTGCTGCGCCGTTTCGAGCAGACCTACAAGGGTGCGAAGCTCCCCTGATCCTGGCGCGGCCGGTACGGGTAACAGCCCCGTGCCGGCCTCATTTGTAGGTTTCATGCATGTCTTCGGATTCCACTCTCTTCAGCAATCGCTGGCTGCCGGTCCTGCTGGTGGCGCCGATGATGCTGCTGATCGTCCTCTTCTTCTACGTGCCGATCTTCCAGGCCTTCTACTGGTCCTTCTTTCTGGAACGACCTTTCGGCGGCGGCTCGGAATTCGTCGGGCTCGACAATTTCGCCCGGGTGCTTGCCGATCCAGAATTCTGGAAGGCGGGCTGGCGCACCATCATCTTCATGGTGACCGCGTCCTCGCTCGCGGTTCTGGTGCCGCTGATCCTTGCAGTGGCCGCCGATCGGAAGATCCGCCTGTCGCTGCCGGCCCGCAACGTGCTGGTCTGGCCGAAAGGCGTGGCGGGGGCTTCGATCGGCGTCGTCTTCGCCTTCATCTTCAATCCGTTCGTCGGCATCCTGGCGCCGCTCAACAGCATCTTTCCGGGCATATGGGCGCCTGGCATCAATGGTACCGACGCTTTCATCACGCTGATCGCTGCACATGTCTGGGGTGGCATCCCGTTCAATTTCGTGATCCTGCTTGCAGGCCTGCAGTCGATCCCGCGAACCATGCACCAAGCGGCCGCGATGGACGGGGCAGGACCATGGCGGCGCATCTTCGACGTGCAACTGCCGCTGATCATGCCGCAGCTTTTCCTGACGCTGGTGCTGGAATTCACCGAGAGCGTCACCTCGGCCTTCGCCTTGATCGACACCATTACCAACGGCGGTCCGGGCGGCGCGACGACGTTACTCGTCTACAAGATCTATATGGACGGGTTCAGCGGGTATGACCTCTCCGGCGCCTCGACCCAGACCGCAATCCTGATGGTCTTCGTCATCATCCTTACCGCCGCCCAGTTCATCTTCCTTGGCCGGCGCGTCGACTACGAGCGGTGAGCCATGGTCGAAAACGCACGTTCCCTCAACATTATCGCGAGCCTCATCCTGGTCGTCGGGATGATCTACATCCTTGGGCCGCTCTACCTGACGCTCTCAACGGCTTCGCAATCCTACGAATTCATGCTGCGCAACGGGCTCGCCTGGTATCCGGGCGACCAGCTTCTCGCCAACATGGCGAGCATCTTCACGGAGACGCGCATCCCGATCCAGATGCTGAACAGCATGGTGGTCGCGTTCAGCAATGCGGCTGCGACCTGCGTCCTGTCGTTCCTGTCGGCCTATGCGATCGTCTATTTCCGCATCCGCTGGGCGGGCGTCGTCTTCGCCCTCATTCTCGCGACGATCATGCTGCCGCTCGATATCCGCGTCATCACCACGTATCAGGTCGCTTCGAACATTTTTTCTCCGCTCAACGCCGTGCTCGACGCAACCGGTCTCAACGGCCTGATCGCACGGATATTCGGCACTCCCGTCCAACTGGAACTAAGCGTGCTCAACACACATTTCGGCCTGGTCGCGCCGCTTGTGGCGCATGGCACCGGCACGTTCCTGTTCCGGCAGTTCTTCCTGACACTGCCAAAGGACCTGTTCAAGGCCGCCCGCATGGACGGAGCCGGCCCCACCCGGTTTCTGTTCGATATCCTTCTGCCACTGTCGCGCACCAGCTTTGCCGCTCTTTTCGTGCTGACCTTCCTCAGCGGCTGGACGCAATATCTCTGGCCGCTGGTCGGCGCCTCGACGCCCGATATGCAGACCGCCGTCGTGGGGCTGGCACGGCTGGTTCCGGATTCGGAGGGGCAGGTGCCCGATTTTCCGATGATCATGGCCGGGGCCGTGATCGTTTCCATCATCCCCCTTGCGATGATCGCACTCCTGCAGCGCTACCTCGTGCAGGGCCTCGTTCTTTCGGAGAAATGACGTGAACGCTATCGACACGGCCATTCGCGCGGCTGCGGCCGATATCAAGCTTATCGGCGTCACAAAGGCCTACGATGCCCAGACGGTCGTCATCCCGCCGATGGATGTCGAGCTCAGGGCCGGAGAGTTCACGGTCGTGCTCGGTCCTTCCGGCTGCGGCAAGTCCACGCTTCTGCAGATGATCGCCGGGCTCGAACGGGTGAGCGACGGCAAAATCATGGTCGGGGGCCGGGAAGTGCAGGACCTCGAACCGAAGCGCCGCGGCTGCGCCATGGTGTTCCAGAACTATGCGCTCTATCCGCATATGACCGTGTTCGAGAACATGGCCTACAGCCTCAAGGTCGCCGGTGTGCGGAAGGCCGAGCGTGCCGCGCGGGTCGCGGCGGTTGCGAGAATGCTGGCCCTTTCCGACTATCTCACCCGCAAGCCGGGGCAGCTTTCCGGCGGCCAGCGCCAGCGCGTCGCGATCGGCCGTGCCATCGTGCGTGAACCGAACGTTCTTCTGTTCGACGAGCCGCTTTCCAATCTCGATGCGCAGCTTCGGCACGACATGCGTGTGGAGCTTTCGGAACTCCACCGGCGCATCGGCGCGACCTCCATCTTCGTCACTCACGACCAGGTGGAGGCGATGACGCTTGCCGACCGTATTCTCATCCTCAACAAGGGTCGGATCGAGCAGTTCGATACGCCCAAGGCGATCTATCACCATCCGGCTTCTGTCTTCGTCGCCAAATTCATCGGCGCGCCGCCGATGAACATCCTGCCGGTGACTGGCGATGGTTCCGTGCTGCGGCTTGCCGATGGGCAAATCGTCGCCGAAGCTCGGTTGACCGGAAGCTATCAGCTCGGCATCCGCCCCGAGGACATCGTTGTGGGGATCAAGGCAGACGGCCATGCCGTTCGCGCAGTCCTCCGATTCCGCGAGGACCTTGGTTCCCACTCGGTCCTGGCGGCCGATCTGGCCGGATCGGTGATCCGAATCGCCACGCCTTTCGGCGCCGATCTGATTAACCAGTCCGAACTTTTCCTGAACCTGCCTGCTGCCCGGCTGCATCTCTTCGATGCCGAAACAGGCCGAGCAATATGCGGCGCATTTGCTGCTCAATGAAAGAAAGCCTCATGACCTATAAAGACTTTATCGCCTCGCCGGCGCGCGCCTGTGCTGTTGTCGCTCATCGTGGTGCCTGGCACGGCGCTCCCGAAAACAGCCTGGCCGCCATCGAAAACGCCATCGCTCTTGGCTGCGAAATCGTTGAGCTCGATATCCGCAAGAGTGCCGATGGCGAGCTTTTTTTGATGCACGATGACACGCTTCAGCGCATGGCAGGCATCGGCCGCGAAGCGGAGAGCCTTACGATGGCGGAACTCAAGGCGCTGACCCTGCGGGAAGACGACGGCGGGGAAGGCCGCGTGATGACCGATCAACGCATTCCGACGTTGAGGCAGGCGTTGGAAGTGATTCGAGGACGTATCTTTGCCGATCTCGATCTCAAGGATCGCGGACTTTTTCCGGAAGTTGCCGCTTGCGCGCGGGCGATGGATGCCCATGCGAGCGTCGACCTCAAGACCAAGGTTCACAGCCGCGCGGAGGTCGCCTGGGTGCGCGCCCAGAAGATCGACGGCGTGCCCTTCATGGGCATGGCACGTTTCACGGCGGAAGGGTTCAGAGAAGAACTCGGCATTCTCGCCGAGCTCTCGCCCTTCATGTGCGAAATCCGTTTCGACAGTCTCGAAACGATCAGTCTTAACCGCGAAGCCTTTATGAGGGCTGGCATGGCGCTCTGGGTGAACACACTCGATCAGCCCGGCAGCGGCGAATGGACCGACAGCGCGGCCCTTGCCGATCCGGACGCGATCTGGGGCAGGCTGATCGACGCCGGCATCAGCGTTATCCAGACCGATCAGCCAGAGGCGCTGAAATCCTACCTCGGCTCACGTCATCTGCGACAAAATGCCTGATTCGCGTCTGCGCGATTCGGATCCGGTACAGGTCATTGTTGGTGTTGCACCATTCCAGGCATTGGAAGAGCGGGGATCCCGATGCCTGCTTCTTTTCAAAATTTGATCAGGATCATGTCTATGTTGATGGGGGCGCGATAAAACAAATCGTGGAAGCACATTTTTTTGCATTGCCATAGGGAACCTAGAGGTGTCCTATGAAGTCTAGAGACATATAGATTCAAAATGAATTGCCGCATCGCATGTAATCTTTGCGGCAGTTGAGCTGTGGCAACACCTTGAATGGAAGGGCCCCATGCTGAGTGAATCCTTGTTCGATACTTTCACGCGGAACTATGAAGCGCGGCGCGAGACCGACATGTCCGTCGCTGACTATCTGGAGCTGTGCAAGAAAGACCCGATGGCCTACGCCAACGCGGCGGAGCGCCTGCTTGAGGCGATCGGCGAGCCGAAGATAGTCGATACGTCGAAAGATGGGCGGCTTGGTCGGATTTTCATGAATCGGACCATCCGGACCTATCCGGCATTTGCCGGCTTTTACGGCATGGAAGAAACGATCGAGCGTATCGTTTCCTTCTTCCGTCATGCCGCACAAGGTCTCGAAGAGCGGAAACAGATTCTCTATCTGCTCGGTCCTGTCGGGGGCGGCAAATCATCTCTCGCGGAGCGGCTGAAGCAGTTGATGGAGGTCAACCCGATCTACGTCCTGAAGGCCGGCGACGAAATCAGCCCTGTCTTCGAAAGCCCGCTCGACCTCTTTGATCCGATCACCATGGGACCGTTGCTCCTCGATGAGTACGGCATCCCGACGCGTCGCCTCAGCGGACTGATGAGTCCGTGGTGCCTCAAGCGGCTTGATGAATTCGGCGGCGACATATCCCGTTTTCGGGTGGTGAGGATGCAGCCCTCGCGGTTGCGGCAGATAGCAATTGCCAAGACGGAACCTGGTGATGAGAATAACCAGGACGTCTCCTCGCTGGTCGGCAAAGTCGATATCCGCAAGCTCGAGAACTATTCGCAGAACGATCCGGACGCCTACAGCTATTCAGGCGGGCTCAATCGCGCCAATCAGGGCGTGCTGGAATTCGTCGAGATGTTCAAGGCACCGATCAAGATGCTGCATCCGCTGCTGACGGCGACGCAGGAAGGAAACTACATGGGAACCGAGAATATCGGTGCCATTCCGTTTTCCGGCATCGTCCTTGCGCATTCGAACGAAGCCGAATGGCAAACTTTCAAGGCCAACAAGAACAACGAAGCCTTCATTGACCGCATCTGCGTGATCAAGGTGCCCTATTGCCTGAGGGTGACGGAAGAGCAGAAGATTTACGAGAAGCTGATCGAAGGGTCTGAGCTGGCTGATGCCTCCTGCGCCCCGGCAACGCTCGAGATGCTTGCGCGCTTTTCGGTGCTCTCACGCCTTCGCAAACATGAGAACTCGACATTCTTTTCGAAGATGAGGGCCTATGACGGAGAGAGTCTGAAAGAAACCGACCCGAGGGCCCGAAGCGTTCAGGAATATCGGGATGCAGCGGGTGTCGATGAAGGCATGGACGGAATATCGACACGTTTTGCCTTCAAGGTGCTTGCATCGACGTTCAACTACGACACCACCGATATCGGTGCGGATCCGGTGCACCTGATGTATGTTCTTGAACAGGCAATCCGGCGCGAGCAGTTTCCGGAGGAAACCGAGAAGCGCTACCTGGAGTTCATCAAAGCCGATCTTGCTACACGCTATGCGGAGTTCATCGGCAATGAAATCCAGAAAGCCTATCTGGAGTCCTATGCGGATTACGGGCAGAACCTGTTCGACCGGTATGTTGCCTATGCCGATGCCTGGATCGAAGACGTCGATTTCAAGGATCCGGACACCGGACAGCTTCTCGACCGGGACTTGCTCAATCAGGAATTGACGAAGATCGAAAAGCCGGCCGGGATCGCCAATCCCAAGGATTTTAGAAACGAGATCGTCAAGTTCAGCCTGCGTGCGCGGGCCAACAATAGTGGCAAGAACCCATCGTGGACGAGCTATGAGAAAATCAGGGAAGTGATCGAAAAAAGGATGTTCTCTCAGGTTGAGGACCTTTTGCCGGTGATCTCCTTTGGTTCGAAGAAGGATAGTGAAACCGAAAAGAAGCACAGCGAGTTTGTCTCGCGTATGGTCGCGCGCGGCTACACCGAAAGACAGGTTCGACGTCTTGTGGAATGGTACATGCGCGTAAAGCAGGCGAGTTAAATGCTCACTTAGGAGCCCACATGCACATCATTGACCGGCGGCTTAATCCGCGCGGTAAAAGTTTGGAAAATCGGCAACGGTTTCTTCGGCGCGCGAAGGACGCCGTGCAGCAAGCGGTCAGACGATCTTTGCAAAGCGGTAACATTCGCGATGTGCTCAACGGCGGTGAAGTCAGCATTCCGATAGGAGGAGTGGCCGAACCAAGCTTTCGCAGAGGTGAAGGCGGGGTGAGAGACCGGGTTTTGCCAGGTAACAAAGATTTCGCCGAAGGGGATATCGTTCCACGCCCCGAGGGAGGGAGCGGGGGCAGACCAACGGAGGCAGGCGAAGGCGATGCCGAGGACGATTTCCGCTTTGTCCTGACCCGGGAAGAGTTCTTGGATATTTTCCTCGATGATCTTGAACTGCCCGATCTTGCGAAGCGGCGATTGAGCGAAACCGAGGAAGTAACCCCGACCCGCGCGGGTTATACCGTTTCAGGTTCTCCTTCCAACATTGCGGTTGGCCGGACCACGCGTCTGGCCATGATGCGGCGTATCGCGCTTCGCCGTCCGAAGCCGGAGGAGATCGAAGCGCTGCGGCGCGAGATCGAGGAATGCGAGAGCGAGGAGAAGCGTCTGGCGCTCGAGGCGGAGTTGAAGTCGCTGACGGACAAGAGCCGTCGCATTCCCTATATCGATCCCCTGGACGTGCGTTATCGCCGCTTCGAAAACACGCCGAAGCCGGTTGCTAAGGCCGTGATGTTCTGTCTGATGGATGTCTCGGGCTCCATGACGGAACACATGAAGGATCTGGCAAAGCGCTTTTACATACTGCTGTATCTCTTCCTGTCGCGGCGTTACGAGAAAGTGGAGATCGTCTTCATCCGGCATACGGAAAAGGCGGAGGAGGTAGACGAGGAGACCTTCTTCTATGGCCCTGCGACCGGAGGCACCCTGGTTTCGAGCGCGCTTTTGGCTATGCGTACCATTATTGCCGCTCGTTTCGATCCGACCGACTGGAACATCTATGCGGCGCAGGCTTCGGATGGGGACAACTCCTATTCGGACGGAAGCCTGGTCGGCCAGTTGCTGCAGTACGAAATTCTGCCGCTCTGCCAATATTTCGCTTATATCGAGGTCGGAGAGGAAGGAGAGGATTCCTCGACATCCGACTCTCCGATCTGGAACCTTTATGAAGGTATACGCTCCGATATTCTGCCTCTTGCGATGCGCAAGGTCTGCCGGCGAAACCAGATATTTCCCGTCTTCCATGACCTTTTCCAGAAGCAGCAGGCACATTCGAAGACAGAGCCATGATCAAGACCGTAAAACAGCGAGGGGGTCTGCTTTTTGAAGGCTCAGATTGGGATTTCCCAACGCTTCAGCGCATTCATGATGCCTGCGAGGAAATTGCGCTTGGCGAACTTGGGCTCGACGTCTACCCGAACCAGATCGAAGTGATCACGTCGGAACAGATGCTGGACGCCTATTCCTCCATCGGCATGCCACTCTTCTATCGCCACTGGTCCTTCGGCAAGCACTTCGCTCACCACGAAGCCTTCTATCGTCGTGGAATGCGCGATCTGGCCTATGAGATTGTCATCAACAGTTCCCCCTGCATTTCCTATCTCATGGAGGAGAACAACGCCACGATGCAGGCGCTGGTCATCGCGCATGCTGCATTTGGCCACAACCATTTTTTCAAGAACAATTACCTCTTCAAGCTCTGGACGGATGCCGAAGGCATTCTTGGCTATCTTGAATTTGCAAAGGGCTACATCGCCCGCTGCGAAGAGCGTTATGGCGAGACTGCGGTAGAGCGAACGCTGGATGCCGCCCATGCGCTGATGTCGCATGGCGTGCATCGTTATGCCGGGAAGACGAAGCTCGACTTGCGGCAGGAGGAAAAGCGGGAACAGGAGCGGCGGGCACACGAGGAGCAGGTATTCAACGATCTCTGGCGCACGGTCCCTGCCGGCCACAAGCGCAGCAGGGCTGATATCAGCCTTGACAAGCGGCGCGCGGCACTTGGCTTGCCACAGGACAACATCCTTTACTTCCTTGAAAAGTCGGCTCCGCGGCTGCAGCCGTGGCAGCGGGAGATCCTGCGCATCGTCCGGCATGTCGCCCAATACTTCCATCCGCAGCGCCAAACCAAAGTGATGAACGAGGGCACCGCCACCTATGTTCATTACAAGATCATGACGAGACTGCACGAACGCGGACAGATCGGTGACGGGCACTATCTCGAATTCTTGAAGTCGCACACCAATGTGGTGTTCCAGCCGTCCTATGATGACCGACGCTTTTCCGACTTCAATCCCTATGCGCTCGGCTTTGCGATGATGCAGGATATCGAGCGCATCGTGACGAACCCGACCGACGAAGATCGCGAATGGTTTCCGGACATCGCCGGGCGCAACGATCCGGTCTCTGTGCTGCGAGATATCTGGGCCAGCTATCGGGACGAGAGTTTCGTCGGGCAGTTCCTCAGTCCGCACCTGATCCGCCAATGGCGCCTTTTCCAGCTCCACGACGATCCGGATATGCTGGACGGCATTCTTGTGTCGGCCATCCATGACGAGCGTGGCTATAGGCGCATTCGTCGGCAGCTTGCTCGCGAATACGACATCGGCTGGACGGATCCGGGAATAGAAGTTGTCGATGTGGATCTTGCTGGCGACCGCCGCCTGCTGTTGCAGCATAAGGTGCTCAACGATTGGCCTCTTGACGAGAGCGAGACCAAACTTGTCCTGCAGCACCTTGCCGATCTCTGGAGTTATGATGTCCTGCTGCAGGAAATCGACAGCTCAGAGAAGGTGGTGAAGGAACATGTAGCACATCCGCGTTCCTTGTTTGCGGATTCTCGATTTTCCTGAGAAGTTTCGCGGCATATGCTGCAGCATCCTCGGACCCTGTCTTGGGCAATCAATTATAGTTGAAGGATGAACGTAAATAGTGCCTGAATGTCCAATCGTGATTGGACATTCAGGCGGGTTGGTATCACGGTAGAAGTTGGGACGGGCGCGCTATTTTTGTTAAAATAGGAGGCCATAATGGAACAGCATGCCGTCGATCAGCTCAAGGCTATTGCCAAGATCAACCGCACCTATCCTCGTCCTGAAATGTCGCGTAGCGAACGGCTCGAACGGTGGGCCGATCTCCTCGATCGTGATCCGGATTTATTGCTTCTGACCCTTCGCGAAACCGAGTACCGGCCGGAAGAGGAACGTCTCGCCATGCGCGCGGACGGGACGGCCATCTCGGTTGCTTTCGCCGATCCGGTCTTTCGGGCTGCAGGCCTGGAGAACGATACCTACGGTGAAGCCAAGCGATTTTTCGAACTGAGCGATCGGCAATTGCATCGACTGGTCTGCTTTTGCCATTTCGGCGCACGCGTGAGCGCCCGGACGGTAGCCCATAGTGTGCGGTCGCTGGCTGCTCGCAATTCCAATGGCATCATTGCTCGCCTGGTTGCTTTCTTCGAAAGATAGGGCAACTTGTATATTCCGGAGACGACGTTTGCCGGGGCGCCCCGGAGGCGACGCCTTATTTCGACCATTGGATGATTGGCTGACACGCATGCGAGCGTAGGGACGGCAACGTCCCGCGACGCAAATGTCTGTGCCAAAACCGTCATGGAGATCACGACCTTGTTCGGGGTCTGTCGAAGCCGGCGAGGAGGATCTTCCCTGGAGATGTCCGGCAGTTCGTCTGAAGTCGCCGTTACGGCATCCGGGACTTCAGTTGAATTATCTCGCCGTCCACTGTGAATGAGCCGTACCCGCGATGATGAATGGTTCTCGGCGCCTCCCGCGCCGGATCGTGCCATGCCGCGACGACCTCCAGAACGAAGAGGTTGTATTGCTCGACGAGACGGGTCTCTACGACCCGGCATTCCAGATTGGCGAAACATTCTTCGATCAACGGTGCTGCGATCCGGCTCGCTGGCCGCGGCGTCAGTCCGAACCGCGCGAACTTATCCGTGTCGCGGCCGGAGCAATTGCCGATTGCCACGACCTTTTCGGCAATCTCCACGGCAGGGATGCCGATCACGCATTCGCCCGTAGCCGCAAGCGCCGAAAAGCTGTAGTCGCCGCTCGATACCACGCAGGCCAGGAGCGGCGGCGTGAATTCGACCATCATGTGCCATGACATGGTCATGACATTGGGAACCCCCTCCCTGCTGGTTGTCAGCAGCACAACGGGGCCGGGTTCAATCAATTGATAAACCTTGTCGAGTGCCAGAGCCTTCATATCATTCGTCGCCATCGTTCTTGCCTCAATCCAGGGGCGCAACTGGCTGCGCGAGCGGTCTGATCCGGTGTCTTCACCATGGCCTGAATCTCGGGCGACGGCGGGCATTCGCCAACGGCTCGTCCTCGCCTCCCGCGATATGAGGCGTTCTCCGGCGATCAATCCGGTGCCCTGACGGCGGCAGTTGTGAAGACGGTGCCTTTCTCGCCCGCCACGATTGCCGAAGCGTCTTCAAGGCGGCCGATTGCGGCGCGACGTCCGATTTTTTTCGAAAAACGGGCCGCCGCCATGACTTTTGGTCGCATCGATCCTGCGGGAAATTGATCTTCCCTCACACCTGTCGGGTCCAATCTTGCAAGCGGACGCGCGTTCGGCGTGCCGAAATCGGCGTAGACGGCATCGACGTCAGTCAGGAGAAGCAGCATATCGGCGTCAAGCTGTTCGGCGAGAAGGGCGCTTGCCGCATCCTTGTCGATGACGGCCTCAATGCCTTGAAGGCTGCCATCATCTCGTTCGACAACGGGAATGCCGCCGCCGCCGGTGCAGATGACGGTGACCCCTTGCTTCACCAGGAGCGAGATCACCTCGGCTTCCATGATCGCCTGCGGTGCCGGCGAGGCGACGACGCGCCGCCATTTGTCACCATCCGGCGCAACCTGCCACCCGCGTTTCGCCGCCAGGGTGCGGGCTGTTTCCTCGGTATAGACGGGGCCGATGAATTTCGTGGGTTTCCGGAAGGCCGGATCGTCGGCGTTCACCTTGACGAGCGTCAGCAGCGTACCAAAGCGGCTGCCTTGCAGGATGCCGGCAAGCTCCTGCTCGATCATGTAGCCGATCATGCCCTCGGTCTCGGCTCCAAGAACATTAAGCGGCAGGTCGGCACCATCCACGCCGGCGGTTTCAAGCGCCAGAAGGCCGACCTGCGGACCATTCCCATGGGTAATGACCAGGGAATGGCCGGCCGTGATCAGGCCTGCGAGAGGCGCTGCCGCCCGTTTGACGTTGGCGCGCTGGTTTTCCGCGGTTAGCGGTTCACCCCGGCGCAGGAGAGCATTGCCTCCGAGAGCGGCGACGATCAGCATCCCTAGCCCCCGATCGTCGCGACGAGCAGTGCCTTGATCGAATGCATGCGGTTCTCGGCCTGATCGAAGACGACGGAGGCCTCGGATTCGAAGACCGCGTTGGTGACCTCCATGCAGTCTATGCCGTATTTTTCGGCGATCTGCCTGCCGACTTCGGTGCGGGTGTCGTGGAATGCGGGCAGGCAGTGCATGAACTTGCTGTAGGGGTTGCCGGTCGCCGCCATCACCTGTTCCGTGACGCGATAGGGCGCCAGCAGTTTGATGCGCTCGCTCCAGGCGGATTCATCCTCCCCCATGGAGAGCCAGACATCCGTATAGATGAAATCCGCGCCCTTGACGCCCGTGGCGACATCGGACGTGAGTTCGAACCGGCCGCCGGCCTTCGCCGCCTCGGCATTGACATGGTCGATGAATGTCTGTTCCGGCCAAAGCTGCCGTGGGGAGACAAGCCGGAAATCGATCCCCACCTTGGCCGCGCCGAGCGCCAGCGAGATGGCCACGTTATCCCGGCCGTCCCCGACAAAAGCAAGGGCGGTATCCGACAGGTGCTTGTGGGTGAACTCCCGCATGGTCATGAAGTCAGCGAGTACCTGGGTCGGATGCCAAATATCGGTCAAGCCGTTGTAGACGGGAACGCCGGAATACCGTGCAAGCTCCTCGACGGCCGCCTGCTCGAAGCCGCGGAACTCGATCGCATCATACATGCGGCCGAGCACACGGGCCGTGTCCTTCACGGATTCCTTGTGGCCGATATGGCTGCCCGAAGGGCCGATATAGGTCACGTGAGCGCCCTGATCATAGGCGGCGACCTCGAACCCGCTTCTGGTGCGGGTCGAATCCTTTTCGAAGATCAGGGCGATGTTTTTTCGCGTCAGGCGCGGCTTCTCGTAGCCGCCCAGCTTGGCAGCCTTGAGCTCCGCGGCCATGCGCAGCAGGAAGCGGATCTCGTCTGAGGAGAGATCGTCGAGAGACAGGACGCTCCTGCCATGAAGATTGATCGGCATGTCGGTGGCCCTTCTAAATGGCGTCGCGAACGAGGGGGCAAGTCATGCAATGCCCGCCGCCGCGACCGCGGCTGAGTTCGGCGCCTTCGATGGTGATGACTTCGACGCCCTGGCGGCGCAGAAGCGTGTTGGTATAGACGTTGCGGTCATAGGCGACGACCACGCCGGGCTCGACGGCGACGACGTTGTTGCCGTCGTCCCACTGCTCGCGCTCAGCCTCGTAACGGTCGCCTCCAGTCTGGACGATGCGCAGGCTCCTGAGGCCCATCGCTTCGGCCACGACCTCGGTGAACGATCTATTCTCCTCGTGGATGTCGATCGTCCCTTCGACGTCTCCGGGGCGCAGGGAAAAGCTGCGCAGCCGCTCGACGACCGGGGGATACAGGGTCACAAGATCGCGATCGCAAAAGGTGAAGACGGTGTCGAGGTGCATGAAGCTGCGGTCGCGCGGCATAAGGGCGGCAATGACCCTCGTCGCAAGCCCCGCGATGAACAGCCGCTTGGCAAGGGCGCTCACCGCCTGGGGCGTTGTCCTTTCGCCCATGCCGATCAGCACGACGCCGTTACCGACCGGCATCACGTCGCCACCCTCCAGGCTCGGCGCGTCTTCGCCATCCGCCGAGAAGATCGGGAAGTCGCTCTGCTGGAAGCGCGGGTGAAAGCGATAGATGGCTTCCACATTGGCCGCTTCCGGCCGCCGTGCCTGCCAATACATCGAATTGACCGACACGCTGCCATAGATCCAGCAGGAACTGTCGCGTGTGAAGAGCTGGTTGGGCAGCGGCGGCAGGACGAAATCTTCCGGTGCGAGCGTCTTTCCGCTCAAGCCTATAGGCTCGAACGGGAGTTCGGCGCGGGCGACGCCGCCGACGAGATAGGCAGAAAGCTGCTCGGATGGCATCTCGTTGAGCCAGGCCTGCATTTCGACGACCATGTCCTCGCCGACGATCGGGGGCCTGATCCTCCGGCCGAGCAGCCATTGCCTGGCGTCGGCAGTGTCGAGCGTTTCGGCAAGAAGATCGCCGAGCGAATGAACCACCACGCCCCGCTCTCTCAGCGTGTCGACGAACACGTCGTGTTCCTGCCTCGCCCGCTTGACCCAGAGCACATCGTCGAAGAGCAGGGCCTTGCAATTGTCCGGCGTAAGCCGCCGGAGGCTGAGATCCGGCCGGTGCACCATCACTTCGCGAAGCCGCCCGACCTCGGAATGAACGCCTAAAGTCATCATTGTTCCATCTCCTCAGAACGGGCTGACCGCACCGGTCCACATCTGGTAGGCCGCAAGCAGTCCGACCGCGACAAGAGCGACGGCGAGAAGAGCTTCGACCGGTTTGAATATCTGCTGGCCGGTCTGGCGGCGGGCTGCGGCATAGAAGATGATGCCGGGTGCATAGAGGACGGCGCACATGAAGAGGTAGGCGGGGCCGGCGGCATAGACGAGCCACAGCCCGTAGATGGTGGCGATTAGCCCGCCGATCATCGGACCGGTGCGGCTTTCACCCGCCTGGTAGGCTTCGCCTGTCATCGCCAGCTTTGCCGCATAGGCGCCGGAAAAGATGTAGGGGACGAGGATGGCGGCCGACGCGATCGAAAACAGGGCCTGATAGGTGCTCTGCGCAAACAGGGTGACCAGAAGGAAGGCCTGTACCAGGAGGTTGGTGATCAGCAGCGATGTCGAAGGAACGCCGCGGGTGCTCTCCCTGGCGAAAAAGGCCGGCATCGTGCCGTCCTTGGCCGCGGCAAGCGGGATTTCCGCAGCCAGAAGCGTCCAGCTCAGGAACGCGCCGGCGACCGAGACGACCAGCGCGATGTTGATCAGGATCGCACCCCAGGGGCCGACGACCGCTTCGAGAACGCCTGCCATCGACGGGTTCTTGAGCGCGGCGAGTTCCGGCTGGTTGAGGATGCCGAGCGAGAGCAGCGATACGAGAGCATAGAGGGCCAGGCAGACCAGGAAGCCGCTGATCGTCGCGGTCGCGATATCCTTGCGGCGCTCAGCCCGGGCCGAATAGACGCTTGCGCCCTCGATGCCGATGAAAACCCACAGGGTGACCAGCATGGTGCTCTTCACTTGATCGGTGATCGAGCCGAGGCTTGCATTGCCGAGACCGGAAAAATCGGCGGAGAAGACATCGACCTTGAAGGCGACGACCACAACGCCGATGAACAGGATGATGGGCGCGATCTTGGCCACCGTCACGATCAGATTGACGACCGCGGCCTCGCGGATGCCCGCCATGATCAGGGCATGGACGAGCCATAGAAGCACCGAGGCGCCGATGATTGCCTGCCAGGTGTTCCCGTCGCCGAAGGAGGGGAAGAAATAGGAGAGGGCGCTGAAGACCACGACCGCATAGGAAACGTTGCCGATCCAGGCACTCAGCCAGTAACCCCAGGCACTGTTGAAGCCGACGAAGGGGCCGAATCCGGCTTTGGCATAGGCATAAGGGCCGGCATTCAGGTCGGGCTTGCGGGTCGCCAGCGATTGGTAGACGAAAACGAGAGCCAGCATGCCGATCGCGGTGATCGCCCAGCCGATGATAATCGCCAGCGGACCGGCGCCGGCGGCCATGTTCTGCGGAAGGCTGAAGACGCCCGACCCGATCATCGAGCCGACGACCAGGGCCGTCAGCGATCCGAGGTGAAGCTTTTGATGGGGTGCTTCCGCCTTTCCATTGATATCGGGGACAGCCGTCCCCCCAACCTTCATGTCAGTCGAAGCCATGGCGTTATCTCCCGGTGTTGGAAACTGCGGGGATCAGACCATGCTGCCGGGGCGGGAACATTGATCGCAGTCAAACCGGGTGCAGGGAGGAGATTTTCGATATCCGATTGGAAACAATGGGAAATTTCTCTAAAATAGTGTTCGCTCGGCCGTCGACCCAAGCTGCCCCGACATCGGGAAGGCCGCGATATTCTTCGCGGCCTTGAAAAGCAATGCCGTCACGCGGACGGCTGCGCGACCCTCATGCCTTTCTGTCCCGCTCGGCTTCGGCCACCTTCCGCTTCACCGCCATGAAGCTGTCGGGGCTGACGGAAATGCTGTCGATGCCGCATTCGACCAGGAAGCCGGCGAAGTCCGGGTAATCGCTCGGTGCCTGTCCGCAGATGCCGATCTTGGCGCCAGCCTTGCCCGCTTCCGAAATGACACTGCGGATCATCCATTTGACCGCCGGATCCTGCTCATCGAAGAGGTCGGCGAGATCGCCCGCGTCACGGTCGACGCCAAGCGTAAGCTGCGTCAGGTCGTTGGAGCCGATCGAGAAGCCGTCGAAATGGCGCGCGAACTCCTTGGCGAGGATGACGTTCGACGGGATCTCGCACATCACATAGATCTGCAGATCGTCAACCCCGCGCGACAGGCCGTTTTCCGCCATGACACTCAAAACCTTTTCCGCCTCGCCGACGGAGCGGCAGAAGGGGATCATCACGATGACATTCCTGAAGCCGAGTTCGTTGCGCAGTTTGCGGATGGCACGGCATTCGAGCGCAAAACCCTCGCGGTAGCGCGGTGAATAATAGCGGGAGGCGCCGCGGAAGCCGAGCATGGGGTTCTCCTCCTTCGGCTCGAACTCCGCGCCGCCCAGCAGGCCGGCATATTCGTTCGTCTTGAAGTCGCTCATCCGGACGATCACCGGCTTGGGATGAACCGCGGCGGCAATCCGGGCGAGGCCGCGGGCAAGGTTGTCGACGAAATATTCGGGCTTGTCGTCATACCCCTTCGTCAGTGCGGCGATCTCGTTCTTCGCCGCTTCGTCCTTCAGGTGGTCATAATGGACAAGCGCCATCGGATGGATGCGGATCGCATTGCTGATGACGAATTCCATGCGGGCCAACCCCACGCCGTCGGCGGGCAGCCGCCACCAGCGGAAAGCGGCCCCCGGATTTGCCAGGTTCAGCATGACCTTGGTTTTCGTGGCTGGCAGGCCGGCGACATCAAGCGTCTTCTCTTCATATTCCGCGATGCCTTCGTAGATGAAGCCGTCCTCGCCTTCGGCGCAGGAAACCGTCACTTCCTGGCCGGTATGGAAGATGCTGGTGGCATTGCCTGTGCCGACGACCGCCGGCAGGCCGAGCTCACGACTGACGATCGCCGCATGCGACGTGCGCCCACCATGGTCGGTGACGATCGCCGCCGCCCGTTTCATGATCGGCACCCAGTCGGGATCGGTGGTCGCAGTGACCAGAACCGATCCGTCCACGAACTGGTCGATGTCCTTGGCCGTCTCGATCAGGCAGACACGCCCGGAGACGACCGCGTCGCCGATCGACAGCCCCGCGGCCAGCTTTCGCCCCTTCTTGCGGATCGTGTAGCTCTTGAAGACGCCCGTCTGGCGGTTCGACTGTACGGTCTCGGGCCTTGCCTGGACGATAAACAGTTCGCCGGTCTCGCCGTCGCGGGCCCATTCCATGTCCATCGGGCAGCCGTAATGCTCTTCGATGATCGCCGCCCACCGCGAGAGCTTCAGGATAGCCTGGTCGTCAAGGACGAATGCCGCCCGTTCCACCTTGGACGTGGGTACGTTTCGCGTCGGCTCACTTCCGGAGCCGTAGATCATCTTCTTTTCCTTTGCGCCGCATGTCTTCGCAATGATAGGGCTCAGCGAACTGTCCTGCAGGAGGGGCTTGAAGACCTGGTATTCATCCGGATCGACAGTGCCCTGCACGACGTTCTCGCCAAGCCCCCAGGCCGCATTGATCAGGACCACCTTGTCGAAGCCGGTCTCGGTGTCGATCGAGAACATGACGCCGGAGCCGCCGAGGTCGGAACGCACCATCTGCTGAACGCCGATCGACAACGCGACCTTCATGTGGTCGAAACCCTTCGTCTGGCGATACGAGATCGCCCTGTCGGTGAAGAGCGAGGCGTAGCAGCGGCGGCAGGCATCCAGTAGCGCTTTCTCGCCGCTGATATTGAGGAAGGTTTCCTGCTGCCCCGCAAAGCTTGCATCCGGCAGGTCTTCGGCGGTGGCGCTCGAACGGACCGCGACGGCGACGTCACTGCGTCCCGCGCGCAGGGAAAGGGTGCGATAGTCCGCGATGATGGCTTCGGCGGTTGCTTTCGGCCAATCGCCGCGCAGGAAGAGCTTTCGGATGGCTGCTCCGGTTTCGGCGAGGCCCACCTTGCCGTCCTGCCAATCTGCGACAAGTGCAGCGATGGCCTGCCTCAGACCGTTGGTATCCACATAGTTCCAATAGGCGTCGGCGGTCGTCGCGAATCCTGCGGGAACGCTGATCCCCTTCGCCGACAGGGTCTGGATCATCTCGCCGAGAGAGGAGTTCTTGCCTCCGACCTTGGCGACGTCGCTGCGACGCAGCTCCTCGAACCAGATGGCAGGCTGCGCCATTCTGCTCATCGTGAACTCCTTTCAGGCCCCTGCGGACATTTTGTGATGTCAGTCAGCTTATTGGGGTCGACGCCGCTCACCTTGATCCTCATCAAGGTGAGCCTGTTTGCCATCCGGCAGTTTATCGTTGGGTTTTCACACCATAGCGAGGCACGAACATGTTGATGTCGTCGGACCGGCACGCGATCGTCGGAGAGATTGGGTCCCACCATCTGCGCTTTGCCATTGCGGATATCGATGAACTGACGATCGACCATCTGGTGAATTTCAAGGCGGGGGATTTCTCCTCGGTCCAGCAGGCGCTTTTCGCCTATCTGAAGTCACTGGCGAAATATCCGAAGATCGCAAGCCTCGCCATTGCGGGCTCTATCGAAAAAGATCGCGCTCATATTGCCAATCTCTCGCGAACCTTTACGGGCAAAGAGCTCGAAGGCGCCCTCGATCTCGACAGCGTCACGTTGATCGCCGATATCGATGCGATCGCGAGGGCCACGGAGCTCCTGGGCCGCCACGACGTTCGCAAGATCGCGGGGACTTCCACGCTTGCAGATAAGCCGAGAGCGGTTATCTCCCTGGGGGAAAAGCTTGAAGCCGCAATCGCTGTTCCAGGTGGAGGGAAGTGGTCGGTATTGCCCAGTAAGGCAGGCGGCATGTTTTTGGGTGCCGCCGACGAGGAGGATCTCTGGCTGCTGGAGCAGGTGCGGCAGGAGGTTGGCGGTACCAGCGCCGGGAGCATCCTGACCTCTGCAGGAATGGTTGCGCTCAGCGGTGCGATCTCGCGACAGGCCGGAGCAACAGGACGATATTCGACCGTCGCGGCGATCGTTGCTGCCGCCTGCAAAGATAAGGAGCCTTCGGCAGTCGATACGCTGAAGCGCTTCGGTCTTTGGCTTGGCCGCTTCTCAAATGATTTTGTCCTGGCGACTGGCGCTGAAGGCGGTCTCTATCTTGCCGGAGAGATGCCGACACGGATGCTCGAAGTTTTGAGCAAGGATACCTTTGAGGCCGCGAGCGGCAGGGCTGCATATTCCTCGACGGCGCCTGTCTATATCATCACGGCGCTGAATGCCGCCCTGCGGGGCGCCGCGATGGCGATTGCCTGAAGCAGGGTGGAGCGGGGCGGAAAGCAGCCCCGCTCCACTTCGTTCCCGTCTACATTCCGATGGGCGCGGGAGCCGGCGGTATGGTCGGTTCCGGAATTTCCGTCATGGTTGCCTCCGTCAGAAGAAGCACGCTGGCAACCGATACCGCATTCTCCAATGCGACGCGCACGACCTTCGTCGGGTCGATAATGCCTTCCTGAAGCAGGTCCACATAGCGGTTGCGCGAGGCGTCGAAGCCGATGTTTCCTTTGCTTTCGAGCATCCTCGCAATGACGACGCCGCCGTCGACCGCGGAATTTTCGGCGATCTGGCGGGCAGGAGCTTCAAGGGCCCGCTTCAGGATCTGCACGCCCGTCCGCTCGTCGCCTTCACACAATTCTTCTTCCTCTTCGACCGCCTTTATGCAGCGCAGCAGCGCAAGTCCACCGCCCGGCACCACGCCTTCTTCGACGGCCGCTTTGGTGGCATTGATTGCGTCGTCCAAAGCCTCCTTCTTGGCCTTGACCTCCGCCTCGGAAGGGGCGCCGACCCGAATCACGGCGACCCCGCCGGAAAGTTTTGCCAACCGCTCCTGAAGCTTTTCTCTATCGTAATCGCTGGTCGTCTTTTCGATTTCCTTGCGAATCTGGTCCGTGCGCCCTTTGATCGCTGCCTGATTGCCGCCGCCACCGATGATGGTCGTCGTATCCTTGTCGACGATTACGCGTGCGGCAGTCCCGAGCTGGTCCTGCGTTACGTTTTCAAGCTTGAAACCGAGGTCTTCGGAGATAACCTGGGCGCCCGTCAGAACCGCCATGTCGCGAAGCATTTCCTTTCGGCGGTCACCGAACCCGGGAGCCTTGACCGCACAATTGTGCAACGTTCCGCGAATGTGGTTGACGATCAGTGTGGCGAGCGCCTCACCGTCAACGTCCTCGGCGATGACAAGAATCGGTCTGCCGGATTTCGCGATCTCTTCAAGCAGGCCCACCATGTCGCCGAGCGCCGAAATCTTCCGGTCGGATATCAGGATCCGGACGTCTTCAAGGATGGTCTCCATCTTTTCCGGATCGGTCGCGAAATAGGGCGAAATATACCCGCGGTCAAACTGCATGCCTTCGACCACGTCGAGGCGCGTCTCCACCGTCTTGGATTCCTCCACGGTGATAACGCCCTCCTTGCCGACCTTCGCCATGGCGTCGGCAACAAGCTTGCCGATGGCCTCGTCATTATGGGCCGAGATCGCCGCCACCTGCTGCCTTTCTTTATCGGTGGTGATCGGATGCGAAATGCCCCGCAGGGCTTTTATCGCCCGTGCTACACCCCGGTCGAGGCCGCGTTTTAGGTCGATTGCATTTGCTCCCGCGACGACATTGCGGTGGCCGTCGGCAAGCATCGCATGCGCCAGCACGGTCGAGGTGCTTGTTCCGTCGCCCACAATCTCGCCCGTCTTCTCGGCAGCCGCGCGCAGCATTCTCGCTCCGAGATTTTCCTCCGGGTCCTTGAGGTCGAACTCCTTTGCGATTGTCACGCCGTCATTACAGATGATCGGCGTGCCCCACTTCTTTTCGATGAGAACGGATTTCGACTTCGGGCCCAGGGTGAGGCGAACCGCGTCGGCCAGTTGTGTGGCGCCCTGGAGTACCTTGCCCCGGGCTTCGGTTCTGAAAAGCACTTGCTTATGCGGCATGATCGGCTCCTATGGCTGCCTGGGCTGCCGAGACATCCTCTGCTGACGCGTCCGCGCGTCACTCCCAGCCTGACGCCGAACAATGAACCAGCTCGGGGTGCGAGCGTTTGACCGGCGTCAAAAATGCTGCACGGCTTTTTCACCCGCTGTAGTCGGCATTGAAGATTGACGCCGATCAAACTGCGCTCCATCTGAACCACTATGTTGATCCCATTCATGAGAAGGATGAAGCGATGAACACGAAAATCATTCCCTATAACGCGCGGGTCCTCGTTTCGGATGCAAAGAAGGCGCTTCTGCTGCGCAATACCGGCACAGCTTTCAACCTGACGCTGGAAGTCGAGCAGGTGATCGAGGCTCCCAAGAACGCCCCGACCCACGAACAGGGCACGGACAGGCCCGGCCGCACGGCGACCGGCAGCCATCGCAGCAGCGTCGGCCAGACCGATTTTCACGAGTTGGAAGAGGATCGCTTCTCCGCCATGATCGCCGAAAAGCTGGAGGCGATCTGCGAGGAGAACGACATCGACAAGCTCTTCATTGTCGCTCCGCCGAAGGCGCTCGCCGACTTGCGGCAGGCGATGCCCGAGGCAGTCAAGCGCCGGATCGTCGCGGAATACGCCAAGGACCTCGTCAATCTGCCGGTGCAGGAGATCGAGAAACACTTGTCTTTCTGACTGCATTCGCCCGCTTGGGAGGATTTTGGTGGAGGCGGCGGCGGGTAGCAGATCGCCCTTCATTCAAAACCCGAGACATGCAACGCTTCCATCAGCCGCAGATTCAACTCGCCGTTTCACAAGCTCACCTTGGGAAACGGCGTTTTCGCTTGCCGGGCAGCTGGGGATATCCGGCAAAATATACAACCGGCAAAATATACAAAAAGGCGCGCACCATGCTGGAGCGCGCCTTCCCTTTGAGGCGATGGATCAAGCTGTCTTGATTTCCACCTTGCGTTCGTTCTTCTTCGCATCGGCGCTCTTGGGAAGCTTGACTTTCAGGATACCCTTTTCGAAGGCCGCTTCCACCTTGTCGGCATCGACACCTTCGGGAAGCTGGAATGTCCGCTGGAAGGAGCCGTACCGCCGCTCGGAATGGCGATACTCCTTCCGCTTCTCTTCCTTTTCTTCATTCTTTTCGCCGCGGATCGTCAGGTAGCCGTTCGAAAGCTTGACCTCGAGGTTCTTCTCATCGATGCCGGGGACTTCAGCGGTGATTTCGAATGCGTCGTCCTTTTCGACCACATCGACGGCTGGCGCAATGGACCATCCGCTCGGAGATGGCGCCCGAGTGAACAGGGAGCGTTCCAGCGGGCGCCAGGACGCCGGGACGAAGTCATCGAACAGCCGGTCGATTTCAGTGCGAAGGGTTTCAAATGGAGACCAGAAGCTACCTGTCGGCTGTATCGGCTTTTCATCTTTCTGGACTGGAAGTCTGGTTGCTGGCTCAGGCATGATTTTTCTCCTATTTTCCGAAGAAGGGATGCTGCATGGAAGCATCGCGAAGGTGCCTGTGCAGTCCCGTTATCAGCTCTTGATCGAGCGCCGTCATGAAAAACCTCATGGACCGAGGCCACATTGACGCGCGTCAAACAGTTGAGGTGTTCACTGCCGCCTTGAGGCGCTCAGGATGTCGGCCTGCGCTGTTTTTGTTAAACAGGTGAAAATGTGAGGTGTGCCTGTTTTCATGTTCCAACAGGAAGGCAAATCGTGAGCTGTTTTCAGTGGACGCGCGTCGGCGAAGTCCGCCATTTGCGGATATCACCGACGGTGACACAGACATGGCCGGTTGAATCGAACAGGCCACCATCGAACTTTTCACTTGCGATACGGCTGAAGGTCTCGATGTATTCCTGCAGCCTGAATTCATCGACACGCGGCGGGTCGGCAATCGCTGCAAGTGCATCATGGGTGACCACAACAACCTGATCGCCGGCCCCAGAACTCATTATAAGGCGTCCTTCGTATCCGGACGACGTGAGAAATCCCGATTTCAGCGTCAATGGCATGGTATCCTCCTTATCTGAAGCAAGAAGAATAGCCGCGGTTTGGCTGCTGTCCGTGACCAAGATCAAAGCTGGCGCGCAATCTGAAGAGCGCATGATTGCAATATGATCACTGCCGGTTGGTGCTTTTTGCAGACCTTCAAGCTACTTGTCATGCCGCCGTAAGGAAGCCAGCGTTTGGCCAGTTTCGAAATCGATTGATCCGTGTTGACCCCGATCAATGTCGGTGACCGCAGCAGAGATAGGCTTTGAACCTTTGGATGCTGGCACTCGTGAGAGACTACTCGCGGGTCTTCTGGCGGGGTTGCGAAATGGACGCGGGTTACGAAACAGGAGTCCTGAAAGCGGCAGATGTCCACCGTGCCTTTGCGGTGATACAATTGATCATGCCTGGAATGGGGCTCGAAACATGGCGAATCATAACGGCGACGGAGGTGTCGCGCCACGATTGGCTGACTGTCACCGACACCAAAGGTTATCTTCGGGGACTATGTTACGTCTTCGTTCGTGATCATCCGCCTTCCGCGCGTCAATTGGAGGTACCGGTCTGTGCATCGATCAGCCTTTTCAATGAGCAGGACATTGCAAAGCGGCTCTTCGAAGTCATCAAACAACGGGCGGCGGAAACAGGTTGCGAGAAGATCCATTTCTGGAGGGTGGTGGCGAGGGACTGGAAGAGCCTTGAAGATCTCAAGGAGACGGAGCCCCGGAATAACGGCCTGGTCTATGACCTGAACACTGACCTCAACGATGCACTTCAGTCGATCTTGCCGGTGAAGATGTAGCCGACGCCGCGGATGGCCTTGATCAATTGCGGATTGCTGGCATCCGCCTCGATTTTTCTGCGCAGGCGCACGATCTGAGCGTCGATCGTCCGGTCGAAGGCCTCAAGCTGGCGTCCCCTCGTCGAATCCATCAGGAAGTCACGCGTCAGGACGCGTCCGGCATTCTCGAGAAAGGCCGTGAGCATGTCGAACTCGCCGGTCGTGAGTTCTACCTCGGAGCCGTCCGGAGCCAGCAACTGCCGCCTCGAAAGATTGAGTGTCCATCCTTCGAAATGGATGATCTTGTCCTCGTTGGCCTCCGTCCTGGCGATGCTCGGCTGGCGCCGCCTGAGGATCGATTTCAGCCGTGCGTGCACCTCGCGGAGATGGAAAGGTTTGGCGATATAGTCGTCTGCCCCAATCTCGATGCCGATGATCCGGTCGACGACATCGTCACGCCCTGTCAGCATCATGATCGGTACGTCCGACTGGCTTCGAATTTCGCGCGCAAGGTCGAGGCCATCCTGTCCGCCGGGCAGGGAAAGATCGAGCAGGATGATGTCTATCTCCTTATGCCTGAACTGGCTTTTCATTTCCGTGCCGTCGGCGGCGGTGCTCACCGAGTATCCCTCGTCCTCGAAATAACGCGTCAGCATCTGCCGAATGCGAGGATCATCATCGACGACGAGAATACGGACGGTACTGGATGAGAGAATTGGCATCGGCCTGTTACCGTCTGTTACAAAATCGAACCGTGTTTCACACTATTAGCATTCGCGTGTTACCTGGCTTCGGTCAACTGTATCCATCGAAAGACGGAGGCAGCGCCATGTTTCTCACCAGCAACCGCATTCATGGATACGAGATCGCAAGGGCCACGGAACTTGGAGAACAGAGTTGCCTGCACACTCTTTTCGCAAGGCAGCCCGTTGAACATCTGACCCCGGGTCAGTCGCTGTTTTTCGAGGGCGACAGTGCCAAACATGTTTTCGATGTGATTGAAGGCACGCTCCGCATCTTCAGAATCATTTCTGACGGCCGGCGCATTATTACAGGTTTCGTGCATGCTGGCGATATCGTCGGCGTCTCCCTGAAGGGCAACTATCTTTACAGTGCCGAAGCGATCACCGCTACAAAGGTTCGCCGTCTCACCCGCAAGGCATTCGATATGGCTGTTGCGGATTCGGAGGAACTCCGCCCGCAGGTCTTCGCCCATGTCTGCGACGAGATGGCCGCAGCCCAGGATCAGATGGTTCTTCTCTCCTGCAAGAACGCCGAGGAGCGGCTCTGCAGCTTTCTTCTGAAGTACCTCAGACGGACAATGTCGGAAGGTGCGTTGCAGCCTATCGTCGATTTGCCGATGACTCGGCTGGACATGGGTGACTATCTGGGTCTAACAATCGAAACCGTTTCCCGCACGATCACCAAGCTGACCAGCAAGGGCGTCCTCGGTCCGGCCGGTCGACATTCGCTCCGGATCATCAAGCCTGCGACGCTTGCGCAACTCGCCGGGGACGGCGATGAATATGAGGACAGCAGGCGGGATTTCGTCGTTCATGGTGAGCGGCGCCGCCATTAGCGGTACCGCTCACGGAAGACATATGAACGAAAAGACGCTTGTCGATACCGAAAATCAGCTCGATGCCGTAACCAGCCTTCTGGATGATGCCAACCTCATCGTTCACGGGTTGGATGGCGTCATTACGCGCTGGACGAAGGGATGCGAGAGCCTATACGGCTGGTCGCAGGATGAGGTTGTCGGTAGCGTTATTCACGAGCTTCTGGCAACAGAGTTTCCTGAGCCGCTGGATATCATTCGCCGACAGGTCCAGACCGACCATTCGTGGGAAGGGGAGGTCGTTCACCGGCACCGAAATGGTCAGCGGATTTTCGTCGCCACCCGCTGGGTCGCACTCAATCCGTCACCGGATGAACGGACGATCATCATCCAGACGAACAACGACATCACGGATATGAAAAAGGTCCAGAACGATCTTGCCGGACGGGAGGCGCATCTGCGGTCGATCCTGGATACGGTTCCCGAGGCGATGGTCGTCATTGACGAAATCGGCATCATCACGTCTTTCAGCGCCGCAGCGGAGCAGCTTTTCGGATATTCGGCGAATGAAGTTTGTGGTCACAACGTCAAGATGCTGATGCCGTCGCCGGACCGGGAGGCTCATGATGGCTATCTTACGCGATATCTGACGACAGGCGAGCGTCGCATCATCGGGTACGGTCGCGTGGTTACCGGTCAGCGGAAAGACAGATCCGTGTTTCCCATGGAGCTTGCGGTGGGCGAGGCGATCACCAATGGCAAGCGCATCTTCACCGGCTTCATCCGCGACCTCACCAGCCGCCACAAGATCGAGGAAGAACTGAGGCAATCGCAGAAGATGGAGG